>CAYUHY010000061.1:0-1128 GCA_964444615.1 uncultured Candidatus Saccharibacteria bacterium | reverse complement strand
AAGCATAAAACTACTCTTTTTTGTTGTCTAGTGGGGATGTTTGCGGAACAAAACCGTTTGGCTCCTGTTGCTATTGACAAAATCAGGAATCTGTACCACAATAAAAGGGGTTGCATCCTAAGTTTCTTTCAAATCTATCTGTAGGAGGTTTCTGTATGAAAAATCACATCCAGGAAATCACCAGCCTCGAGCAGCTCGACGAGTGCCTTGCGGCCTGCCGGGCTACACCGGCCAGCGAAGTCATGAATGGCGGTAGCTTCTATAAGCTCAAATGCCAGGAGTTCAACTATCCGAACGGCACGCGCCAGCGGCGCGAGTACGTGGACAAGCGCCCCTCTACGATTGTTGTACCAGAGAACCACTACGGTAATTTCATCATGGTTATCCAGCCTACAGCGCTCGTCAAGGAAGGATCGTTGATCGAGTTTCCTGCCGGCTACGCCGAAGCAGACGAAGACGACAAGACTGTCGCCATCTGCGAGCTACTGGAAGAAACCGGCCTGACGACTGAACCTCAGTACATTACTGACCTAGGCTCGCATTATCAGGAACCGGAGCTGATTCGTCAGCCTGTAAACGCCTATCTGGCGGAATGCTGCTGCACTCGGTGCTTTGAGTCTAAACCTGACGACGGCGAGTACATCGAGCTCTACGAAGTTAGCAAAAGCATGTTCATGCAGATGTTGCGGACTGGCTACATCAAGGACGCCAACACCTACTTCGCCGGTATTCAGGCGCTCATTAAACTCCCGTTTTTGGGGTGGCGATGCTGACGGCACAGGTCGCGACATTTGTCGCGGCCTTTTAATTTATCCTTAAAAACCTCTAGCTTTAGCCGGAGTGTACGTTAGAAGACGAAATCGCTGCAGCTCAGGAGCGGATAACCCTGAGCGAGAATAAAATCAACAATCTTATCGGTATAATGGAGAACCCTGCCAAAATCCAGCAGACGTCGCATCCCTTGAAGTTCAATGATTATTGTAACGAATGATTTTTCCTCGCGGGATAAAAGTCAATCTGAGCACGGTGGTCTGGAAAAGTTAGAACGCATGATTTAAGGCTTTTATACTCTTGTTTAGCACCAAAAAAATGACTCGAACGAGCCATCTTTATATCCTCTGGTGCCCG
>CAYUHY010000060.1:0-1175 GCA_964444615.1 uncultured Candidatus Saccharibacteria bacterium | reverse complement strand
GGTTTTGTTCCGCAAACATCCCCACTAGACAACAAAAAAGAGTAGTTTTATGCTTAAATTATGAAATCAAAAACCAAAACTACTCATAACTATAATACCACCAAAAATAATAATGACAAGAAAACTGCCCAGACTATCAAGAAAATCAAAAACTGGAGAAAATACAGTAAAGCTCTGGCTCGACGAGGTGATTTTCTTGTTCTAGTCAAAGAAGCTAAGCGACGTGATTGCTTCAAGAAACCATTATGCAAGCATACTCAGGGCCACCCTCAAGAATACTCCGATGAGCTAATTATGCTCATACTAATATTCCGAGAGATTTATCATCAGCCTTTGCGTCAAGCACGGGATTTTACGAGATGCGTATTATGGTCGTATGGTATTGTTACTAAAATCCCGAGCATTGCTACTTTATCTCGACGAGCAGCTAGCCTTAAGATTAAATTATTACCACCAGAGTATTGTCTCTACCAAGCAGAGCCTATCAAATTAGCAGTGGATAGCTCAGGCTTCAAGATCCATGGCGAAGGTGAATGGTTCCGCAGAAAACATGGAGCTCAGAAACACCGTATTTGGCAGGAGAGTCATATTAGTCTCGATGTTACTTCCAGATTAATCCCGGCTATTATTAATACGTCTAGTAGCGTACATGATAACACTATGTTAATACCCTTACTTGCAGAAACGGAGAAGAATACTAGGCAGACTGGTATAACTAGACCACTTGAATGTATTCTGGGAGATGGAGCTTATGATTGTAATGATAACTATCAACTTGCAAGAAGTCTCAGTACTAGATTCATTGCTCCTCCACCAAAAAATGCTACTCTACATATGGATATAGATAAACATACTAAAAATCTTATAGATACTCCCGGTTGGGAAGATAGAAACAAAGTTGTACGGGAGATTAAATATCATGGTGGCATAGATGTCTGGAAAGATGGAAGTGGTTATCATCAGCGTAGCCTAGTCGAGAATGCATTCTTTAGACTAAAAAATACCTTCGGTGACAAAATGATGAACCGTACTGAAGCTAATCGCAGTACAGAACAATACCTTAGAGTGATGATACTTAATAAGTTTACTACTTACGGGCTGCCAGAATACAATGTATAGCCTAAGCTACTAATGCCATGTTAGGCATACACCAAAAATGTTTGCGGAACAACGCC
>CAYUHY010000059.1:0-1238 GCA_964444615.1 uncultured Candidatus Saccharibacteria bacterium | reverse complement strand
CCTAAGTTCCAACTCAAGATGCACAAAAATGAGACATCTGGAGGGTTCTCAGGTATAATTGTTTTTACCACAAAATAATTATAGGAGAAGCACTAGATGTCTCATCAACATTTTACCATAGAAAAACGATATAGTTTACAAACTTATCTAGACGATGGAGTCGACATTCCTCAAATAGCTAAAAAGCTAGGCATTCATCATACTAACATCCGACGAGAAATTAATAGAAATGCAATGACTGTCAAGGAGCTAGAAACTTGTCGTATACCTGGTAGAAGAGGTAATCTATCAAGACCCAAGAACCCTGAGCATTATAGTGCCGAATTTGCTCACTATAAAACTAAGATGAGACGTTTTAATGCTAACCAATGTCACCGTAAGTTACACGATGGCACGGCACTAGCTAACTGTATTATTAAGTATATTAAGAAACGTTGGTCGCCAGAACAAATTAGTGGACGTTTTAGGACGGTGGGAGTAAGCCTTAATGGTATACGACAAAAGGTCCGTATTGCTGTCCAGACCATTTACGACTTCATCTACGGATATCATCCTAATCTTCGGAAATATCTGCGTCACACGAGAGGCTACAAACATAATCGACAGTACTACATTAACAAGAAGAATCGAGAGAGACTACAAGCTAAGAAGGGTATCGATACTCGTCCCAAACACATCGACAATCGTAGTCGTATTGGTCATTGGGAAGGAGACACTGTGCTTGGTCATGGTAATGGCTCTACTGGGCGTATTGGTACACTAACTGAGCGCAAATGCGGTTATCTTACAGCGTTCAAGATTGATGCTTTAACCAAAGAACAGAAAACCTTAGACGAAGCAGAGCAAGAAGTACAACGTATCACAATGAGCCTTAAGTTTGCTGATGGCTGTATACATGCATTGACAAGCAACATAAAGCTAAAATACCTCAAAACTCTAACCTTAGATAATGGTAGCGAGAATAGTGGCTATGAATGGATTGAACGAGGCATAGTGGGCCTTAATGTGTTCTTTGCACATGCTTATCATTCATGGGAACGCGGCACTAACGAAAATACTAATGGACTTCTTCGCCAATATTTCCCAAAAGGACTAGACTTCAGAAAAATTACCCAAGAAGACATTGACAAAGCCGTAAACGAGATAAATAATAGACCCAGAAAACGATTGAACTGGCGAACTCCAAAAGAGGTCATGCAACGCAATCATGGTTTGTGCAATTAGAAGTAGAATGTAGC
>CAYUHY010000058.1:0-1340 GCA_964444615.1 uncultured Candidatus Saccharibacteria bacterium | reverse complement strand
CACCTAGGTCCTTACCTTAATATCACTTCTTCATCATCCACTTCCCCCATGCGGACTGAGAGGTGTCGGACGTAAGCCACCGGCATCTCTCCGCATGAGGGGAGCGGGTGATGAAGAACATCATCGCCCCGATGAACTAGCATACTCCCACTGTATCGCCCGACCTGAAATGCCGTCCCATCTCGAGTGAACGAGAGGGTTGGGCCGGGCCGCATATGGCGTTAGTTCATTGAGCGTTGGAATAGGCGCGTCAGCGCCACATCTGGCGGGGAGTTGTAGCTCGGCAGGGACTAGACACAATCCACCCTGTCAAAAAATAGACACTGGTCTGGATCGGGTCGTCGCGGATAAGCCATGCGAGGACCCCAGGCCAGAAACGGTTAAATCAAGCAAGTGAGGGCCTACTTTCAATCTTGATAGTCAAAAAGCGGTGCTGTAGCGCCGCTTTTTGCGGAGCTAGAAATGGTTTTGAGAGGCGGTTTGGGGTGAAACTAGCTTTTGATAAACCTTAAAATAAACTTAAAATTTCATAAAAAATGATGGAAAATGCTGTTGGGAGCGGGTTTTTGGGGTTTTGAGAGGGAATTTGCCAAAAAAGTATTTACTTTCTAGAGAAGATTTGATATAATAATATAGAGCAGGAAAGCATTGGCAGATGCAAACACCAGTGCGGATCTGCTAAGCACTACGGAGGCTGCTGCGAGTTCGCTGATGGCTAGACATCATTGGTGATACTAATATGCCGTGATGCAAGCTGTTCTGCTCATTTATGACAAACACCTATTCAGGGTGTTTGTTTTTTGTTCCGTTAAACCCTTGAATTATCTGGGACTCTGTTATTGTCTTTGGGGTTTGGTTTTTGGGTTTCAAAATTTTGTCTGGTAATTGCCTAGCAGGATTGTAATTACTAAAAAGTGACTATGAAATACTTATGTTTGGTTTCACCCCTGTTAAAGCGTTCTACTATAAAGTTATTATAAAGCACTAGTGTTTATATTCACTCCTGTTAATTTGATCTACTATAAAGTTACTATAAAATTTTATAGTAGGAAAAGATTGGTGTGAGCAGTTTTTCTAATAGAGTATGAGTGTGAAACAAGCTAAATGGGTAATTAACTACTTTTCTAGTACAGGTGTTTCAAGTAGCTATTTTTTATTAGAAAAACAAAAATGAGAGGGTTGGCCTCGCTCAGTTAAGAACCAGGTCGCCTCTCATTGCTTATATTTTAGCACACTAAATCAAAAATGGGGGAAATTAAAAATAGCCCGGAGGGGCTAAAATAAGATGGTGCGAGCTAAGAGACTCTAACTCTCGACCTCTTCCTTGGCAAGGAAGCGCT
>CAYUHY010000057.1:0-1371 GCA_964444615.1 uncultured Candidatus Saccharibacteria bacterium | reverse complement strand
TTTCTGTTGTCTAATAAATAGTGTTACCGTAGAGAGCTTGTTATCTAATAAATAATGTTACCGTAATTGTTGCTAGATAATAAGACTATATATGCGTAATATTAAGAGAAATGATGCACAAGAAATTATCCTTAGACAAGCTCAAGCTTATCATGCTGGGAACAAATCTCAAAAGGGTGAGATTTTGCAAAACCTTGAAGCAGTACTAGGGAGAAGCCGGAAATCACTCATCCGCACCCTTAACACTTGCCATAAGCAACAGAAACCCGCACTGGTGGGTAAAAAGGCTCGCGGGAGACCAAGGTGTTATACTAAAGCCACTGAGGCAGCACTCGTAGAGGTTTGGGAAGTTCTCAATTGCCCCTGTGCCGAGCGTCTTCATCCTCAAGTCGCAGAAATTATCAACATCCTAAAAACCAATCGTGATTGGCACCACTTAGAAGATGCAACTAAAAAACTCCTTGATATGCCGGTTGGTACAATGCGTTATTATCTAGCTAAGATCGCAAAGGATAAGGGCTTAATGCGCGGAATTAGTACTACTCGCTCTAGCGATATCCTAAACCAAGTTCCAATCTTCCATGGAGATTGGAGTAAACAGCCACTTGGTTACGGTCAAATGGACACCGTGGTTCACTCTGGTGAACGATTAGAGGGGACTATGGTCTACACGCTAAGCTTTATTGAGATGCAAACTTACTGGCAAGAGTATTACGCTCAGCTAGGTAAAACGGATGGGATAACGAAACATTCCTTATCTCGTATTGCTCAAGTCTTCCCGATCGATATTAAGGGCGCTCATTCTGATAGTGGTAGCGAGTTTATTAATCAGGTTTTGATTACATGGTGTAAAAAACATAAAATTAAGTTCACTAGAAGCCGTCCATACGAGAAGAATGATAACGCCAATGTTGAAGAGCGCAATCGATCGATAGTACGTAAATATGTTGGATTTGAGCGTTATGATTGTCAAGAAGCGGTAGAGGTTATGAATAAACTTTATCGCATTCTTAGCCTCTATAACAACCATTTCCAGCCTATCATGAAGATTACCACAAAGAAACGGCTAGCTAATGGCTATACAGTGCGCAAATACGCCACTGCGAAAACTCCATACCAACGCATGTTAGACCATCCCGATGTACCAAAAGACGTCAAACAAAGACTAAAGGCGCAACATGCGACCTTGAATCCGAAGGAACTTCTTGCTACAATACAAGCATTAACAACTAACCTAGAAAGGATCCAAAAGCAACAAGGTTATCACTTCTAGATTTAGCTCATTACGATTACGATTACATTACCCAATTTATCTTATGATTAAACAGAGGTAATGGTTAGTTTGGGTAACATTATTTATTAGATAATGCG
>CAYUHY010000056.1:0-1393 GCA_964444615.1 uncultured Candidatus Saccharibacteria bacterium | reverse complement strand
CTTCTCATTTTCCTGTGGTTTTAGTTTTCTTGACTATCAAAAAAGCCCTTCTAGTTGTATAGTTAGTGGTACATCAATTAACTATCAAGAAGGGCTACTTTGAGTATAACACATAATGCATCATATAATAACTATTTATTTTTACCTAATACCCTAACCAATTTTATACAAACTGATGTTAAAGAGAAAGAAGGTAAAATCCAATTAATCGGCCGAGTAAAACCTCAAGGAGAGGTTCTTTGCCCATATTGTGGTTCTTTTGTACAAATTAACAATCATCATACAATAAAGCTTAAGCATCTGTCATTAGGTCAGGTTCCGGTAAGTATTAATGTGGAGCGTAAGCAGTATATTTGTCCAAGTTGTCACCGTACCCATCAAGACAGCTTACCCTTTAAGGCTCCTCATCACTTTATTACTAAGTCTTTACAGCAATTTATTGAAGATTTACTTAGTTTACATACATTAAGTATTACTACTATTAGTAAATTAACTCATACACATAGCAGTATTATTAAAGAAATAGACAAACAAAGACTAAAGCAACATTATTATAGCGGTAAGAATAAGTTAGGCGAAATAATATGTTGCTATAAAAAACCCACTCATTATAGCAAACTCCTTGGTATTGATGAGTTTAGCTTACATAAGCATCATTGCTATGCTACAGTTATTATGGATCTAGAGACTGGAGAAGTTCTATATGTGGCATACGGTAAAACCAAACAAGCCGTCTATAACTTCATCAAGATCTTTGGTGATAGGTTTATGAAGCGAGTTGAAGCTATTGCTTGTGATATGAATGCAGGCTACCAGGCAGCCTTCAAAGAAAAGTATCCTCATCTCGAAGTAGTATATGATCATTTCCATATCGTAAAGAACTTTAATGACAATGTCATCACCAAGGTAAGAAATGATGAGTATCAAAGACTATTAGACGAACATAAACCAGCAGAAGCTAAGTTACTAAAGAGTGCCAGATATTTACTACTAGCTAATCCTGGAAAGCTCAGTGCAGAAAAAGAGATAAAACTAGAACACATCTTTTCTACTAACAAACTCCTATATACAGCAGAAGTAATCAAAGAAACCATAGATTATGCTTACTCCCTAGAAAATTTAACGGAAATGGAGACAGCCATGTCGGTAGTCGTTAACCTATGCTTAGAAACCCAAAATCAGTATTTTCTATGGTTTGCTAGACTAATCCAGAATCATCTAGATGGAATCATTATGCATGCTAAGTACCGAATATCTACTGGAAAAGTAGAAGGAACCAATAACAAAATAAAAACCACCAAAAGGTTGGCTTATGGTTACCGTGATGATGAATACTTCTTCCTCAAAATCCTAGACCTCACAAACAAGTCCCACAGAAAAGTGTAAAGAACCA
>CAYUHY010000055.1:0-1600 GCA_964444615.1 uncultured Candidatus Saccharibacteria bacterium | reverse complement strand
GGCTATTCTGTACAAGAAGCCACCGAGATGATTAAGATCATGACCGATGCGGCAGCGTATAATCGACAAGCCAATTATGACCTTGGCGAATCAATCGTTGCAACAACTGAAGGTATTCGTCAGGAGAACTCTGTTTTATCTGATGCTTCAGGTATTACTACAAATATTGCCAAGATGCACGAGAACTATGCCACACAGATTGGCAAAACTACTAATGAATTGACGCAAGCGGAAAAGGCGCAAGCTGTCTATAACGGGTATTTAGCCGAAGGTAACGTGTTTGCAGGAAATGCGGCGGAGTATTCAAACACGCTAGCTGGTTCTCAGCAACAACTTAATGCTTCGCTTCAGCAAGTAGAGCAGACTATTGGTGCATCTTTTAACGCACTGACGCCATTTTTGAGCGGATTAGCTTCATGGGTTAGCGACAATAAAGAGTTAGTCGCTAGCCTAACTATTTTTGTGGGGATTTTAGCCGGAGGAGCGGGGCTTATTGCCGCTATTAAGCTAGCAGCTACGGCGATCGGGACTTTCAATAACGCACTGACGACACTAGTTGGACAAAGCGCTATTGCCAAAGGAGCCGTTGCCGGTTTGGTTGGGGTATTCGGCATGTTGGCGGCCAATGCTTTGGTTAATTCCGCTACAGAATCTATGGGCGGGTTTGCTAAAGTGGCTTTTGATCTTCCGAAGTCTACAGACCAAGCTGCAGATAGTATTAAAAATTTAGGAGTAGCATCTGGTGGATCTGCTTCAAAAATAGATAATCTAACTAACTCATTATCTAGACTAGACCGAGATTATGCTAAAAATCTTAAAGAATTAGCGGTCCGCCATGAAAAGAATTTGGCGACTCTAACTCAGCAAATCAATGATGCTAATACGCAATATCGGCGGGCTATCGAAAAGCGAAATTCAGATTTCAATGTTACTTTGGCAAAGCAAGAGCGCAGCCATCAGGAGACAGTAGACGAATTAACTGCACAATTAAACTTTTTGCAACGCTATAACAACCAATATAATCGAGAGAAGCTTGACCAAGTTCAGGCTGCGCTTGCTATTGAGCAGAGGCTTTACAAAAAAGAAACACAAGCACTTCAGTCGGAGATGGACTTGCAGAATCAAGCCGATAAAGAAAAGCTTGATCAAAAGCTAAACTCTTTACAGCAAGAGCTTGCCGATGAGATGGCATTCATGGAGAAGCACCGGGACGCGTTAAACTCTGTGCGAGATGTAATTTTAGAAGATGAGGTCGAGTCGTTGACTAGGCAATACGAAGAACAAAAAGCAAGTTATGAGAAACAGATAAGTGAAGCGGGCAAGGCAGGGGCAAACGCTGGCAAAGCCTTTGTTGATAATTATACAACTGAGTTGCGAACAGGCTTACAAGTTGCACAAGATATGGCTATTGATGCTGTTAATTTAGGCGCCAGCTTGATAAATAAAAAGAAAAAGAGTGGCAATAATACGTTGTTCGACTCTCTGTTTAGATCTTTTGGCACTAAGAAGGTCAAGGGGTATGACCTTGGTGGATATACTGGTCGTGGTGCTTCTGATGAAGTGGCGGGTATTGTACATAAAGGTGAGTATGTCGTGCCAG
>CAYUHY010000054.1:0-1650 GCA_964444615.1 uncultured Candidatus Saccharibacteria bacterium | reverse complement strand
TACTAAATTAACTCTTCATAGTATTCCAACTGTAAGAATGAGTGAAAGTAATAAGGAGTCTTTAGTTGCAGAGCGTAATCCTTTTTGTGGTAAATCATATATTAATCAATTTACCCAAAATCTCAAATTTCCACTATATATTATATGTACGCTTTTGCTGAGTTTTGTGGTGAGTCGTATGGTGAATGGTTTTGAATGTTATGCGGCAGTAAATCCCGTTGCATCACTTAGTGTTAGCAATCCAACTTTATCTACCACCGTGGCGCCAGGCGATACTGCATATTTAAGTAGCAACGTTACTTACTCTGCTAGTGATATAGATAGTTATATATTGCAAGTATCATATGCTAATGGATATAATAGTCTAAAGCTAGATGGCGGAAGTACTACACTTTCTGGTGCAGGAGGTAAGACAGGAAGTAGTCTCACTAATAACTCCTGGGGCTTTGCTTGGACTAATAATACTACCAATAACACATCTACTAACGCTGGACTTACTTATTATACTGTACCAAGTTATGGTACTAGCGGTAGTGGCTTAAGTACTGGTAGATTAGAAAAAGCAACTTTACCAGAAAGTGCTAATAACACTCTAGATTCTACTACCAAACGTATCGTCTTTGCAGCTAAATTTGCAGAAAACAACAATAATTCAGGACATTACAAAACTGGCGTACAACTTAGTATGGTTGCGACACCTAGAAAACTAACTCTTGCTGATATTAGTAAAATGCAGGATATGTATGGTAATTATAGTATCTGCACTAATACTCCACTACTCTCTGGCCAAAAATACAGTGCCGAATACACTCTCAAGGACACGAGAGATCAAAAATCTTATACTGTAAGAAAGCTTGGTGATGGTAAATGCTGGATGACAAGTAATCTTAAGCTCAAACTTACCACCGCTGGTCTAAGTAAAGATGATACCGACCTCAACCAAGGCGCGGATTGGAACCAGAGCTCCCCGAGCACTGTTGTAAAACCGACTAACACGCTCACTTCACTTACGTCAACCAATTTCTCATCAAGTAATTATTATGCTGTAGAATCCTATATAGCTTCTAGCTCCAATGCAGGAGAAACCGGATATTACTCTTGGAACGCTGCTACCGCCGGTACTGGTGGTACAAGTTCTTCAGACGCGATAGCCGCTAACAGTCAGGCCCCATCCTCTATTTGTCCAAAAGGTTGGACTCTTCCAACTGGTGGTGGTTCTAGTAATGTAAATACAGAAAGCACTTGGTCTGATTACTATAAACTTTTCCGTAATATGGGACTTACTATTAGCAACACCAACCTCAAACCAGGCGCTGGTCAATATACTAGCTGGGGTTCAGGAGATCTAGATATCGTCCAGAACAAATTAGATTCTAATAGCAAAGTAATTTACAATTTCAAGTATACCGGGCTCGTCGGCGACGGCTCCCCCATGTATGGTACTAGCGACGGCTGCTGGTGGTCTAGTACGGCGCTCGATGCTGGCTACGCATACTTCCTGCGCATAAGCAGTAGCTACGTCTTCCCTGGTACAGGCATCAACAACCGTTACTTCGGTTTCGCTGTGCGGTGTATCGCCCGCGATTCCTAAGTACCCTCGGGTTGGAGAATACACCTGCGTGTATTCTCCAACACCTAGCCCAAAACCCA
>CAYUHY010000053.1:0-1719 GCA_964444615.1 uncultured Candidatus Saccharibacteria bacterium | reverse complement strand
AATGTAGATAACTACCTCAAATTATGTGGTTGTTCTAAATTGTTTAAGTAAGCCTGGCACTTCTCGACCCCTTGCCCCCTCTCCCCGCTTATGCTATACTAAAACTATCTATGAATAATCCTAAATCGTCAAGCATAGCAGGGGTTTTGGGGATTATCTTGGGCTCGCTCGGGGTCCACAATTGGTACTTGGGTGAGCAGAAAAAAGCCAAACGCCATATCATCGTGCTGATTGCTGGGGTTGCGGTCTTGGTAATTAGTATGTTGCTGCGCGCTTTGCTACCGAGCGCAGCGCAGATAACGCTCCGTACTACCATGGGTAATATCGCCGCCGTTTTGCAGGTGGTGGGTTGGCTAATTATCGCCGCCGACGTCGTGTGGGGAATTGTTGAAGGTATTCTTTTATTGATGCAGAATGGCGAAACTGCTCCGAAACCTACTGCAGACACCGCCCCAAACGCTACGCCCGACCCAACCAACCCTGCTACATCACCTCAAACTCCAAACGCGACAGCCGCCCAGAGTGCAACAATTGCCTCTACCGCCAATCCTCCCGCTGCTCAGTCTACTACTAGTGGCGCTACACCGGCTCAAGCTGCATCTACTACAAATGCCACCGCGAATGTTTCCCAGACTCCTCCCCCGCTTACCTTTAGCTCACAAAACATCCAAAACCCCACGCCTCTAGCGCGTCCCGAACAGGTCGTGGGCTCCAAAGATGTCCAGGCGCCAGCCCTGACTGTCACCAACTCAGAGGGCAAGCAAACCATGAATCCGGTGGTGAAACGCTGGCTTTTGTCTGGTGCGGTTCTAGTTGCCTCGGCCATTATCCTTGGATTTCTTATCAAGGGCGGCATCGACTCGATTCTGGCTTCGGCCTATGGCGAGTCTTATCGGGCTGCCAAGGAAATTAAGCCGGTGGTTGAGCGCGCGCATGATTCCAAATCTTGTGAATATGCCGTTCAGTACGCTAAGGTCGCTCACGTCGATCGCAAAACTTACGACGGCTACATCGATACTTGCAAAAGCCTGACCGAAAACAATATTATCGCCCAAATCGATCAGCTTGGCAACACACCAATGGTACGTTGGAGTGGGGAAATTAAGAAAAATTACGACCAATTCCGCGAAGATTATGTCGCTGCTTTTCCGGGCACGACAAATTTTGCCCAAGCTTTACAGCTTTATCAAGTATGGCATAATTATGCGCTTGCCGTAGACCTCCTCACGGTCGAAAGCCCGGATCATGACTTCCAGGCGGCGGCGGATGTTCTCCGCACTTCTGGAAATTCCACCTTGGCGCAGTATGGCGAACTCTGGCTCGAAAAAGAGCTTGAGTACATCCACGCTTATCGCACCTACCAGGAAACAAGCTATACTAGCCCAGAAAAAGAGACTTTGCGCCAAACTTATGAAACTTTGCGTACAAATTTACAAGCCTGGGTCGAAGATCATCGCCCCGATGTCACCAAACTGGAAGCTCTAACCGCCCCCAATACCGACGCCCTGTACGAAAGTTTCACAGCTATGTACGAGCTGATCCGCACTGGCTACGAGCAGCATTATGATCGTAACAGTAATGATTGTAAAGATTCTGGGCGCAATATCTACTGCAATTAGTATCTCATTCTAAGATCAAGGCTCAAACATTAACACTTCTCCCAAAACCAACCCCTCCATAAAATGTTGTAATTTTTACAACATTTTCTCCGACCATAAT
>CAYUHY010000052.1:0-2105 GCA_964444615.1 uncultured Candidatus Saccharibacteria bacterium | reverse complement strand
AATCACGCAATACCCATGGTTTCAAGGGTAATATTCGTCGTGTTGGTTCCATCGGCTCGATGTATCCACAAAAAGTATTCAAAGGTAAGCGTATGCCAGGTCGGATGGGTCATGATCAAGTGACCGTCAAGAATCTGGTAGTTTCTTTTATTGACCCAGAAAACAACCTCATCGGTCTAAAAGGCGCAGTCCCTGGTCCTAAAAAAGGTATCGTTACAATTGTAGCGATTAAGGGAAAGGAGTAAAAGTATGGCGACGACATTGAATAAAGAAGTCTTCGAAGTTGAAGTCAATAATCACGAATTACTCAAGACTGCCTACGACGCTTATCTGGCCAACTCCCGTAGTGCTCACGCTAAAACTCTAAAGCGTGGCGAAGTTCGTGGCGGCGGCAAAAAACCATGGAAGCAAAAAGGTACTGGTCGTGCCCGTTTCGGCTCTACCCGTAACCCAATCTGGCGCCATGGTGGTGTAGCTGGTGGTCGTACCGGTGAAGAAAATTTCACCAAAAAACTCAGCAAAACTGCTAAGAAAGTTGCTATTCGTCAAGCTTTAAGTCTTAAGAATGCTGACAAAGCTGACAAAATCATTCTTCTCGAACAAGATATTGTCACAACCGGCAAAACCAAAGATGTTACTAAAGTTCTCAAGAACTTAGATTTAGCAGACAAGTATGTACTCATGGTAGTTTCTGAGAAAACTCCAGAACTACTCCGCGCTACAAATAACTTGCCAAATGTCAAACTGATCCGTGCAACTTATCTTAACGTTTTTGACATTCTTAATGCAGATACAGTTGTCTTTACCGAAGCCGCCCTCAAAGCTGCCGAGAATTGGCTACTTGATAAGGAGGAAGCATAATGAGAAGTGTACAATATATTCCTCGCGCTACCGAAAAAGCTTACAACGCACAGACCAAAGATCAATACATTTTCTTCGTTCCAAAGTCTGCAAGCAAACAAGAAATTGCCAAGCAAATCAGCGAAGCTTTCAAAGTAACTGTTATTGATGTACGCGTTACTACCCGCAAGGGCAAACAGACTAAGTATTCTAAAGGGAAGCATGCTTACCCAGGTATTACTTATCGCCGTGACCACAAAGTTGCTTATATTACTTTGAAAAATGGCGACAAAATCCCTGTCTTTGAGGAAGTAAAAGAAGAAGTTAAGGAAGACAAGAAAGCAGACAAAAAAGCAACTGATTCTAAGACCGAAAAATCTGAGAACAAGACTGCCAAAAAGTCTACCGCTAAGAAGTCTACCAAATCAGCAGAAAAGGAGGATAAATAATGAGTATCAAAGCTTATCGTCCAACTACTCCTGCTCAACGTCAGAAAACCACGCAAGATTTCGATCAAATCACAACTAAAAAACCTTTGAAATCTTTGCTCGCTAGCAAAAAACAAATGGCTGGCAAAAACAACGCTGGTCGTATTACCGTACGTCACCGTGGTGGCGGCGTCAAGCGCCATTATCGCATCCTCACGTACAGCCTACCAAAAGGTAGTGAGTTTACCGTAATGGAAATCGAGTATGATCCAAACCGTAGCGCTCGCATCGCACGCGTCAAAGATCAGAATGATGTTTACTACTACGTGCTCGCCGATTCAAACATGAAAAAAGGTTCTACCTTTGCTAGCGGCGACGATGCAGCAGTCGAAACTTCCAATCGCATGCCGATTGAGAAAATCCCAGTTGGTACTTTTATCTATGCAATCGAATTAACTCCAGGTCGCGGCGCCCAAATGGTCCGTTCCGCTGGTACAAGCGCTCAGCTCATGGCTAAAGAAAATGGCTATGCCACTATCAAAATGCCATCCGGTGAAATGCGCAAAGTCCTAGTTACCTGCGAAGCCAGTATTGGTACCGTTGGTAACGAGCAGCACCAGAACGTCAAGATCGGTTCCGCTGGACGACGTCGCCGTAAAGGCATTCGCCCAACTGTCCGCGGTGTAGTCATGAATGCTACCGATCACCCACACGGTGGTGGTGATGGTGGTCGTCATGGTACCGGTAAAGCACCACGCACCCCATGGGGTCAATTGACACTAGGTTACCGTACTCGTCATAATAAGAAAACTAATAAAATGATCGTGCGCAGTCGCC
>CAYUHY010000051.1:0-2493 GCA_964444615.1 uncultured Candidatus Saccharibacteria bacterium | reverse complement strand
ACTAGAAGGGCTTTTTTGATAGTCAAGAAAACTAAAACCACAGGAAAATGAGAAGGACCAGGTACTTCTACGCTTTCTGGCGCTAATGGCACAAGCGGATCCAGCTTAGCTAATAACTCTTGGGGTTTCGCTTGGACCAATAATACTACTAATAATGACACTACTAATGCAGGACTTACCTACTATACCGTACCAACTTATGGTACTAATGGTAACGGCTTAAGTACCGGAAGATTGGAAAGCGCAACGCTCCCTGCAAGTGCTAATAATACTCTAGATTCTACTACCAAACGTATCGTCTTTGCCGCTAAGTTTGCCGAGAATAATACTAATTCTGGACATTATAAAACTGGCGTACAATTGAGTATGGTAGCAACACCTAGAAAACTCATCGGCCTAGAAAAAGCCAACACCATGCAAGATTTAGCTACCCACCCCGAATATTGTGAAGAAACTCCGTTGCTAGACGGTCAGAAATACAGTGCCGAATATAAATTAATGGACAACCGTGCTTATCCAAGCGGTGTTAGCAATCAATATACCATTCGTAAATTCGCTGACGGACGCTGCTGGATGACAGAAAACTTAAGAATTAATAATACTACCATCAAAGCTACCGATTCCGACTTCACTACTGCTACCGTCTCATCCGGAGAAATTACCCTCCCAAATTCTAGCAAATCTGATTTTGCTAATAATGATACCAGCAAATATAGTTATCAATCTTACTTATCCACGCCTTCTGATGGAGCAAGTGCTGGCGTGTCTGGTTACTACAATTGGTATACCGCTACTGCTGGTGCTGGAACAAGCGGCGTAACGTCTGGCACTGTAGGCACATCGATTTGTCCTAAAGGTTGGACATTGCCAACTGGTGGAAAAAGAAGCGATACAGATTTTTACAAGCTTTTTCGTAACATAGGACTGACCATTAGTGATAGTTTATCCTCCACTAATAATAATGACTGGGGCGCAGGAGACTTAGTAAAAGTCCAAACAAGTACAGATTCTAACAGTAAAGTAATCTATAACTTCAAGTATACCGGTCGTATTTTTAGAGGTTCCCTCATCAAAGCTACTAGCAGCGGCTATTGGTGGTCTGGTAGTGTGGGTAGTATTGACCTCGCATATCTACTACTCTTAGACAGTAGCTATATCCGTCCTGGTTCAAACCTACTCGATCGTGATAATGGTTTTGCTTTGCGGTGTATCGCCCGCGATCCTGATCTTTCCGAGATTACCACCATGCAAGAAATGACTCCAAGAGTTTGTGAAAAAACTGCTGTCGGCACCAGCAAAACTCTCACCGACACCCGCGACGGTAACACCTACACCATCCGCAAATTCTCCGACAACCGCTGCTGGATGACCGACAACCTCAAGCTCAAACTCACCACCGCAGGCCTCAAACAATCCGACACTGACCTTAACCAAGGCTCCGACTGGAATCAAAGTTCTGCATTAAAACCCACTAATACCCTAACTTCACTTAATACTACTTCTGGGAGCAGAAATTTCTCTTCAGATCAAGGTAATTATGCCGTAGAATCATACATAACTTCTAGTTCTAATGCCGGAGAAACTGGCTACTACTCTTGGGCTGCCGCTACAGCCGGAAGTGGAACTAGCGACTTAAAATCAGGTAATGCAACTTCAAGTATTTGTCCAAAAGGTTGGAAGCTCCCATCTGGCGGTAACGGTAGTACTGAATTCTACAATTTATTCAACTCTATTAAAAATTCTAGTGGTGTAAGTATTTATGAAAATGATATCCTTAAAACCGGTAGTTATACCTATACTAATTGGAAATTACCAGCTACAGATAACTTAAAAGTAGTACAAGATCCTCCCTATAGTTTCAAGTATGTCGGACATGTCGATGATGGTTCTCTTGACAGTGGCGCCAGCTACGGTTACTGGTGGTCTAGCAATGAGGAAGGTAGTATATACTCATATCGTTTATGTATAAGTGATGTCAGCATATACCCTGGTACGTCTAATGGCAGCCGTTACGCCGGTCTTGCTATCCGTTGTATTGCCCGCAACTAATTTTTGGAATCCCTCGAGAGCAAAATATCTTAATTTCAAATAGTGTATTGATGGTTTGGGGATAGAATAAAAGAAAATCACCAAAACCATCATGCCTATGCTTGGTAAAAGTAGCACTTTTGTGCTACTTTTATCATAGAGCGCCTAGAATTGACTGTAACTATATTCAAGTTCGATATTTAATATCAAAAAACCTTAATCTAGTAGTTAAAAACTAGTTTGAAAGGAGCTCGTATGAGTAAAATAACTTTTGAGCAGACGGAAGAGGTGCGTGCTACCAAAACCGTTCGCAAAATAAAAGTTGTCCTCGACATAGTCGAGAACAACTAAACACTTATATGACCCATCATAACAAACTTCAGTAAATAAGTCAAGCTTTTCGTATTATCTGGCGTTGTTCCGCAAACATTTTTGGTGTATGCCTAACATGGCATTAGTAGCTTA
>CAYUHY010000050.1:0-2498 GCA_964444615.1 uncultured Candidatus Saccharibacteria bacterium | reverse complement strand
AGCTAATACAATCACTGGAGCCGGTGGCAAAACTCCTGCCAATATGGCAAATAATAGTTGGGGTTATGCCTATAACCAAAGTGGCAATAACAGCGCAATGACTTATAGTTCCTTCACTGGTAGTAATCAACAATTAGAAAAAGCTAGTAGTAGTCCTAACTTTACCAAAAACTTAGTCTTTGCCGCTAAGTTTGCCGATAACGCTGAAGCTGGGCATTACCAAGCTACGGTAAAGCTTTCTCTTACTGCCACACCAAAAGTAATTACTACCTATACATTAAGTTATAATGCTAATAGTGGTAGTAATGCGCCTACTACCCAGACTTACACGGACGACACGGAAGCTGGATCGCATACTTTTACTATTAGCTCTAGCAAACCTACTAGATCCGGCTATGAATTCTCCAGCTGGAATACCAATAGTTCTGGCACCGGTACTAATTATAATCCAGGTGGCACTATTACCTTATCTGCTTCTAGCCCAACCCAAACCCTCTACGCCAAATGGGCACAAATCTACACCAGAACCCTAAGCTACAATATGAATGGCGGCAGTGGTGGCCCAAGCAATCAGAGTTGTAGTAGTACTAGTACTTCTTGTAGCATTGCAATCAGCTCTACGAAGCCTACCAGAACTAACTACACTTTCCTCGGCTGGAGCACATCCAGTACTGCCACTTCCGCTTCCTATCAGCCCGGTTCTTCCATTACCCTTTCCAGTAACACGACGTTATATGCGGTGTGGCAGCCAGTTTATACTTATACGGTGACTTATAATGCTAATGGCGGTACGGGTGATGTGCCAGCGACACAGACGATAACCACAACGGCGACAAGCCATAGCTTCACGGCGCCTGGGCAAGGATCGTTAACACATCCGGTGAACACCAATACGACGTATGCTCTGGTGGGATGGAGTGAGGATGCTAATGCCAATAGTGCGACATATTCTGCCGGCGACGCGATTAATCTGACTTCTTCATTACCTACGAAAACTTTGTATGCGATATGGAGTGCAACGTATCGGGTAGAATATAAGAATGGTGATGGGAAGTATGGTTATTATTTTATACCGGATCCTTCATATGCGGAATGCACAGCAGTTGGCAATAGTGCAACTTGTTCTGTCTATATACCTTTTGATGAGGAACTCTATAGGACTCGTAGAGTACAAATCACTTCTATTGGCTCTGGAAGGTATAGGGTAACTTGTGCTTACTTTATGTATTGGTATAACAAAGATCGGAAAAGTGAACAGTTCTATGTTGATAGTAGTATTGTTTTGCCAGTAAGAGGTGGAGGGCTTGTGCTTAATCCTGAAGTTGGTCAAAGCATACAGGAAACTACAGAACCGAATCAGGCTTGTGAGGACGATAACGTTTAAAATTTATAGTTGAAAAGATGTAATATGTTTAATAAAAAGGATAAAAATTCTTATTGTGCAGCCTTGATGAAGAAATGTTGACAGATTAGTCTTTCGAGGGACGTGATATTTCCTATAGCCAACTTCTTGGTAATATAAGATAGATAGTAAAAAGCCTTGGCAATGGATTTTTACTATCTATTTGGTTAGTTTTAAAGAACAAAAACTTTGCCAGAATGCCTGAGAAGAGCGTTCTTACCGCACTTTGAGGCTAAAATCGCTTGTAGGGCTCTTAAATGGCCTTAGGACGCAAATTAAGCATAAAAACTATTAAAAAATTACCCAAAAATCAGTATTTTGCTTAAAGATGCATAAAATTGATAAAAACTGTAAAATTGGATTTTAATAAAGTATGCTCTTGCCATTAATATTTTGTACGTGGTATAATGAGAATGTTAGATTATCTGTTCAAAATTGTGCTACTTTAATCGTATAAAACGTTAGGATGACACCATGAGGGTTTCATGCGTTTTATGCGGCTAAGTGGCCCGTCGAACAGATGATCTAACACCCCTTGTGGTGTCATTTTTGTATCGCCTCTATTACTTTTCGATATAGAAGTAGACACCCCAGTATATATACCAAAATAGTCTTCAGCCCGGGTAATCTTTTAGTGGATTTTTAGGTTACCTAGGGCGAAGATCCCAAAAACCTACAAAAGGAGGGCTCGATGCAACGCAAAAGACGCAAAATTAATTATAAGGAATTTCCGGATTCGTCAGGAAATCGCCGTAATCTTCATAGTATTCCAACACTAGGAATGAGAACTCTTGCGTGTAGCATCCCTGCCCTCTTTTTCTGTGCTTTTGGTTTGCTTCTGCATGGCCAAGATTGCTATGCGGCGGTAAATCCAATTGCTTCTCTTAGTGTTTCTAATCCAACTTTATCTACTACCGTAGCGCCTGGTGATACCGCATATTTAAGCAGTAATGTCACTTACTCCGCCTCCGATATAGATAGTTATACTTTACAAGTATCATATGCTAATGGTTATAATAGCCTAAAGCTAGATGGAGGTACTTGGTTCTTTACACTTTTCTGTGGGACTTGTTTGTGAGGTCTAGGATTTTGAGGA
>CAYUHY010000049.1:0-2609 GCA_964444615.1 uncultured Candidatus Saccharibacteria bacterium | reverse complement strand
GTATTCTCCAACCCGAGGGTGCTTAGGAATCGCGGGCGATACACCGCACAGCGAACCCGCGGTAACGGTAGCCGTTGTTTGTACCAGGGTTGACGTAGCTACTGTACATGAGCAGGCTGTATGCGTTGGTAGCACTGTTGGCCGTACTAGACCACCAGTAGCCGTAGTCAGTACCGCTGCCGAGGGAGCCATTGTTGACGTACCCGGTATACTTGAAATTATAAATTACTTTACTACTAGAATCTGTTGCATTCTGGACAGTATTTAGATCCCCCGAACCCCAACTAGTACCTTGGTTAAGACCTGGTTTGAGGTTAGTATTGCTAATAGTAAGTCCCATGTTACGGAAGAGTTTGTAGTAGTTAGACCAAGTATTTTCTGTATTTACATTACTTGCACTACCGCCAGTAGGTAAAGTCCAACCTTTTGGGCAGATACTCGTATTTACATTTTGATTGTCAGTGGTTACAGAAGAGTTCCCGGCACCGGCAGTGGCGGTGTACCAGTTGTAGTAACCTGACACTCCAGCATCGGCTTCAGAAGCAGTGGAGAGATAGGACTGATAACTATACTTACTGGTATCATCATTGGTAAAGCCAGATTTAGCAGAATTTGGGAGGGCAATTTCTCCGGACGGGACGGTGTCAGTAGTGAAATCAGACTCGGAAGCCTTGATAGTTCTATTGTAGATTCTGAGGTTATCGGTCATCCAGCAGCGGCCGTCGGCAAATTTACGAACGGTATAAGTATTGCCGTCGCGGGTGTCTTTGAGCCGATAAGCTTCACTATATTTCTGGCCGGAAATGAGGGGAGTTTTCTCGCAGACGCGGGGAGTCATTTCTTGCATGGTGGTGATTTCAGAAAGATCGGGATCGCGCATCACGCACCGCACAGCGTATCCGTAGTAACGGCGGCTGTCGTAGTTTGTACCAGGGTAAACGCCGCTACTGTCTATGCGCAGGTAGTATGCGTTGCTAGCATCGAACGCCGTACTAGACCACCAGTCGCCGTAGCCAGTACCACTGCCGAAGGAGCCATTGAAGACGTACCCGGTATACTTGAAATTATAAATTACTTTACTATTAGAGTCTAATTTGTTCTGGACGATATCTAGATCTCCTGAGCCCCAGTTGGTATAGCCAGTAGCTGATAAACTTGAAGTACTAATAGTGAGACCCATGTTACGGAAGAGTTTGTAATAATCAGACCAGGTGCTTTCTGTATTAGCATCGCCAGCGCGACCACCAGTAGGCAGAGTCCAGCCTTTGGGACAAATAGAGGATGGGGCCTGATTGTTAGCAGCTATGGCGTTTGAGGAATCTGTGCCGCCAGTACCAGCTGTAGCGGCGTTCCAAGAGTAATAACCGGTTTCTCCAGCATTAGAACTAGATGCTATGTAGGATTCTACTTTATATTGAGATCCAGTAAAGGTTCCATCGCCACTGGAAATAGAAGTTAGGGTATCGGTGGGTTTTGCTACACCAGTCCGGGTAGTTTGATCCCAATCATAGCCTTGGTTGAGGTCAGTATCATCTTTACTTAGGCCAGCGGTGGTAAGTTTGAGCTTAAGGTTGTCGGTCATCCAGCATTTGCCATCGGCAAACTTTCTAATATTATAGACACTACCATCTCGGGAATCTTTGAGTGGGTAGGCGTCACTGTAGGTTTGTCCAGAAAGATATGGAGTTTCTTCACAATATTCTGGATGAGTAGCGAGGTCTTGCATAGTATTGGCTTTTTCTAAGCCAATAAGCTTTCTAGGTGTGGCGACCATGCTGAGTTGTACGCCAGTCTTATAATGTCCAGAATTATTGTTATTCTCAGCAAACTTAGCGGCAAAGACGATACGTTTGGTAGTAGCATCCAAAGTATTATTAGCACTTTCTGGTAGTGTAGCATTTTCCAGTCTACCAGTGCTTAAGCCACTGCCATTAGTACCATAAGTTGGTACCGTATAATATGTTAATCCAGCATTAGTAGATGTATTATTCGTAGTATTATTAGTCCAAGCAAAACCCCAAGAATTGTTAGCTAAGCTGCTACCACTTGTACCATTAGCTCCAGTTAATGTAGTAGTTCCTCCATCTAACTTCAGACTATTATAGCCATTTGCATATGATACTTGTAGACTATAACTATCTATATCGCTAGCAGAATAAGTAACATTACTACTAAGATAAGCCGTATCGCCAGGAGCTACCGTGGTAGATAATGTTGGATTGCTGACACTGAGTGAAGCAGTAGGATTTACTGCTGCATAACAACTATGAGATCCAAAAAGTACATCAAGAATAACATTCCCCATCAAGAAAGCAAAGATGCTACACAATGGGACAACAAGTCTTAAATATCGATAGCGCGATATACTTAAGAATTTATATTGATAATTGTGTAGCATCGAGCCCTCCTTTTGTAGGTTCGACCTTAAGCTTGATGCAGCCTAAAAATCCACTAAAAGACTACATCAAAACTTTAAGGCCATTTTTTGTATATATACCGGGGCATCATTCTTGTATATAAGTAAAATACCATAAGTACGCATCAGCGGAGATTACACTATGATATTTTTGTATAAGTAATCGAGGAGATTCTCTATGGTAGATAGACAA
>CAYUHY010000048.1:0-2730 GCA_964444615.1 uncultured Candidatus Saccharibacteria bacterium | reverse complement strand
TTTATTAGACAACAGAAAACGTTCGGTAACATTTATTTTTTAGATAATACGAAAAATTTGACTTATATAGAGAAGTTTGTTATGATGGACTCATGTGGTAGTTAGTTGTTCTCGACGTAGTCGAGAACAACTTTTATTTTGCGGATAGTTTTGGTGGCATGCACCTCTTCTACCTGTTCAATAATAAGTCTACTCATATGAGCTCCTTTCAAACTAGTTTTTAAACTACTAGATTAAGGTTTTTTGATATTAAATATCGAACTTGAATATAGTTACAGTCAATTCTAGGCGCTCTATGATAAAAGTAGCACAAAAGTGCTACTTTTACCAAGCACAGGCATGATGTTTTTGGCAATTTTCTTTTTATGAGCTACGAATGGAACGACGTGACCTAAAATCTTAATAGCAATGAGTGGGGCGTTAGTGTTTTTTGACAGACCTGGTTGGCTATATATTATATATACATTTATATTTATTAGCTAACCAGAAGTTTCTTTTAGTCTGTCTCCAAATCACTAACACCTCACTCTATCATTTTAATATTTGCTCTCGAGGGTTGGATTTTAAGATTTTAGAAATCGCGCGCAATACACCGCACAACGTATCCGCCATAACGAACAGTGCCATCTGCACCAGGGTTGATACTGCTACTGTCTATGAGTAAGCGATATGCGTAGATAGCACCATCTGCCGTACTAGACCACCAGTAACCGTGGCTAGTACCAACGTCCAGAGAGTTATTGTAAACGTACCCGGTATACTTAAAGTTATAAATTACTTTACTATCAGAGTCTACTTTACTTTGGATAATATCTAAATCTCCTGACCCCCAGTTAGTACTACTAGTGGCAGATAAATTACTAGTACTAATAATCAGGCCCATGTTACGAAATAACTTATAGTAATCAGACCACGTGCTTTCGGTATTAGCATTACCCGCGCGACCACCCGTCGGTAGAGTCCAGCCTTTTGGACAAATAGATGTATTAACATTTTGATTATCACTAGTTACAAAAGAGTTCCCCGCACCAGCGGTAGCGGTGTACCAGTTGTAGTAACCGGTAGAGCCGGAATTAGCTTCACTAAACAAGCCTGAACGATATGTAAACTTATTAGCGTCAGTAAAATCACCTTTGCCAGAACTTGGTAATACTATATCACTACCTGAGAAATCTGAACTAGCAGCTTTGAGAGTGGTATTATTAATTCTTAAGTTCTCTGTCATCCAGCATCTACCATCCGCAAACTTACGCACTTTATAGGTTTTACTAAGACCGCTTGGGTATGTACGATCATCCATAAGAGTATATTCAGCACTATACTTTTGACCAGATATTAATTGTGTATTGGTACAGATTTCTGGATGACCATTAAGTTCTTGCATAGTAGCCACATCAGACAAATCTACCGCCATCTTCGGCATGGCTACCATGCTAAGCTGTACGCCGGTCTTATAATGCCCAGAATTAGTATTATTTTCTGCAAACTTAGCAGCGAAGACAATACGTTTGGTAGTAGAAGCTAAAGTATTATTAGCACTATCTGGTAGTGTAACATTCTCTAGTCTACCAGTACTAGGACCGCTACCATTAGTACCGTAAATTGGTACGGTATAATAAGTTAAGCCGGCATTGGTAGATGTATTATTAGTAGTATTATTAGTCCAAGCAAATCCCCAAGAGTTATTTGCAAGACTACTTCCCGTCTTACCTCCTGCACCAGCAAGCGTAGTAGTTCCTCCATCAAGTTTTAATGAAGAATACCCATTCGCATATGATACTTGTAATGTATAACTATCTATATCACTAGCACTATAGGTTACATTACTACTAAGATAAGCTGTATCACCAGGAGCTACTGTAGTAGAAAGAGTAGGATTACTAACACTAAGCGAAGCAGTAGGACTTACCACCGCATAACATTCCCTACCAAATCCACCCATCATATTACTCACCACAAAACTCAGCAAAAGCGTACATATAATATACAGTGGGGATTTTAAATATTTATTATAATCCAGATTTTTAGCCAACTTTGTTGCAGTAATACCTTTTTCTCGGGCTCTCGCGACAAACGGGGAGCGAATGAGCGAACCACACCCGTAACGAGCAAGGCGAAGACGGGATGTGGTGAAGCGTCCCAAGGAAAAGTGTATTACGCGACAAAGGTTTACCTGAAAATTACGAAAAGTAAAATGAGAGATATCCCATTCTCCACAAAAAGGATTACGCTCTGCAACTAAAGACTTATTATTACTATTTCTCCTCATTCTTACAGTTGGAATACTATGAAGAGTTGTATTAGTAATAGAACTATTAAACTTCGACTTCGCGCTAAACTGAGATTTAGCTTGACCTTTTCCAGAAAACCCAGAAAAGTGCCCAAAGTTGATATTACGTCTTTTGCGTTGCATCACGCCCTCCTTTTTGTGGACTTTATGTATATATACTGGGCGTCAATAATTATATCCAAAAGTAATAGAGGCGATATAAAAATGACACCGCAAGGTGTTTAGATAATCCGCTCAGTAAACTATCGATTCACCGAACTGACTGCCTTACGGTGTCATGCAAATCGGTGAATGCAGTGTTGTCAAAAACAACACCTTATAGTTCACTTTTGAAACGAATTATCTAAACAATTCTATTATACACCATTCCTCGCATTTTGTACAAAAATCCGTATTATCTAAAAAATAAATGTTACCGAACGTTTTCTGTTGTCTAATAA
>CAYUHY010000047.1:0-2823 GCA_964444615.1 uncultured Candidatus Saccharibacteria bacterium | reverse complement strand
TCCTCAAAATCCTAGACCTCACAAACAAGTCCCACAGAAAAGTGTAAAGAACCAAAATTTACCTTTTTAAATCACTTTTCCACCATTATACTATCCCACGCTGGTATCGCTACTTGATTTTTTCGCTAATCTGTGTTATAATGATAATAAGCCTCTAGCTCAGGCTGGTTTGAGGCGTGGAATAATCATAGATTGGAGGTGTTCCCTTGTCTAGCCTTAGCCACGCGCAAATCCGAAAAATGCAGAGCTTAGCGACGATAGCTGGCGGTCATATCTATTATGATGCCGTCCGCAATATTTATGCTTATGTGCGCTCGAAATCGCTGGGAGGCCGTATTTTAGTTGCGCCAGAAATTAGGTCACGCCAACAGTATAGATGTAATACCTTTGTTTTTACGATGCCTGAAGATTTTTTGTTATTAGAACGCTGCTTGAAGCACAATGTGAAAATCTACAGTTTACACCAAAGAGCTCTGAAGCATCTATTGCAGCCTGCCCGATGAACTTTTAAATTTAATTATCCGCGCATCCCCCTTTTGGGGGATTTTTCTTTCGCAAATATCCGGGCAGATTTAAAGACTTATGTCAGTTTGAGCCAAATAGATTTTCCGTAAATATCACCGGCGCATCAAAAGTTTGACTTAACCCAGAGAGTTTCATATACTCGTAGATGACATGTGGCATTGTTATTTTGCGCTGAGCGTGCTATAATGCGATTGTATCTCAAGAGATAAGTACGTTTTCGCTGGTTTTGAATGGAGGGATTCAGATGAAAAAGCAAGTTTTATCTGCCGAATTTATCCAAGACTCGGTAGACGACATCGAGGTACGGCGCAAGCTGAGCAATTTTTTACATTTGGCGCACTCGCATTGCTGGACGGTCGATCTTTGCTACAGCGATAAGAGTGGCCCTGCGGCCCTGCAGTTTTCGTATGGAGAGGATATCGTGAGCCCCCCGATCCAGATCGGAAATCTTGCCGACCTCTACAAGTGCTACGCGATGATGGTTTTTTTCAATGAGTATACAAAGGCCACCATCGACGAGTCGCGCAGTCGCTTAATGGCGCTGGAGGATCAGCTATATGCTCTTTTGCATCCGACCGAGGCGCAGGGAGAGGCAAATTCGCCGGAGATGACTGCCGGTAACACCGAAACGGGCGTCTAATTCTTAACCCGGCCTAAAATAGGCCGGGTTTTTCTAGGACGCGATGATTTGTGGGTCGTGTTACATAATGTTTTTATCGGAGATAAAAGTTGCAAAAAAATCAATACGTTTAGGATCATCAACTGGGCGCCGAATGGATAATTCTGCAACAAAGCCAATTTTATATTCTATATATTGACTTTTTAGCTAATATGTGCTACAATAGAGATGTAGGCGTAAGTTTGGCTTAACGCTTGGGATTTTGTTGGACTCTAGATTCTAGAAATTCAGTCTGAGAGCTATGTAAACTTTCTGATTATCCAAAAAACAGACTACAAGTCACATAGATTCTCTAATTATCTAGAAATGATTTAAGGTCTACAAAAATTCCCTAATTGCACCTTAATGTTAGATATTTACGGTTTTGATTCCCTATTTTGGGTAGAAATAAGATTGTTTTCGCAAAAAGCAGTCTTAAACTACTCAAAAAAGGAGTGATGACAAATGATCTTGACGGAAGATTTCGTCGAGAAGCACGCTAGCTACATGGCCAGAACATTTTTTAAGCTGGCCAAGACTTTGGATTACGCCATTGAATGCTCTGATAATGAAACCGGTACCTTACTGAAAGGTTTCACTCTGCACAGCCACACCGGCGCTACCTACACCTGCCCGGCTGGGGCGCAGTTTCTGGATTCCTTGACGGCAACACTGCAATTCATTGTCGATTTCGACCGACCTCAAAGCAAAGACGAGGCATCGCCGACCATCCTGCAGCGCCTGGAGACCCTCGAAACGAAAGTGAAGATGTTGGAAGAAGCTGGTGCGACTGCTGCTCAGCCTGAGGCAGAGCCCAAGGAAGATACTTTCGAGCAAATTGCCGTAGAATTTGATGCTTTAGAACTGACCCAGGCCCAGAAGATTTTTCTTACCAACTTGCGTACGAGAGCAAAAGAGTTCGGCTGCGATATCATTTGCACTGACAAGATACCACCGTCTACGCCCGTACGGGGAGACAATCGCAATAAACAATTTAATTGCGTGTATATTCGCCCCGCCTTTGTACCGGCAATCAAAAAGGGCTACATGGTGAAACTCAGTGCTGACGGAGCATACCGGTCCAGATGGCCGCACTGGAAGAGCAGTCCCAAACAGATGTCAGGGTGGATGTTTGATCTTCCTAAAGACCTCGTAATACTTGAAAGTTTTATCATCAAAGATGAACGTCGCTGTGGCGTCGAGCCTAAATAGTCTAACCAAAAATACATATCCCTCGGTATAAACCGGGGGATTTTTCTAGATTTTGGTAACCATCTGATGGCTGAGGTATAACCTCGGAGTGCTGAGTTTTGCGATGGTTTTTAATATCACAAATGGCCCCTCTGAGCGAGGAGCCATTTTATGAGTAATGTAGTATTACTTAATGATGTTAGTAACAACACCAGAACCGACGGTCTTACCACCCTCGCGGATAGCAAAGCGGTCGTTGTTGTTCATAGCGATTGGTGCGAGCAACTTAACCTTAAAGGTGACAGTATCACCAGGCATGACGATTTCCTTGTCAGCTGGGAGTTCGACTTCGCCAGTCACATCAGTGGTGCGGAAGTAGAACTGAGGCTTGTAACCCTTGGAGAATGGAGTATGGCGACCGCCTTCCTCTTTCTTCAAGATGTAAACCT
>CAYUHY010000046.1:2303-3450 GCA_964444615.1 uncultured Candidatus Saccharibacteria bacterium | reverse complement strand
CGGTAACGTTACCATCAGCAGAAGTGAAAGTGCGGGTTTCTGTTGGGGCTGGAGTGGTGGTACCATTCTTGAAGTTAGCGATAGCAGTGTTGAAGGCTGCGATATATTGGAGAGCCTTGTCGTAATCGACAGCTTGGCTGGTAGCAGAAATCTTGTCAAAGTTTTCTTTAGCTTCTACAAGAGCCTTAACGGTGCTGTACTTTGGAGTAGCAGCTGCAGCATCCATGTATAAACCGAAGCGTACATAGTCTTCAGTGTAAGTATTCTTAGTAGCATCTTTCCATGCTTGGCTATTTACGAGATTCTTGTAAGCATCTTCGCTAACTGGCTTAAGATCGTTAGTGGCATAATCAGTTGGAGCGGTGAAAGTGTTGAAACGCCCCTCAAAAGTGCCGAACCAGCCTTCGATACCAGCGATAACGTTAGCAACATAAGTCTTAGCAGAAGTTACAACATCAGAAGAAGGTACGTAGTTGTCATTCAAGATAGTCCTGTTAGCCTTAGCATCATCAAGCAAAGCCTTCATGCTATTAAGGATAGTATCCAAATCTTCAGAATCGCTTACCTTAGAAAGGGTGCGAAGTTGAGCTTGGCTGAAAGTACGGCCGGTGTTGATGTAGGTGAAGTCGCCGTTGTTGTTGCGAGCATAAAGACCGCCATCAGCATAGGACATCAAATCATTGAGGTGCTCAATATTAGTATTGACAACTTCTTTAGTGATAGCAGTAGTATCGACAGTAGCATAAGTGCCACTCTTGGTAAAACCAACTAGAATTTCTTTGCTATCTTCGATAGATGCACGTAAACCGCTGTCAGACTCAATGTCATTGTAGAGAGTAGTATAAGCAGCTACCTTGTCTAATTGAGCATAAGCTTCGTTAGCAGCTTTGACATCTGCCTTAAGATCGTCTTTTTGTGCTTGAGTAGCATTGTTTGGATAAACTACGGTAGCATAAGTATTAGCTACAGGTGCAACGACACCTAAGCCCAAAGCGAATGCTAGAGCTAAAGCAGCCAAAACTTGACTTTTCTTCATTTGATATTCTCCTTAATTTAATTTATATCTACTTCTTATTTTATAGCAAGTTTTTGGAATGTCAAGCATTTTGTAGTAGATTTTTTGCTATTTGTAAGGATTTTTGTGGAA
>CAYUHY010000046.1:0-2203 GCA_964444615.1 uncultured Candidatus Saccharibacteria bacterium | reverse complement strand
AAGTGGTGTGGTTTTAGTGCCGTAGGTGTTAAAATGCTATGCTGAGCTGCGTCGCTCGAGAAAGAAAGTGAAACTTTCTTTCTGCTCGCTATCCTCGCCAGTTCAAGCATTTTGTAGTAGATTTTTTGCTATTTGTAAGGATTTTTGTGGAAAAGTGGTGTGGTTTTAGTGCCGTAGGTGTTAAAATGCTATGCTGAGCTGCGTCGCGTCGCTTTGCTCCCACTTTCGTAACGTCTAGAGAAAATATAAAATATTTTCTCTGACTACGGTCACTCAAGTGTTTCGAAAGAAAAACATGAATGCTTTCTTTCTGCTCGCTATCCTCGCCAGTTCAATCATTTTGTAGTAGATTCTTTCTATTTGAATTGTAACTTAGGGGAAACGTGTTGATAGATTAACTGATGTTTTAGATTATATATGATGGAATTAGATTGTTTGCATGATACAATAGTATTATGAATGTTGATAAATCTGCTATCGATCGGGCAAATATCCTTAACAATGCTTTTGCTGTTAAGAGTGTCCAGGAACAACTTCAACTGCCTGCGATCAGTTTTAATAACGATCGTTGGCTAACCGTTGAACAGGTTAGTGATTTTTTTGAGGTTGATAGAAGTACGATTGTGCGCTGCATCCAAAAGCATAGCGACGAACTTCAGTCAAACGGTTATTTGGTGCTCACTGGAGAGGCATTATCGAGATTCTTAAGCAGTGTTCAGTTTGATAGATGCACGAATGCATCTATCAAAACATCTGCAAAGATTAGACGGCTTGGGCTTTTTAATCTTCGCGCATTCCTGAATTTAGCGATGCTACTGTCTGAAAGTAAAAAGGCAGAAGAAATTCGCACCCTCATGCTTAACATAGCTACGAATCTTATTGTTGAAAAAACAGGTGGCAATATAAAATACATAAATCAGAGAGATGATAGGTTTATTAAGGCATGGTTTTCTAATGAACAGTACAATAAAAAGTTACATAAAGCACTGCGGGAGAAGGTAGAAGAAAAAGCTAATAAATACGCTTATTTTACCGATCTGATTTATAAAAGTATATTTAAAGAGAATGCACGCGAGTATCGTAATATTCTTGAATTAAGTAAGCGCGACAAAACCCGTGATACTATGTATGCCGAGGTATTAACTACGATATCTTGTCTTGAAAATGCACTTGCGGCAGAAATTATAAACATGTTTAAAAAGACTAGGGTTAAGCTTACCGTACAGCAGGCAGATGACTTATTAAGCAGTATCGTAAGTTCCCCACTTCTTGAACCACAGATAGAAAGTGCCCGCCAGATTATGGCAAGTTTTGATCATGCGCTACGGAATAAAAGGCATGAGCGCCTTGAAGAATATATTAGTCCGATTAGTCAGGATGCATATGAACGTTTTCTCGGAGAAAAGAGCAAGGAGCTATCAGCTAGAATTAATGATAACTTAGATGTTTTCAAGCGTCTGAAGGACCAGTAGATGTATATTTATCCTAACTACGAAGAAGTTGTTAATACGCATAACGAAATCATTGCGAAGACTGGCGGTATTTCTGGGGTTATTGACGACAATCTCCTACATAGTAGCGTAAACATGATCAGGGATGACATATTCTACCCATCATTTGAATCAAAGTTAACACATATAATTTTTTCTTTAGCTAAGAATCACTGTTTTCGGGACGGAAACAAACGGACTGCATTAGCAGTGAGCGCTCTTTTTCTCGAGTATAATAACACCGCGCAAAGCTATATAAATACTTATATTACCATGATGGAGCATGCAATTCTATTAACTGCAGCCAGCGTCATCAATAAAGACGAACTATTTGTCATTGTATCTGATTTAGTAAACTTCGGAGAGCTACAAACTGAAGCAAAATATTTATACGCTCGTGAAGTGTAAAAAGTATTTTTATTTTACAACCCAAAACCTTAGACGATATTCTAAGACAAGTAGATATATAAATTAAATTAAGGCGACAAATGAATATCATTTGAAGCTAATTTGTGCCAAAGAAACATCCTCTAAGGTTTTGGGGAGACATATATAATATATTGAATATATCTCGATTCTGGTTTTAAGATGCGTTGATGGTAGGAATAGTCCCAGCTAAGCTAGGACTATTCCGGATAACTAAGCTTTTAGCTTTTGCAATTACTTACGAGTGCTACGACGAGCATTGCGATAAGCAACTACACCTGCACCAG
>CAYUHY010000045.1:0-3680 GCA_964444615.1 uncultured Candidatus Saccharibacteria bacterium | reverse complement strand
AATACGACAAATATCGTAAAAAAGAACTAGCAAATTACGAAAGCGATTTCGACAGGTCAGTAAAAGAACTAGAAGATGAAGTCAAAAAACTTGCTCGTGGAGATAGTAAATGAAACTCAGATTCAAACATTAAAAAATTCCAAGAAGATGCTGTTAAGGCCACTTGTCTAATCTCCTATTCAAAACGCGCAAAAACATTCGGATGATTTTCGGGTATAATTATTCTTGCTACATACATAGTTATAAGAGAAATACTAATACCTTACCAAGATTTCACCATAGCAAACGAGGAGAACACTAAATGCGTATTCTATTTGAGCTAGACAAAAAGGACTACACGCAGGGCGGAGGGCAGGATCTAGACGATTATGAAGCAGATGAAGGTTTTACATTTTCTGTTTATAAAATCGCAAATCGCCATTGACGCAAATCGAAAAACTGCTATGGGTTTAGATGAATTTCGTCGATCTATGCTGGAACGCGAAGCGGGAGTGCTAGAGATTTTGCTAAGCGAAGGCTATCTTAGTGATCAAAACCACAAAAAAGATTTTTGTTAGATGGCCTTAATGAAAAGCACTATCGAGAGTTCCGCTTCGTAAATACAATCAGCACTCTGCTCGGCATTTAATCACCTACAGATATTCCCAGTCACCTTTCACTCTGTCATGCCAAACTTTCCAAAAAACGTGAGTTGCTCATAATTAAGCAATCTCATAGTATAAATATATTAACCAACTCGTATCCCACTTTAGTTTATTATGGTTGATTATGACGTCTCAGCAGCCTCAGTTAGAAATATTGCAAGTGTCTTCATAGCTTGCTTGTTTTGCTACTGGTACAGACTAAGATAATATTGTATAATAAAACCATGGAGTATGGACTTAGAGAATTGTCTTTATCTATGAGCCGCCCGGAATATGAAATGTACCAAGATATCCCGGCAAAAGAATCTGGCTCAACTAACTTATGCTACGGGCTGCCATATGAAGTTTTTTCAGAGTTCATAGAAAGCCAAATGGCGAGAAAATATCAAAATACCAGCCAATATGATACGCCAGCCACTATCTATATTATGTATGTTAATCATTACCCAGTCGGTTATATTGGAATCAGAACCAAGATTAACGAACAGTGGCGAAAGTGGTCTGGCAATATTTTCTATGCAATCCGCCAAAGCGAGCGTAACAAAGGTTATGCAACAAAAATGCTAGAATTGGCTTTGAATAAGCTAAGAGAGGAAGGCTGGAAGGAAGTTTTTCTTCAATCGTCAGCCGGAAATATTGCGTCCGCAAAAGTAATAGAAAGTAATGGCGGGATCTTGCTAAACGAGGAAGACGGCACCGGATATTATAAAATAGTCATATAGACTAATAAACACACCAAATATTCTCCAAAAATCACTAAATCTGGGCATATAACAAAAAACCGCCCGTTATATATCAGCTTATCAAAAAATCGACCAAATGGTCTCTTTCTTGATAAGTGGTCGGGCGTAGTTCACTCGGCGTTAACAAAGTTTCTAGGGGGGAGAGGGTGAAAATTAAGCATTAGCACTTATAGTTGTAGAGTGCCAGTATATGATATACTAAGAATATGACTGAAGCTAATACTCAAAACATTTTCATATATAGCGACCACTTATATTTTATTGTTCAAGAGCCCACATGGCCTGATACCAATAATATGATAGATGAAAGGAATGTAACCTTTATTTGCCATAAACATGGAACTCCATTAGTAGTAGAAGATACCGATTTTAAAAATAGAGGCTTCGAGCTTGTATGTCCACTGTGCGAGCAGGATTATGACTATGAGCCAATGAGTTTTCCTAATCAAAAATATGGAGTACTACAAAGAAAGGCGCTGGCCTCTTTGGACAGAATTGATTTTAAGAATGCTAAGTTTATCAGGGTTAACGAGTTTTACACTCCAGAAATTAAAAAATTTAATGTTCTTAAAAAATCGGACACCCCCTATTCTATAAAAGCAGATGTCAAAACTGATGCCAATGGTGATACTATTGTTATCCTTTATCTAGGATACAAAGGAGATAAGAAAAAGACACAACTTTTTATCAAGCCAGAAAAACTGCAATTATCACATGACTTTAAAGATATGGACCCCGCAGCGATATTGGCGAAAGTCGAGCTAACACTCCGAGACAGAACTATTACGCAAAACTACGACAACTAGTGGTTTTTAAATCCGTAGCCCTCAAATAATACCTGAGATCCTCACTCCTTATATTTCCGCATAAAACTATCAAACCTGCTACAATGTAGCCCTTTATAGGGGCTACATTGTATGGTATAATTTATTGTAAATTACTGCAGTGGAGGAGCTTATGTTCGTCGGTGAGAATATAGATAATAGCAACAATTCTGAAAGGCAAAACTCCTGGCAAAGAATGGCCAGTAAAATGCCAAACTTTTTTGAACACATAAGAAGTCTGCGTGGTATCAATTCTGAAGCAGTGGAGCATTGTGTAACAAAACAAAATCGGGAGTTTCAAGCCATTTATGATCTTGCAGCAGATGGACGGGAAGACTGGGAAATTTCACAAAAAATCGAAGAACTAAACTGCGCTTTGGAATCTCCGTTTTTAGCATCAGGGCAAAACAGCTACTTTAACGAGCAGATCGATAAATACGGTATGAGCGGTCTTAAACTACGCGAAGAAGATATTGAGGATGCAAAATATATTGCTGAATGTTTTGGCAAAGAGATTAGCCTTTCTGACGATGCGCTCGATATTTTGTATGTTACGCTTCCTGGTACTACTGAAATGAACTATGCTATGCAGACTTTTCCAGCAATTATTTTTGAGGATGTATTCCAATGCTCAGTAACGCACGAATTGCCGTTTCCGCCAAAAGTCGGCGAAAAAGAAGAAGAGTATTGGTCGAGGGTGTTGAGCCAAAAAATATCTGAAACGAAAGATTTTCCTATCGACAAGGTTCTCGAAACAAAAATACGCGGAGCAAGATTGGCTCACAATTTTTGTAAAGGGAAGAATCGCATCTATCTTATTCCGATAAAAGATATTCAGGATAATAAAGCGAGTTTTGGTGATATTGCTGGGCTGAGGGGCGACGCTCCTGTTGAAGGGAACCACGATAAAATATTGCAAGATGTGCCAAGTTTTCAGCAGCTTGCGACTAGCTACTATTGTCCGGACGTTAGAAGCATGTATCAAAACCCAAACTTCACATCCGAATATGGCATAGCAATATACGGTGAGGTTCCGAGCGATGACTTAGAGTATGTTGAAGTTGAAAGAGGCTACGAGATAATGCAACGAAAGGCGTTACAGGCGGGAATAAAAACTGGTGACGACATAATGCTGTCTTAATAACTTTTGGGTGTAACTATATACCTAAAAATTAATCAAAGCGTCAAATGTATAGTGCTCTTTGAGAAACCCTGGCCAGGGCGAGTGGACCAAGGAAAGAGCTGTGCATCTTCCCTTCTGTAGCCGTAGCGCCCAAAAAATAAGTAAACTTATTTTTTGTTCTACAGCGATCCCTGCGTACTGAACTACTTTACTAACGCGAAGCGATTCTTGTCCAGCCCATTACACATCATCTTATCAAAAAACCGACCAAATGGTCGCTTTCTTGATAACTGGTCGGGGCGACTGGACTCGAACCAGCGACCTCACGGTCCCAAACCGTGTGCGC
>CAYUHY010000044.1:0-4805 GCA_964444615.1 uncultured Candidatus Saccharibacteria bacterium | reverse complement strand
CAGACCTCGTCATTATCAGTGACGCGCTCTAACCAGCTGAGCTATATCCCCAAACCATAAAACTGTGGTGGAGTAACAGGGACTCTAACCCTGGACCTCCGCCTTGCAAAGGCGGCGCTCTAAAATTCTAACAAATAACAAAAAATGGTGGGGATATGTGGACTTGAACCACAGACCTCGTCATTATCAGTGACGCGCTCTAACCAGCTGAGCTATATCCCCAAACCATAAAACTGTGGTGGAGTAACAGGGACTCTAACCCTGGACCTCCGCCTTGCAAAGGCGGCGCTCTAAAATTCTAACAAATAACAAAAAATGGTGGGGATATGTGGACTTGAACCACAGACCTCGTCATTATCAGTGACGCGCTCTAACCAGCTGAGCTATATCCCCAAACCATAAAACTGTGGTGGAGTAACAGGGACTCTAACCCTGGACCTCCGCCTTGCAAAGGCGGCGCTCTAAACAGCTGAGCTATTACCCCAAACAACCTGAAGGATCACCTTCACTACTCCCATTCTACCGCATCCCCTCCTAAAAATCAAGCCCAAAATCCTAAAAACCGCTAATCTCTCAAGTACTTTTAAAGAACAGCGCCTCACGAATCACCGCCTATCTAATTATCACAAATCACCGCCAGCTTAATTACCACCAATTTAATTACCGCAAATACCGCCAACCTAAGACCACTACCGTCACCAACCTAATTACCCCTAAAACGAGTAATACGCCGCGCCATTCACCAACGGCACTCCACGCGTCGCTGCCAAATCAGATACCGTCATAAATTGATACCCTTGTGCCCGCAAATTGTCAATAATACAAGGTACCGCATCAACCGTACTAGCGTGAATATCATGCACCAAAATTATCGCACCGTCAAAAGCCGCACTCACCACCCTGTTACACACTAACGAAGCATTCCGATCTGCCCAATCTCGCGGGTCAATCGACCACAAAATCATCGGTTGCCCCAAAGCCTCACCGACCGTACTGTTCCAATCACCATACGGAGGGCGCGTAAAAGGCGGCACCGTTCCCAAAATCTCCGTAAAAATCCGATCCATTTCTAGAGCCTCTGCTCTCACTTGCCCAAAATTCAGCTGAGTTAATTGGTTATGGTAAGGCGTATGGCTAGCTACTTCATGCCCCTCCGCCGCTTCTCGCCTCAAAATATCTGGCGCACTCTGAGCCATTGTCCCCAATACAAAAAACGTAGCTTTTACACCCCTACCCTGCAAAATATCCAGCAACCGCGGCGTAGTCGCTGTCGACGGCCCATCATCAAAAGTCAACGCAATCAACTTACTACCCGGCACTACTGACGGCGCATCGGTATTATGCGCAGGACGTTCCGCTATCGGCGGCGTAGTAGGCTCCTCCGGCTTAGGATTCTCCTCAGATTTTGGAGGTTCCTCTTCCACGGGCGGCTCCTCCGGCTCCGATTTTGGCTCCTCCTCTTTGTTCTCTTCTCCGCTCTCTTCCGGCGAATCAGACTCATTCTTATCTACCTCCGAACTATCCGGCTCCGTCTCTGTCGACGCAGTATTCAAATTGCGCACCAAAAACCATCCACCCACCACTAATAATCCCACCAACACTGCCGCCAAAATCCACCACAACCATTTCAGATGATGACGTTGCGTAGGCCGATCAATCTCAATCTCAACTTTTGACGAATCTTTTGGCATCCCAGTCTTCACCAACGAGCCCGCCCCTGAAGTATCCTTGCCTGATGAAGTAGCAACAGGATCTTTTACCGATGATGCAGCTGCGGAATCTTTTGCCACCACAATAGCTGAATCTTTTGCCGGCACAGGGGCTGAGTCTTTTACCGCCACAGAAGCTGAAGTATCTTTTACCGATGTACCATCCGCCGCCTCTTTCTGTGACGAAGCAATTACGGAAGCAGTCTCCGCCGACGAAGCCGCAATTGCCGCATTTTCCTGCCACTTCGGTTTCGATTCAGTATTCTTTGCAAAAACTCCAGTCTCTCTAGTGCCCTCCTCATTACTATCCTCCCGCTCGCCTGATAGTTGCTCAGTTTCCTCTGGCAAAACAATTCCCTCTGACAACGCAGTTTCCTCTGACGAAACTTCACCGTCCTGATCTCCCGAAAAAACCTCTTCTATCACCCCCAACTTATCTTTTGGGATTTTTTCTATAATTACCGGAGAATGTTGCTTAACGTCCGACTTGGAGGTCTCTAACGTAGTTTTTTGCGCTGTTTTTGCAGAATTATTGGAATTTCCTGAGGCTTTTACCGACTTTTTCGACTTTAATGCCGTATCCAAAATCTCGCGATGCTGCCCACGTCGCCTACCCTTATTGCGATTCTTCTGTTTTTTCACTTGCTTAGCACACATTGCCTTACCCATTCATACATCGCGATTCCTGCCGCCACTCCTACATTCACCGAGCGCGTCGAGCCAAAACTCTCAATCTCGCACACATCATCCGCCGCCGCCAAAGCTTCCTCAGTCAAACCGCTATTCTCACTGCCAAAAATCAAAGTCGTCGCTTCCGCGAATTTCTTCTTCCCTAATGGCTGGCTGCGTTCATCATGATTCTCGATGGCTACAATTTCGCGTTTACGTTCACGCTGGTCCGCCAAAAACTCCGCCAAACTCGGCCAATGCACAATCTCTAGATATTTATCCGTACACATGGCACCGCGCCGATTATATTTCTTCCGCCCAATCACATGCACTTTTGCCGCGTTAAAATTATTCGCACTCCGCACAATCGTACCCATATTAAAATCATGTTCCAAATTCTCTATCGCCACCTCTAATGTATTACGTTTTTGTTCAAGCGCTTCAAAAACTTGTTCATTCGACAAACCTTTGTATTCATCTTCAAGATTTCTAGTGTCTGTTTGTTTTGCAAGAGGTTCCATAACCCCTATTATACTACTTTTCACCCGAAAATAGCACAATCCAAGCGAGATTTTAAGCTCATCTCGCCCAAAATGTTGTAAAATTTACAACATTTATCAAAAACGTGATTCACGCAGCTTCTCAATCATCCAAAAATTCCGTGAAATAATAACAGCCCCGGACAATCTGGAGGTTATGTAAAACAAACCCCCGAACAATCTGGTATTTGACGAAATAAAAAATCCTCGGACCATCATTATAGCCCGAGGAATACAGTTTTTGTGAAAATTCCCTTTTCAGCTTCTTCTACTAAATTTTATTTACTCACTAGCGCCAAATTCTATCGTCAGCTCATAATCCTGCCCATCCATCTGGAAATTTAATTTCAAATTCTTCAAATTTATTTTCAGCTTAATTGGCACAGCAGCCGCATTATGCCCACGAGAATCTGCCTCAACGTCTTCTTGAGGATCTACTTCAAGATCTTGCTCAATGTTATCTTCCGTCGTGTCGGCAGTCATATCAGACTCATCATGGTTGACAATAGTTCCAGTGGTCTCTACATCTGCTGCATCAGAATTCTCAGAAATACCCTCCGCATTTAGCAATTCCGCAGTCTGAGCCTCACAAACCTTAAAAACAGCTATGCTTTTTGCGGCCATTATAGCCGCAATTTTCTCCGGCCAAAGTGCCCGATCCGCACCCAACAAGCGCACAACGGCCGTCCAAGAAGGCAAATGTTCATCTTGATGTGTCTTCCGATATTGAGTCAGTTGCCACTGAGACGGATAATCACCAAAATATGCCTTAGCTGTCTCTATAGCCTTCAGAATAGCCTCGTCTGACACCATTTTTCTACTCACTCTTTTTACCCCCTTCTGCACTCTCTTGCGATTCGAACTTGTTTCTCCCCAACCAAAATCATTCCATTGCCGTCTTCTCATCTCTGCTTCTTCTGCAGATTCTTCAGAAAACTTCCTTCTAGAGGATATCGGAATCTGCTTCACCACTACACCTGGCGGCAAATCTTTTTTCATTTGTGCTTCTCTTTGCTCTTTACGCAATCGAGAAACGCCACCTGGCTGTTTAATGCGCTCAATTCGTTCTTGATAAAAATTCCAATATTCTTGCTCAATTTTGGCACGCTCAGCATCTGGCAAAGCTCGTTCCTCAGCCGTCAAATCTAGCGGATGTGTGCCGCGCTTATACAGCAAACCCGCTAAAGTCCTCAGCAGCGACGCTACACTACGCCCCTTATAAAATGTCGCAATCGTAAATAACGATGGTAAACTAGAGTCTGATTGAATTTCTTCTTCTGTCGGCAATCGTCCTAACCGCTCTGCTTTGCAAGCAATTTTCCTCAATAATTCTTCACTATAATCTTCCTTTTTCCACCATGCATAAGAGCTATTACTCACCTTTTCACCCCCCTCAAAAGCCCCATCAATACGCTTCGGCTCGTATAAAGTTTTCATCAAAGCATGCGGCTAGTCCAGATCAAGTATTTCACAAAAAACCAAACTCTAATGTCCTTTACGCCCACCGTAACACCTATTATTATACACCATAACAGATAAAAACTCAATTCCAACCCCTAAATCCACTGTTCCGCTTTGTTACACTAAACCCATAAATCGCAAGGAAATTTCAAACTATCGCTAAAAAATACACACCTATTAGAACTTTTATGCTACCGTTTCGCTTATTTCTCACGCAAAAATCACCCTTACGGGTGATTTTCTACTTAACAACTTAGTTGTGCAATCTACCATCTTAGTCAAAGCTTAAAGTCGCATCTCTTGCGAGCACTTGTGATATAAGCTTAATTATCACAATTACGACCGACCTAGCTACAATATATATTGCTACATATTGCGCATCAAACTCCCTAGAAAGGAGGTAATCCATCGACACGTTCTCGTACCG
>CAYUHY010000043.1:0-4895 GCA_964444615.1 uncultured Candidatus Saccharibacteria bacterium | reverse complement strand
AAGCATAAAACTACTCTTTTTTGTTGTCTAGTGGGGATGTTTGCGGAACAAAACCCATAATTATCGAGATTTTTGCAAAAGTTAGCTAAATACATTATATAATATATATATGCCTAAGTTTGAGTTAGTTTCTCCGTACCAGCCTACCGGTGATCAGCCGCAAGCCATTGCGCAGCTGACGGCGGGTTTGGATGCGAATGTGCGCGAGCAGACTTTGCTGGGCGTTACTGGGTCGGGCAAAACTTTTACAATGGCCAACCTCATTCAGCATTACCAAAAGCCCACTCTGATTCTCGCTCACAACAAAACTCTGGCTGCTCAGCTTTATGCCGAATTTCGAGAATTTTTCCCCAAGAATGAAGTCCATTATTTCGTGAGCTATTTCGATTACTACCAGCCGGAAGCTTACATCGCCAGCACTGATACTTACATCGAAAAAGATTCCGCCATCAATGAAGAAATCGACCGTTTGCGCCATGCCGCCACCGTGGCCTTGCTTACGCGGCCGGATACAATTGTGGTGGCTTCGGTTTCCTGTATCTACGGTATCGGTTCGCCGGACCATTATACGGAAATGTCCCTGCCGCTAATTCGCATTGACGGCACCTGGCGCATTGCTGGCTCTGACAAATGGTGGGGCGATGTCGAACATCAAGACAGCAACGGCGTTTTTTCACCAAAACTTCTTGTAGACTCGCTCACCCAAGCTAATAATTCCTTGAGCCAACAAAATTTCTTAATTTATCTCGTGGCAATGCAGTATCATCGTAATGATTTGGCTTTTGAACGTGGAAATTTTCGGGTCATGGGCGATACAATTGATCTTTTCCCGGCTAGTGGTGAATTAGCCTATCGCTTCGAATTTGGTTTTGATACTTTGGAAATCGTGCGCATTATCGACCCGCTGACCGGGGAAACGCAAGACAAGCCTGACCGCATTCATATCTTCCCCAATACTCACTATGCCACCCCCAAAGATCAGCTCGAGCGCGCTATTGTTGGCATTGAGGCGGAGTTTGAAATGCGCATGAAATATTTTGAGAAACATCAAAAGTATCTCGAAGCCCAAAGATTAAGTCAGCGCACCAAATACGACATCGAAATGCTCCGCGAGACTGGTTTTGTCAAGGGAATTGAAAATTATTCTCGCCATCTGGACGGTCGCAAAGCGGGTGAGCCACCAGCCACGTTGCTTGACTTTTTCCCGGAAGATTTTTTACTCTTGGTGGACGAGAGTCACATGACTTTACCGCAAGTGCGCGGAATGTATAATGGCGACCACGCTCGCAAAGAAACCCTGGTCGAATACGGTTTCCGTCTCCCCAGCGCCATGGATAATCGCCCCTTAATCTTTTCCGAATTCCAGGGTCATATTAAGCATGCGGTTTATGTCTCGGCTACCCCCGGTCCTTACGAACTGGAACATTCGCCGGAGCCCGCTCAGCAGGTTATTCGCCCGACTGGTTTGCTTGATCCTAAGATCGAGGTGCGTCCGTCCGAGGGGCAAATCGAAAACCTCATGGAAGAAATCGATCAGCGCATCGAAAAAGGTCAGCGTACGCTTGTCACCACCTTGACCAAACGCATGGCGGAAGATTTGACCGATTATCTCAAGGAACATGACATCAAGGTTGCCTATATTCATTCCGATATTGATACGCTCGAGCGCGGTGATATTTTGCGCGATCTGCGTGCAGGCACCTACGATGTGTTGGTGGGGATTAACCTCTTGCGTGAGGGGCTGGATTTGCCGGAAGTGTCTTTGGTGGCGATTCTAGATGCCGACAAAGAAGGTTTTTTGCGTTCCGAAAGTGCTTTAATTCAGACTATCGGCCGCGCCGCACGCCACGTCGATGGTCAGGTGATTATGTATGCCGATAGTATTACTGAGAGCATGAACAAAGCCATCACCGAGACTATGCGCCGCCGCGAAATTCAGCAAGAATATAATGAGAAAAATGGTATCGTTCCGCGTTCCGTGAAAAAGGAAATTGGTGCTGGCTTGCGTGCGATCATTCCGCAAAAGGAAGAAGCCACCAAACTTGATCTGAAGCGCATTCCTCCCGAAGAAATCCCTAGCCTAATCAAAGAATTGCAATCCCAAATGCAGCTCGCCGCAGCGAACCTCGATTTCGAGCAAGCCGCGTTCCTCCGCGACCAGATTGCTGAGATTAAAGGCGAAAAGGAGCCCAAAGCTACCTCTCGCTCAGCTAAACGCCGACGCTGAGGCCTGCATCTGCCAATTTAATTTTTAGCAAAACTCAATCCTCAAAAATAATCATCAATCACTGCATCTCAACCAAAAAACGGCCGCCTCGTAATGGGGCGGCCCAGTGTTTTTAGGTTTTAAAACCCTGAAAGATGTAGAATTTCTCTTGAAGAGTACTTTTAACCGTCGGAACAGCCCGCATTGGCTCTAGCCGACTTAGAGCAGACGCACTTGGGCGGCTTGCGCTTTTTGGATTGGTCCATATAAGGGTCAAGCCCAGCCTCGACTAGCAGGTCATTCCAGTATACGAACTCCGCCATGAAGACCGCGCGGGAATAGCCGCAATTCTCCACATCTATATCTTCTAATCTCGGTGTGCGCCCAATGTCCTGGGCTAATTTCTGAATGGCGATGATTAACTCTTCGCGCGTTGGGTCAGAGACCGGCAGATTGAGCTGGCGCAACGCACTATTCAAGCCACCGCAATAGCGGGCGATGTCACGTATGCTAGGCGCGCCTGGTGTCTTGGTGAGCAAATGCACCGTAATCCGCTTACCAGGTTTCAGCTGGCGGGAAATGATGTCAAGCTGCTGCAGGACGCGCGGAGCCCACTGCTTCATGTGCTGCAGCTCGCTAGCAGTAAATTCGCCGGCATGATACCGTGCGGCAACGTAAGCCGATTCCATGTCTGCAAAACGATGAGCGTATTGGGTGGCCGACTGCATCTCGGGCGAAGCGTTGATCTCTCTGGGGGTTGGCCAATCGCCATTTTCATTACGCCAGTTGATTAGAGCAGTTAGCATTTCTTTGTCACTAATGATTTTCTTCTTGCGCACTCTTGCCACAAAAATTCCTCCTTCTAAAGAGCGAGCTAATAGGAAGCCTACCTTTCCATTATAGCACACTTCTGTCAAAAAGTCAATAGGTAAAACGCTTAATCTATAAAATTCACGTTCACTCTAATGATTTAGCCGCAATTTCTCCGCTGATCAGCCCTCTCAGAGCAATCTAAAACATAAAAACTATTGACTTATTATACAATATGTGCTATAATAGAAGTATATCCTGCAGAAAACTCTCAGGATATGGCAGCAGTTGCTGTCCCGTACCTTTAGATTTTGAAGTGATAGAAAGGATGCGAAAAAAATGGCGTACAATTTTATCCTGCACGGTTCCTCTAGCCTCCCCGTAGTAAAACAGTTCCTCGACGAAATCGTACCTCAGCTGATCGCTCGCGGTTTTACTGTCAACTACGACCCCGACAAGCTGGATAAGCTCTGTGTCGGTGCAGGTGCCGAAATTAAGGTCTTCGACGGCAGAGAACTGGTCTTTTCCAACGACGGATACCTCATCAGCTTCGAAGATATGGCGGGCCTGGCCAAGATCCTGGAATATAAGCAGGTCGAGCTGCAGCTGAACGCTTTGTTGCCGCGCATGGCGGCCGTGGGCTGGCAGTTAAAATGCCCTGGGGCCAATCCGTACCAGATGCTGATGTCGGACACCTGCCAAAAACTGGTGCTGACACGCGCTGACGGTACCGAGCAGGAAATTAGCCCGTCTTTCGACGGCCTGAAGCAGCTGCGAGAGGAACTCAATCGCACGGAGGCCACCCATTGGATTCAGCTGCACTGGCTGGAGCTGGAAGCGGCGGGCTACGAGATTAAGTTTGGCCCGGATGTAATTATCTTGACTCGGAGCGACAAGGAGCTGCATTGCAGCTACACCCTCAAGCGAGTCAAGGATCTGACCAAGACCGCACTCCACAAGGGCGAGCCTCTGGACTCCACCTATATTGCTTAACAAAATCTTCTACCTATCCCCGACCTTTAGCGGTCGGGGACTTTTCTATTTTAAGGAAATTCCGGATATATACACCAGGCTTTATCTGGCTAGCCAGAAATTTCGCCCCGCATAACTTCTGCGTAACTAGTTAAAATCCACTCTACGCAAATACTCAAAAATCCTGCCCTGTGCAAATTTTATCTAGCTGGCCAAAATCCCACACTTTGCAAAACCTTCCATCCGGGACAAAACCGTACAAAACCTCTTTACTTTTCCGTGAAAATCAGATATTATATATAGGTAGAGTTGGAGCTGGTTGATATTAGTGCTCCGACAAGATAATAATTAAAAGGAGAAAGAATGGCAAATTTTGACCGTTCCAAGCCACATATCAACGTTGGTACGATGGGCCACGTTGACCACGGTAAGACTACCCTTACGGCTGCGATTACAAACGTACTCGCAAAAAAGCTCCCATCAGAAGTAAACAAAGCTGTTGCTTATGATCAGATTGATAATGCTCCAGAGGAAAAAGCTCGTGGTATTACCATCGCTACTTCTCACCAAGAGTATGAATCTGAGAAGCGTCACTATGCGCACGTTGATATGCCAGGTCACGCTGACTACATTAAGAATATGATTACTGGTGCAGCTCAGGTAGATGGTGCAATTCTCGTAGTCGCTGCGAATGATGGTCCTTTGCCACAAACCCGTGAGCACGTTCTTCTCGCTCACCAGGTAAACGTACCAAAGATCATTGTCTTCTTAAACAAAATGGATCTCGCTGATCCAGATCTAGTTGAGCTCGTCGAGATGGATGTTCGCGAACTCTTAAACAAGTACGGCTATGATGGCGATAACACCCCAATCATTAAGGGTTCTGCTGCTAAGGCTCTCGAAGGCG
>CAYUHY010000042.1:0-4982 GCA_964444615.1 uncultured Candidatus Saccharibacteria bacterium | reverse complement strand
GCCCGGTATACTTGAAATTGTAAATTACTTTGCTATTAGAATCTGTCGCATTCTGGACAATATTCAGATCGCCTGAACCCCAGTTGGTATACTCATTTGCACCTGGTTTAAGATTAGTGTTACTAATGGTGAGTCCCATATTACGGAATAACTTATAATAATCAGACCAGGTACTTTCTGTATTTACATCACTTTGACCACCGCCAGTTGGAAGAGTCCAGCCCTTTGGACAAATGGAAGATGGGGCTTGGCTGTTAGCTGGAACAAAATTTCCGGTAGTATTAGCTGTACCACCAGTACCAGCTGTTGCAGCGTTCCAAGAGTAATATCCTGTCTCTCCAGCATTAGAACTAGAAGCTATATAGGATTGTACAGCATAATACCCTTTGTCTGCTGAGAAGTCTCTATTTCCGGAAGAAGTATTAAGTGAAGTTAGGGTATTGGTAGGTTTTACAACAGTGCTTGGAGAACTCTGATTCCAGTCGGCACCTTGGTTGAGGTCAGTATCATCCTTGCTTAGGCCGGCGGTAGTGAGTTTGAGCTTGAGGTTACTTGTCATCCAACATTTACCATCACCAAGCTTTCTTACGGTATAAGATTTTTGATCTCTCGTATCCGTGAGAGTATATTCGGCACTGTATTTTTGGCCGGAAATGAGGGGAGTGTTGGTACAAATTTCTGGGTGACCATCAAGCTCCTGCATAGTTTTGGCTTCAGAAAGATCTGTTGCGGTCTTTGGTGTTACTGTAAGGCTGAGCGTTACTTTACCAGTGTAAGTACCAGAATTAGTATTATTGGCTGCGAACTTTGCGGCAAAAACTAGCTTACGAGAAAACGAGACATCGCCATTTGATGGCAGAGTATCTCCAGAAAGATTACTTCCGCTCGTACTCAAACTTTGGTAGTATAAACTCTCTTTCGCCGTTCCCGTGCCTCCCCAACCATAACCCCAAGTGTTATCTGTCATAGTAGCAGGAGTTTTATTATTAGCTCCACCAATCGTCGTTGCACCAGTTGGCCCGGAGAGATTGGTATTGCCAGAAATCTTCAAGGTATAAGCTGAAGCATCTGTGACATTCACACCAATCGTATGCTCTTTGCTATACCCCACTTCACCAGGTGCTACCGCCACGGTCTCCGTACTCGACGCCGTACTACCATCAATAGTTAATCCCGCCGTCGCGGCTCGCGCGCTAGCTCGCGCCGGCGTGCTGCCACTCGTCTCGCCATCCTGCGTCGTCTCATCACTAACCGGCGCCGCCTCGCCTGGCGCCTCAGTTGTTGAATCTTGTGGATTTTGTGGATTTTCTTGATTATTATTGCTATCTTGATCAACCTCCGCACTACCGTTGGTGCTCTCCTCACCAACCGCAAACGCCGAGGTATCACAACACACCGGACACAGCACGGCTGCAACCAGTATTGTTATTAGGAAACAGCAGCTTGCTGATCCCACCGTGCCCAAATTTGAACACGAGAAAACCTTCTTGTTTATCTCCATAGTATTCCTCTATTACTTATATGCTTATTTTACATGACCATGAGCGCTTTGGCAAGTAGTTTTTTCGAATTTTACGATTTTATTTCAAGGTGAAAGATAGCGATTCACAAGTGGTTATAAAAATGTTGTAAATTTTACAACATTTAAGAAAAGGTCTGCATTTTCATTACAAAATCCCTCTAAAATCATTATTTTCACACAAAATTGCATTTTTAATCGTACTAGTGCTTGCTATTTCAAAGATTTTTTTGTTATGATGGGCGTAGAGCAAAAAGTGCGCAGAAAGTATTTGAGGTCGTATCTAAAGGTCGATTAAATAATACTAGTTTTAACAAGTGGGAATGTACGAGTATGAAAAAAGTTTCCTTAGGTTTTGAATTTCACCTCTTAGTGACAGTTCGCTTAAAAATTACTCTCTGCCTAGGCAAAGAGTAATTTAACTCAAAACATACTAACATTCTAACAAGTATTACTAATTTATGCAAGCTTTTTGCTCTATTTTTGTGCCCAAGCCACTAACCACCCGCACCTCGCACACTTTTGATTACGGAAATAGAAGTACAAATTATAGATTAATCAACAAAATTCGATTTTTAATCATGCTAGTGCTTGCAACTAAAGCCTCTTTTGTGCTAGGCTGAGACTAGGACGAAAAGTCCCCATACATAGTGGCGCTTTTGCCTTTTTGAGGGTGGAGTGGAAAGGAGGAAGCATGAGCAAATTGAAACTTCGTTTTTATCTTTGGTGCTATTGCGCTTACTGGCGTATTAGAATCAAAATTGCCTCAGCTCGTAAGAACTGAGGCGTCACGCTTCTAAACCTATTCTATCAAAAATTTTGAAAATGTCTATACTTTTCGTCCGATTTTGGAATTCTCCATACATTCATACATCCCATTTCACAGCTTACCAATCCTACATACAAGTCTTTCAAAACCAAATTACTCTCTGCCTAGGCAAAGAGTAATTAAACTAATTACATACCATCATTCTAACAAGTATTACTAAATTATGCAAGCTTTTTGCTCTATTTTAGGTCTTGTCGCATAATTCCAACGTACCAGCGTATTAGAATCAAAATTGCCTCGGCTCTCAAGAAGAGCTAAGGCAATCTCATATTTCTAAACCTATTCTATCAAAAATTTTGAAAATGTCTATACTTTTCCAATCATAGTATAAAGCACCCTAAGCCGCAAAGCTTCTAATCCAACGTACGCCGACGACGCTCACGAGTAAAGAATTCTAGTTTATCACCAATTTCCGCCGTAATTTTCTTCTCCGTCTTCAGCGCCAAACCGCCCACTTCCCCTTCTATCAGCTCCTTCACTTCAATGCGTTCCTTTTGTACGCTTTCTACCGTCGCTTCCCCTAGCACAGTCTGACCATGCTTCACACGCACCAAAGCCCCCGGCACCACCTTACCAGAACTTACCTTACCGCCCACGATCAATTCCGTCTTGGTGGCTCTAAATACCCCCATTAGCTTCATTTCGCCCAGCGCATTTTCGATAATTTCTTCGCCCAACAAATCTTCCATGCTTGTCTTAGCATCATCCAAAAGCTCATAAATTACACGATAATTCCGAATCGCCACACCATCCCGCGCCGCCAACTTCGCAATATTCGTCGGCACAGAAACGTTGAAGCCATAAATCACCGTATTATCACCCACGGCCATATGTACGTCATTTTCGGTCACATCACCGACCCCTGTAGCCACGACATTCAGCGTCACCTCGCCCTTAGTATCAATCAACTTCAGCGAGTCAACCACGCTCGTCACCGAACCTAGCACATCACCTTTTACAATCACGTTAAAGACCTTAGAATTATCCTCAACATTCATCATTCTCAGCAAATCTGTAGAAGTAACATTCGCCGACATCGCCTCGCTCGCCACCTCTTGCGCATGCAGCAGAGCCATCTTGCGAGCAGTTTTTTCGTCTTTTTGTTCCAGGAAACGGTCACCAAAATTCGGCAACTCCTTAAAACCCGTAATCGTCACCGGAGTAGACGGCGTAGCCTTCCCCTTTGGCTTACCCCGAAAATCCAGCATCGTACGGACTTTACCATAGGTATTACCAGCGGTAATAAATTCGCCAACTTTTAATTCCCCGCCCGTTACCAGCAGATTCACCACCGAACCTTTGCCGGTCTCCATATGCGATTCAATTACCAAACCCTCCGCCGGAATATCGATATCCGCTTTTAGCTCCTCGACATCCGCCACGAGAAGGATACTTTCTAGTAATTTATCTAGACCCTCTCCTGTTCGTGCGGACACCGGCAACATAATAATATCGCCACCCCATTCCTCCGGCTGCAAACCGTGCGCCGAAAGATCCGCCATCGTGCGCGGCACATCCGCCCCCTCACGATCAATCTTATTAATTGCCACAATTATCTTCGCATTAGCACCTTGTGCAAACTTAATCGCCTCGACGGTCTGTGGCTTCACCCCATCATCCGCCGCCACTACAATTACCACAATATCCGTAAGCATCGCCCCATGCTGGCGAATCGCTGCAAACGCCTCATGCCCAGGCGTATCCAAAAAAGTAATCCAGCGCTCATTATACTCCAATTGATAAGCAGAAATATGCTGTGTAATACCACCCGCCTCGTGCTCAACTGTCTTCTTATGCAAAAGCGTATCCAGAAGCGTAGTCTTACCATGATCTACATGCCCCATCACCGCTACCACCGGCGGACGCGGCACCGCATGTTCACTCAATTCCTTCCGATAACCATCTGTAATCTTCGTCGTGGTGTTTTTACGTTCCAAACGCACATCAGTAAAGCCCAGCTCACCAATCATAATTTCCGCTGTCTCAAAATCCAGCCGCTGGTTAATCGTCGCCACAATACCATTCTTAAACAACTCGCCAATCAACGACGTCACCGACAAGCCCAGCGCCTGCGCCAGCTCATCCACCGTAATAGAGCCTGCAATCCGGATGATTTTTTCGGTAGCATTATCAATATTATCAGAAACATCCGTGCTCATTCTGGCTCCTTTCTATGACTAGTTTGAATTACATTTTTAGATAGTTTTAAGCTTAATATACTTCAACTCGTTCTATTTTACCACGTTTGACTAGGTTTTGGCAAGAGTTTCAGTTTGAAATTTTTGATATTATTAGTTTAAAATTTTTATTAACCCGTATCTCCAAAACTTCAATAAAAAACCCAAATGACCTCAAAAAAATAAAACTGCCCCGCAGGGCATTTCATTTTCCTATGGCTCCCGGGGCCGGGCAACGCGATTATTTCATAATCGCTACCCGCCGGGCGTCGCCTCAAAAGAAAATGCAAGCATTTTCTTCACTCGCCTCCTACGGCGGACGAACCGCTAAAGCGGTTCTTGCTCTCAACTACAACAATCATACTAAATAAATAAGTTCCTCACGGAACTTCTTTATTTAGTATGGCTCCCCAAACTGGACGATTTTAGAATCGCTTGTTATGAATATGACCGACTA
>CAYUHY010000041.1:0-5313 GCA_964444615.1 uncultured Candidatus Saccharibacteria bacterium | reverse complement strand
TACCTGAGAACCCTCCAGATGTCTCATTTTTGTGCATCTTGAGTTGGAACTTAGGGAGTGGATGTAGTGAGTGGAGGTGGCTATCTTGATGCCAATATAATATGGGGCATGGCGACGGCTTTGTTGTGCAATTGTTGTCTAGTGCTAGCAATTATGATGAATAAGTGAGGCGTCAATGAGTTTCTTAACAGACCCGGTTAGCTAGATATTATTTTAATACTTACAGTTATAAGCTAGCTGTACGGTTCTTTTAGTCTGTTTCAAAACTATTGGCGCCTCACTTTATTTTTTGCTCTCGAGGGTTTTTGAAAATTAGTTGCGGGCGATACAGCGCACAGCGTTACCTTCAAAGCGGTCGCTATAGTAGTAGATGCCAGGGAAGACGTAGTTATCATCTATATACAAGCGCCATGCACGGCCAGTATCGCGCGCTGTACTAGACCACCAGTAACCGTGGCCGGTATTACCGGTGAGGGAGCCATTGTAGACATGCCCGGTATACTTAAAGTTATAAGGTGAACCTTGGATCTTAGTGGAACCTACAGCAGAGTCTGTAATAGACTCAGCAGCAGCAAATTTTTGGAATTCTTCGTTACTACCGCCGGATGGTAATTTCCAACCTTTAGGACAAATACTTGTGTCCACAGAACCGGAAGTTAGTGTACTACTAGCACCCGCACCAGCTGTAGCAGTGGTCCAAGAATAATACATAGTATTTCCAGAATTAGCCTTACTAGCATTGTAGGATTGAGCAAGGTAATAATTACTTTCTGAAAAATCAGTCTTAGATGGTGAAGTTAATGGAGCTGGAAGAGTGTAGTTTGATTTTACATCAGAATCAGAAGTGGTAAGTGTACGGCTACCTTTGAGCAGTAGATTCTGCGTCATCCAGCATCTACCATCCTGGAATTTTACTACACGGTAAGTATTATTATCTCTCGTATCCTTAAGATCTTTATAATCCCAATAGTCTGCAGCATTACATATTGCTGGTGTCATTTGCTGCATATTAGTAATCGTAGGGAATCCCTCTGCATAGACGAGAGTTAATTTTGGCGTTGCTACTAGGCTGACGGTTACGCTTGCTTGATAATGCCCTGCCACTGCATTATCGCCAAACTTGGCTGCAAAGGTAATATTTTTAGCGGTACCACTTGGTGTAGTACCACTTTCTAGAGTTTGTGCAGAGCCCGTAAAAGAACTATAAGTTTTACTACTATTATTGCCACTTTGATTATAAGCATAGCCCCAACTGTTATTTGCCATATTGGCTGGAGTTTTATTCCCTGCGCCAGTAATAGCGGTAGTTCCTTTTAATCCTACTGGTCCAGTGATACTTAGAGTGTAGTTCTCTATATCACTAGCCGTAGCAGTAATAGTACTACTGAGATAGGCTACATCGCCTTGCGTAACCGTAGTATAAAGTTTACTTTCTCCAAGTGTAATTGCTGCTGTAGCATTAGAAGTCACTGCAGCGTAACAATCATTATTATGAATTAACATACCACCTACTGCTGAGGAGCAGATGCTACATAAAGATATAAGAAAGATATTAGTATACTTATGATGCAATAGTATAGGTATATCTAAAATCTTAGGTTTAATATAATGTAGCATCTGTAAGCCCTCCTTTTGTAGGTTTTGATACTAGGCCTTTTGTTTTTGCATATTCTAAAAATCCACTAAAATAATATGTTAAACTTTTACAAAAGACCTAGTATCTTTGATTTGGTATATATACTTTCGCGAGTGCCAGATTATTGATATATGATATAAGTAATAGGGGTTACCATAGATACAAAAATGGCACCACGAGTGGTGTCTTATATCCACAACAAACAGTAAGCAATGCCTACAGCAGTTCTCGTGATGCCATTTCTGGCTGTACGCAAAGCCGACTGTATTAATTGTGAATATAAGACATTTCTATTATACACTACTTTTTAATTTTTGTGTTAAAAAATTTTTTGCTGGGTTTAATTAACTAATTTAGAACAACCTCTAAGTTTTAAGTAGCTATCTACATTATAGAATATTTCTTTATAGTTGTATTTAGTTTCATATTCACGTAGGATAAGATTTAGTCTTTTGGTTGTAAAAGTAAGATCACGATAGATATGACGTAGATGTCTTTTAATGACACTCCATAGATTCTCAATATGATTAGTAGGGCCAAAGTAGAAGTTATCATGATCACATCTTTCGTGATCATAGCCTGAACAAAAAGGAAGCCTCGCTGCTCGTCACTCAATTGCGCCCTGCGAGGCTTCGTTATCTTATATCATATCAAACTTTTTCTCAAAAAAGAAGATGTACTATAATTCCAATCCAGGAACGCATACATCTTCAATAGTTATATTGTAGCATGACTAGCCGTAAAAATCAATGGTTTTTCCGCTTTTTGTAATCAAAATGACTTTCTTAATGTTGCCGTGTGCCTCGTTTAAGTTATGGCGGATTCGCGCCACAGCCTGCGTATAGGGCATTTTGGATCTGAGCAGGCTAATCACGACATTACGCGACTGCTTCGCCGCCCTTTTTAGATTATCTTCAATCGTATTCTTGCCATTCCCACGGATGTTTTTAATTTCCCAGAACTCTCTAGTTTTCGCCACCTGCAAGTCGGGAGTATGTAAGGAGCCTGTTGGCTGGACAAATAGTATATCACTTTGGAACTTACGCGCCAAAATCCTTGCCACCATTTCTTCATAACTATCAGGGTAAGGTTTGATATCTACAGGGATAATTACCTTGAACTGATTTTGTTCTCTATTCATTGGAATAGATTATACTACTTTTCCTAAGATATTCAACCGCGGTTTCTTGTGTTTAGCTATGTTCTTTTTGCATCTTCAATCCTCATCGCCGCTTAAATTTGTCCTCTCGCCCTCAGTATTACTCTATCGCACCCTTCTGGCACGTCTTTTTAAAAGATTTGCCAAGACTATTAGTACTTGTTGATATATTTAGTGTTAATAAAACTACTTTTCTTTGTTGTCTAGTGAGAATGTTTGTAAAACAAGGCCGGTTTTTGCCATAAAAACTTTTATTTTTGTTTTTTGCGTGGTATAATAAGTTTAATGGGCAAAGTTATAATTAATGAACATAACGCCAACCCAACTGCGAGTAAACAATCTTTATCAAATGAGTCTAGTAATGATTCAGACTCGAGATCACGGATTATAATTTCGCGGTCTAATAGTGCGGCGCAAGATGTTGGAGCAAAAATGAATAATAAATCTAAGCATGTTGCAGAGTCGGCTAAGGATGAGTCTAAGCCTGTAGTGACGAAGATGGAGAAGCCTGAGGCGAAAAAGGCAGAAAAGCCGGAGGCGAAAAAAACGCAGATTTCTAAGCCAGCTTTGCCAGCGAACAATAAGACGGTGATGCGTTTGGGCTCGGGAGAGAAAAAGCCGCAAACTTCTGGTCAAGTGAAGATCGTTGAGACTACTAAGGTGAGTCCGAAACCGAAATCCAAGCTAGATCCAGAGTTGGCGCTATTGGCGAATCGTACTTCGTCGGCAGAAAAAGTGCGCCCTGCGATGCATAAGACTGGTCGGTCGATTTCTGGTATGACGAGTGCTAGTGTCAGGCGCCCGGGTGTGGCTAGCGCATCTGTGCATGCACAAACAGCTGCTAATGCTGTGAGGTCGCAGTCTGAACAGCCGAAGAAAGAAGATTTACGGTTTACGAAATTCAAATCAGTTTTGATTGGTATTGGTGCAGCGGTGGTAGTGGCTGTGATTGGCTTTGCTTGTATTGGTATTTTTGGTAGTCACAAGAATATGTGTACGGTTTTGTTTGAATCTAATGGTGGTAGTAAAGTTGAAGCGGAAGAAATTGTTTGCGGTCGTACTGTGAAACGTCCGGCAGATCCGACGAAAGAGGGTTTTGAATTCCAAGGTTGGACGTATGAGGGCGATGAGTTTGATTTTGATAATACGACTTTGTTTAAGAATTCGACTTTAGTAGCGAAGTGGCAGGCGAAAGAGGGAGTAGAAATTGTCAAAGTGACTTTTGATACCGATGGTGGTTCTGCTGTGCAAGCGATTGAAATGTCTAAGGGTGGTAAACTCGAACATGTAGCGGTGCCAACGAAGCCGGGTTATGTGTTTGAAGATTGGTATCTGGATGATAAACCGTTTGATTTTGACCAGCCGGTCGAAAAAGATATTACTCTGAAGGCGACTTGGACTAAGCAGCCTGCTAATAATAATGCTTCCAATAATTCTTCTACTCCTACTCCAGTAAAAGTGAGCGATATCACTTTGTCTAATTATAATTTGACGATTGAGGTGGGGCAGAGTGGCACGGTGAGTGCAAAAGTCTTACCGTCTTCAGCAAATTATAATTTATCTACTATTAGTTATAGTAGTGATGTGGCGACCTGCGATGTGAACGGTAAGAATAATATTGTTTGTACCGCAAAAGCTGGAGGTACAGCGAAGATTCGAGTACGAGATACAAATAGTGGCGTAGCGACGATCTTGACGGTAACGGTACCGATGAATGACGTGCCGCCGGTTACTGAGCCAGAAAATCCATCAACTTCTAATCCAGGATCATCAGGTGGTACTACTACTCCAGGTGATGATCAATCGTCTTCGGGCGGTAATAGCTTGTCCGGTGGTAATACTTCTTCTGGTGATGACGGTAATACAGAGAATCCGGGTAATCAAGGTGAAAGCACGGAAAATCCTCCAGAGGGTAGTGGTAATGAGGAACAGAAACCGACCGAACCGTCTGGTGATGGTGGTGGTCAGGATTCCACCACTGATAATAATGGCGCTTAGCTTATAATAGTAGAAATATCCCAGCTTTAATGTAGTTGGGATATTTTGATGTGCGTGGGTATTGTGCTGAAGCCTCGATGTTGGTTTTTAGAATATATATAATATTATTGTGGTTTCGGCGGGAAACTTCGCTACGCTCAGCACTCGTCGTCGGTTCAAAAATTCCAAAACTAGTTTTGGAATTTCCTCACGCTCCTCCTTGCTATGAACCTGTTGCTTATGCAACTGGTTCGTTCCCGCCTACCTGGACCAAAACCAAGAAATCCCCCAATCAAAAAATTAGGAGATTTCTTGGTGATTCCGGCGGGAGTCTGCTGTAAACAGCGGTTCGTTGGGCGGCAGCTCAAAAGAAAAAACGAGTTTTTCTTTACTTGCCTTCTACAACGACCGCTCCCGCTTCGCGAGTTAGTCTCTCGCTCGTTATGCATTAAATCCCCTCAAAATAGCAAAAGCTATTTTGATGTGATTTGGTGATTCCGGCGGGAGTCGAACCCGCGATTTTCTGGATGAGAACCAGACG
>CAYUHY010000040.1:0-5846 GCA_964444615.1 uncultured Candidatus Saccharibacteria bacterium | reverse complement strand
TATGCAAGTTTTCCAAACTTGAGATGAGGTTTCGACTACCTCCACTCGCACCAGAGAAAGTTCCCAAGCCTTAGTTTGGGGATTTTCTCTGGAAAAGTGTGAGGACGGAAGAAATCTCATAGTTTCGAGATGTCGAGGATAGCGAATAAAGAAACGTTTGCTTTTTGAGCGACGCAGACAGAAAATAATTCGCGTAGCAAATTATGATCTACCTTCACTCACACCAATACTAGAGAGCAGGTTTTAGTTTTGCTTTATGGTTTTTGTTGAGTAATCGGTCAAAAGCAGTCTAATGAATTGCTAGGATACTGGGGCTTATTCCACTCTCATTAGTATGCGGATCTATTTTTACACTTCGCCACTAATTACAATCTTGGGATTTTTGATACCGTACATTTCGTTGATTTGATCTGGATACGGGTCACTTTTGTGGGCTTCATAAAATTCTGCTTGTGTTTTCTTTCTAGATTCCGATTCATCGTGCTCACCAAGCTTGCCAATTGGGGCAAACATCTTCGCAAGATCCTTATGGTAAGCATCACCTCCGCGCGGCTGATCGTAGTTGACAATTTCAAAATCGGTTCCCAACTTATACTTTAAGCGCACGTGCGACGACCAGCTCGTACCTTCCTGCAGAGAGCGAGTGATTTCAATTGTGTTTGCTGCATTCATTGATCTATTGTAGTGATAAAACCATCCGTATTCCTGACAGGAAACAAAGGCATAAATATATTCCTGATCATACCCATGAATCATGGCGTCACAGTAATTATCAGCTTGACCAGAGAGCAAATTGCCATTTGAATCGTAATTGTCACTTTTCATCGTGCGGGGTGCGTGCTCCGCTAAATATGCACTAACTTTTGGAGAAAGTTTTGCATCGTATTTGGGGAAGTTTAGGTCAGTGCTTAGTACATGGTTGAAAAATTGTAAGCTTATGCCTACTGTGACCGCCAATACTATTAAACTAAGGACCAAAATTCTGGTTTTTAAATTAATGTTTGGTCTGCTCATATTGTTTAACCACTTTATATACTATAATAAGTAATTTATTTTTATAATTATAGCATACTTTGCTGTTTTAATCAAAAAATAGTTTTAGCAAAATACCCCCCCAGAGATGGAGGATATTTTGAGCTTGCACGGTAACTAGAATCCGCCGTTCATTTCAAAGATAGAGCGGGTTAGGTCGCCACCACTTGTTTGGGACAAAATGAGCCAGAGGATGCAAACCGCAACGATAATCACCACGATTGAAAGGAAGTTGTAATAAAGCTTTTTGTTGCCAGTGAGAGCTGCTTCATCATTAATGCCCTCATAGAACATAAGCAATCCATAAGCGCCACAAGCCGTCAATATCATACCGCCGATTGTAGCATTGAGCTGAGAGACGAGAGCGCCGATTACGCCACCGATCGCCATCGGGATAAGTGTCACTGCAACTACTGAGGCCATACGGCAGAAGTTAGTTTGGTTTTGTTTAAAGGCGCGACTTAGACCGAAGAATACTGCCGCGACAAAGGCAATGACAACTAGATAAGAAAGCCAGTTTATGAGGGTAAGGTTGAGATAGTCGAGATCGCCTAGGTTCTCGAAATCAATTTCTGTGGTGCAGCCGCTAAAGATTCCGCAGTGTTTCTCAAAGATTGCTGAAATCATGCTAGAGATAAGATTAAAGAGCATGGCGGCAGCAGAGGTAATAACGGCCAAAATTGCCATATTGGCGAAACTGCTAAACTTTGGCAATTCGTCGCGGAAGGTAGAGATTGGCTTAGCGATCGCCGAAACGATAAAACCAAAGAAATTAGGCATCTTGGAATTTGGAGCAGTAGAGCCGGTGGCGGAATGAGCAGCAGTGTCGCTGGTTTCCGTTGGTTTAGTTGATTCTACTGGAGGCATCACTGAGGGGGCTGCAGGTGTGGCGTGAGAAGCTTCCGGAGCAGGCGCGCCGTTAGTCGCTGCTGAATTAGTGGATTCTGCCGACATCAACGGGGCTCCGCATTTTGCACAATGTTGTGCCGAATCTTCATTCTCGGCCTGGCATTTTTCACAACGAGTCATGTTAATATTCCTTTCTATGCTAATTATTTTTAACTTATTTTAATTATAACATCTTTTGCGAATAATAAATAAAGACCTTATTTTTATTGTCAAACGGAATTATTGCGAGGAACGGTAAAAATTATTCTAGATATTTGAAGAAACATAAGTAGATAAACGCACCGACCGCCGCACCCAAAACTACAGTTAAGATTAGCAAAAAGATCAGCGGAGCTTTAGAGCGACGACTAGCAGGAATAATAACGGTAGGTTTGGAAGGCAGAGCCTTTTTAGCCTCGGTGGGCTTTTCGTAAGTATTCTTTTTGGATATCGGTTCAGTGCTGGGCTGTTGATAAAGTGTACCTTCAGGATTGGCGGAGCGTTTCTTGGGACGATCGGAGAGAGGGCGCTTCTCAACATTGACTGATTTGAGGAAAAACGGAGATTGCCCGCCCAGCGCGTATTTATTATTGTCGGGAGCAGACTTACCACTGCCGGTAGCCACTTTTTGCTCGTTAAGCCCGCCTTGGGGATTATAATCTTCTACTACGCCTAAATTGCCTAGGTTACCTGTAGGCTCTTGGTCCATCATGCCGTAAATATCAACCGGCGGCTTGCCTGCGGCTTCGGTCTCGAAATCTTCCTCGTCGTAACCAACATAGCTATTTGGCTGCACCGTAGGCTCTGCTACGTAATCTTTAGGGGCAGGTCGGAACCGTCGCTTAACAGAATCCGCAGGGTAAGCGTCGGAGGTAAGAGGTTTTCTCCGGGCAGGATTGGGACGCACGATATCTTGCATCATGCCGCGACGAGTACGGCGTTTTGGTCGAGCGCTGAGATTTTGCACGGCTACTGGTTCGGGCTGACCAGTGACTTGACGTGCAGCCTGTTGCATAATGCGCACTGATTCTTCAGCGCTAGTGGCAGGGGCAGCAGGAGCGACGCGCGGCGGCTGGATATTATTAGCTCGGTGTCGATCTAGTAACTTGGAAAATGCATTGGGATTTTTGGTATTGTCAAAAGAGGGCGCAATATCTTCAATTTGGTTAGCTTTGGGCGCGACGACAGCCGGCGCTTTGCGCTTAGGGGCTAATTTTAATGAAGTCTTGACCACGGGGGGAGCAATATCTTGAACCATGGGTTTCGTTTGCGGACGGCGTTTGGGCGGTACGACAGTTTTGCGCGCTAATGGATCCATTGAGGAGACCGTGGTCTGCGGCTGTGGTTTCGGGGCAACTTTTGCCGTACGCAAAATGCCAGAAGCAGAAGGGCGAGCGGACTCCATTTGATGCTGGATGGAACCCCGATGGAGATTGGCAGCTGATTTTGATTTGCCGTGTCCATTAGCATTAATAATTTCTTGCGCAGAGGTGGCCAGATAATTACTTAAGCGTTTATCAGCCGATTGCGCGTACATAGCATTGATAGCATCTTTAGCCGAACGCACCGGAGTAGCAGGTGCTGCAGAAGCAAACGCCTTTGGCGCTTCGGTCGCTCCTAACTGGTTGGCTGTTTTGTTCATAATTTTACGATTGAACCTTTTTTGCTATTTCAATAATATCTACAAACTGGTCTGCTACCAAACTTGCACTCCCTACTAATAGTCCAGATACGAGAGGAATAGTCAAATAAGCGCCAGCATTGGAGGGATTGACGCTACCGCCGTAAAGGATGGGGATATTTGCCGCGATGTCTTTACCGTATTCATCAGTAAGCATTCGATTAATATACTGAACCGCATTGCTGACCTCTTCGGGACCCGCAATACGTGCATCAGTGGTAGTGCTAATAGCCCAAACTGGTTCGTAAGCAATGAGAACTTTTTCTAGATCTTCACGCGAGACTTCGGACAAGCCCCCCAGTACTTGATCGCGCAAAACGTCGCGGGTCTCGCCAAAAGTGCGTTCTGTAGCTGTCTCACCAACACACAAAATGGGACGAATTTGGTTACGGATAGCGGCAGCCATCGTGGCGCGAACTTGCTTGTCGGTTTCGCCGAATAATTGGCGACGTTCAGAATGGCCTAAAATACAATAATCAACTAATCCTCGTAATTGGGAGCAGGATACTTCGCCAGTATAGGCGCCAAAATCATGAGCATTAGCGGTCTGAGCGGCGAGACGCATTTTTTTGCGGTCAATTTGCAAGGAGAGTGGCTGCAGAGCCACAAACGATGGAGCTACCACGACTTCAACATCGCGATAGGCGCGTACGCGCTGCAAAAGCTTATGAAGATATACAGAAGATTCGCCGACGGAAAAATTCATCTTCCAATTGCCCACAATATATGATTTCATACATTAATTATACCATAACTAGCTTATGTGATAAGACTTATTTTTAGAAAAATTTTGTCTTAGCTCGTATCAAGCGTATGTTTCCCTGTTTGAGCGGGCGTGGTATTGACTTTTATACTAAAGTGTGCTATAATGAAAGGATAGGGTGTTCAAAAACAGTCCTGAATTACAGAAAATTCACCTTTGATGGGCCAGGATTAGCGTCCCAAGAGCCCCAAAATCCCCCGCAAAGCATACAGAGTATCTTCATGCGAGCGTACGGTAATAGTATCAATCCCCATCTGGACTACCGGATAATCATTGCCGCCCTCTTGAGTCATGTCGCCGAAGTATAAGACTTCGGTTTTTTCAACGTGTAGCTCTTCTAGTAGGTGAGTCATACCAAATTGCTTATTCATTCCCTGCGCAGCAACATTGATAGAGGTGGTACCGCCAACTTCATAGAGGAAATCAGGCAGCTTTTCTTGACATTTGGCAACAATGGCTTGGCGCTTTTTCATATCGGGATCCCAAGCGTATTTTGCCTCGGTACCGGCAGCTTGACCTAATGCCGAGAAAGTGACTTGCGAACCGCGATTTTCGATAATTTCGTCTCCCTCGGCTAATTTATCCTCTTCCCAATAGCCTAATTCACGAGCCGATTCTTCTAGAGTCGTTGTAATTTTTACAACATCTTCAGGCTTCAATGGGTAGTTGTAAACTTGTTGCCACTCGCCATTGGTATATTTATAATACTGGGTACCTTGGGCGGCAAAAAGATGCAGATGAGTGAGCTGTTCTTCAGTAACACCAGCGGTTTTGAGCGGATCGACAATTTGAATCAAGAATTGTTCAAATTTTTGGCCAGAGATGGGGCAAATTTCAAAATAATCGAGGCATCGCACTAATTCTGCTGCAACTTCAGGCGGAATGGGAGTCTTGGCAATGTTTAGAGTCTGATCAATGTCAAAACTCAAGACTTTTTTGATAATCTGTGGGGCTGTCCTCATAAAATCTCCATTTAGTTAAGTGTTTCGTAACTCTTCGAGTTAGAAATAATTGCGTCAATTTGAATAGATATTGATTCATATCTTTTCGGGCACATTTTTATTATATCATAAGCCTTCGACTGGAAGAATAATTGCGTCGCCTCGCTCCATTCGGGGATTCTTGATTATATCGCATAGAAAATTGACTTTTCTGTCTATCTTGGCGTTTACAAGCGAGACGATCTTTGCTAGGATAGGGGTAGGGCAGAGGTCGGCTGTAGTTAAAGGTCGAAGATTTCTAACAATTAATTCAGTAAAAGGAACGTATTTATGCGGATAACTTTTGAAACGACGGATGAGTATCATAACACAAAAACCGTCCACAAACAAAAAGTTACCCTCGATATGGTAGAAGAGTCTATCATAACCGAGGAGTAACACACATAATATGGTTCCATTTTAACAAATTAAGTCAAAAAGTCAACCTTTTCGTATTATCTAAAAAATAAATGTTACCGAACGTTTTCTGTTGTCTAATAAA
>CAYUHY010000039.1:0-7794 GCA_964444615.1 uncultured Candidatus Saccharibacteria bacterium | reverse complement strand
ATATAAGAAGAGTTCTTTTTATAGGAACTTATTTCTAAATTGTTTTAATGAGCCATCTTTACATCCTCTTATTGACATGCTATAATGATATTGACAGTCTGGTAACAGACTTTTTTTGATAATTGGCTCAGGCAAAAAGTTTCACTTCAGCAGAACTTCGCTCCGGCAAAAGTCTCGCTTAGGTAAAACTCACGCCACTGACCATATCAAACAAGTCTCGCCAGCAGGTACGAAGAAAGGAGTCGCTAATATGTCAAATCGCACCAAAAAAGCCAAGACCAACCAGCTTCGAGCTGCCACTGGTCACAACAAATCAGGGCCGCACATCACCAAAATCTCCGCTGGCAGTAGTCGTCGCCCCGATGATGACGCGCACAAATCAGACAAATCTACAGAATCACGCCCATCATCCTCGGCCACGGACACTTCGAAACAGCCCAAAGGGGAATTAATCGTTACCGATACAGGCAAAACCGAAGTTCAAGCCGTCGACAAAGCCAACGCCGAGCTCAACAAGCCCAAAAAGCTTTCTCGCAAAGAACGCAAAGCTATCAAAAAATCCCAAAAATCCGACGAGGAACGTCCAGTCAAAACTTATTTTATCCTCTTCAGACCGTTTGTAGCTTTTGGCCGCTATCTGCGCAATTCCTGGCGCGAAATCCGCCAAGTCCGCTGGCCCAATCGCAAAGCCACCTGGAAAATGACCCTTGCAGTCCTAGTCTATTGTGTATTATTTGTAATTTTCCTCACCCTGCTGGACGTTTTCTTCACCTTTATCTTTGATTTATTATTTAAATAATATAGGAGCAAAAATATGGCAGTAAACCGTTATGACGCGACCCGCGCTTGGTATGCAATCAGTACCTACAGCGGCTACGAAGATAAGGTCGCAAATAGTATTAAAGAACACGTCGAGAGTGGCGAAGTAGAGGGCAAAATTTTCGACGCCATCGTACCCAAAGAAAAACAAATCGAAATCAAAAACGGCAAACGCAAAGTCGTAGATCGCAAAATCTTCCAAGGTTACGTTTTGATCGAAATGTGTCTCTCGGATGAAACTTGGTATATCGTTCGCAATACGCCCGGAGTCACTGGCTTTATCGGCAATGGTACCCAGCCCACTCCCGTCTCCGAAGCCGAAATCAACAAAATTAAGAAGCGCATGGGCGTAGAAGATCCAAAATACAACGTAAACTACGAGATCGACGAAGTAATTTCTATCATTGACGGTCCGTTCAAAGGCTTCGAAGGTACAATTTCCGAAATCGATACCACCAAAGGCAAGCTCAAAGTCATGGTTTCTATGTTTGGTCGCGAAACTCCTGTCGAATTAGACGCTTTGCAAGTACAAAAACTTCAATAAATTATCCAGATCAAACGGCTGTTTCTCCATGCAGATTCAGCCGTTTTTTGATTTTTCTAGAATTCCCAACCTTAATCTGTTTTTAGATAATCCTACCTTTACATCGTTCTTAAAAAATCCCATCTTTACGCTCAAAATCATATTCTTCATCAAGCCCACCATCCTCGGATTTTGCCAAACCAGAAAACTTCACAATTCCTACTTTTCATCCAGCCACAAAACCCCATGCTAACTTGGTAATTCTGTTATACTATATATTATATGGGTCTATTCAATTTTCTCAAACACAACAACAAAGAATCTAGCACCGGCAGCGAATCAGAATTAATTCCTCCCGCTAGTAGCTGGGATAGCCTTGCCGCCGAAACAGAATTTAATGAAGTCGATCGCGCCGCCGAGCTCAAAGCCGCGCGCCTAACTCGCCAAGGCGACAAACTCATTGCCGCTTTTGAACGCGGCCCCTCAGTCCTCAGCATCAAAACCGTCGAAGTGACAGATGCCGAACGCCAAGCTTTCTTCGACCAGCTTAATAGCGGGCAAATCACCGTCCAAGATCAAAGCCGCATGTTACAACAAATCAGCCTCCCCGGCTCTCAAGGTGGTGGACGCTACAATTTTGAACCCAGCTTCCAAAAAATCAATAGCGACCACGGTCGCAAAATCCTCGCTTTTACCGGCGGTTTCGGTTTTTATAATTCCGCCAGCATGTCCAGCGACCACCTCCGTTATCTTCTGGAAACTTGCCCAACACCCCTCGAATTCGCCAGTCGCGAAGCCGACATGCTCCAAACTTTAATTCGCTCGGGCAATTCTCCCGCCAAAATCGACGCTTATCGCGAAGATCTAGAAACTTTCAAACAAAGCGTCTACGGCAAACGTTACGAATACGCCCAAGCCCTCGACGCCCTCAAAACCCAAGCTACCACCATGCAACAAAGCGGCAGCGCCACCCCAGCTGAGCTTTCTCCGCTCGACGATTCTATGGCATACTGGGCGCCCGAAGCCAAACAAAATTTCCAGTCCAAAAATCCCAATCAATAAATTCCACCAACTAACCACTACAAAATCTAGCCTGGCAACATACCTCCTAAATCACAGTTGCCAAAACCCACTCTTTGCGCTATAATAAAAGAGTTACGCACGATTAATTAATCGTTTCGGGAAGCTTCTATCCCCGATAAAGGAATAAATTATGGCAACAAAACAAGTAATTGGGAATCTTAAACTACGCATTCCTGGTGGCAAAGCCACCGCAGGCCCTCCGGTCGGTTCTACGCTCGGTCAGTGGGGTCTTAATATGATGGAGTTCATCAATCCATTCAACGAAAAGACCAAAGAATTCATGGGCAAGAACGTGATTGTGCATATCAAAGTCTACGAAGATCGTACCTTTGATTGGACTTGTCTAGGTCAGCCAGTTGATGATCTCATTCGTGAGAAAATCAAAATCGACAAAGGTAGCGGCAAGCCAAACCTCGAAAAGGTTGGCAAAATCTCCCGCGCCGACCTCGAAGACATCGCAAAAGTCAAAATGGGTCAGCTCAATGCTATCGATCTTGACGGCGCAGTCAAAGTCATCGCCGGCACCGCTCGCTCAATGGGCGTAGTCGTCGAAGATTAATCACAAATCTTGTATTTAACAGAACCCCTGGACCATCCAGGGGTTTCTGCATTGAAAAACTTTTTACTCAACCATACCACTCCACACTACGGCCAGATCATACTACTCAAAAAACTAAAAACTTCTCCATATTAAACGATCATACCTCTCAACACTAAAACTATCTTCCTTTTCTTACATCCTCACTCAAACCGCACCAAGCCTCGCCGCACCCCTACCAAACCTCACGCCTACCCATACCAAAACTCCACGCCCTCACTTAATCGGCCCCAGATATAAAACACCCCCAGTCCGAAGACCAGGGGTTACGAATGATGTAGAAGCTAGCAAGTTGTGGCTCTTGGGCCTGTATGCTTAGCGTTCTGTAGGGATACGTGGTTACAATTACCACTGACGACCGGGCATGAAGCTAAGATCGCGCGCGCCAAAAGGCGTCGCCCGCTGTCCACCGTAGAAATTCGCGTACGCTTCATTCCACAGATTGTGTTCTTCGTCCTCATGCGTCAGCACCATCAAGCGCCAGATTTCCTCAATCAGGTCTATCGCCGCGTCCTGGCGATCCGTGCAGCCCATTGCACTGCAATCCGAAAGCCGCTTTTCGCTTTTCGTGCACTTCGCACAATGCGCATGCTGGCGCAGGAAAGTCAGCCACCGCAGCAAGTCGACCTGCTGCATAAGCACGTTATTGCGCCGCCGCTTGTACTTCACCTTAAGCTGCAAGCACTCCGCACACTCACGCGACTCCGAGCACAGGTGGCACTCCCGGAGATGGGCAGCCAAAGCCTCTTCGTGTTCTTCCGCGAGAGTCTGTTCTTTCTCGCGCAGGGCCTCCAGCTGTTTCTGTACCTGAATCCGGAATTTATCCGCCTCAGTGAGTACCTTCATGTAACACCATTCCTTTCAATTTTACTAGCCAGGTCACAACCTAGCTCTACTTTCATTATAGCACACTTGGCACAAAAAGTCAATGCTTTTATGGATTTTTCTGCCAATTTTCCACTATCTTTGCCTTATTTCACCATTTTCTACCTCAATCTTGTCATTTCTCTATTGCTTTTTATAGAAAAGTATGCTATAATAGTAATAAGTAGTAACTCGCTACAGAAAAAATGATAGGAGGGGAATCATGCACCTTTCATCTCATGGGTACCATCAAGGATGGCTCGATGTAATCTGTTTTTTGCTTACGGTCATTACCTTAGTCAACTACCTCGCCACCCTTGTCGGCATCGTCGTTAGTATTTTTCGCGTCCTCGTAGAATCTATCCACTTCATCATTCGGAACTTTCCCGAACTGTGGACTCTCGAGTCCTGGTATGTCATCGCTGACCTCGGCATCGTGATCTTTTACAGCCTCGCGCTCCGCATCCTGCAGCGTACCGTCAGCATCATTTTTCGCGAGCACCACCTCTCTTCCGACTCTCAGCAATCTACCCTACAACATTGGTTTACGCTTGGCGGAATTCTGGTTGCTCTCATCACCACGCCGCTGGTCAATTTCATGATTTTCGACATTCTCAGCGTGGCTGCCGCGCACATCACCGAAATCCGCCAATGGGAAACCATCCCCGCTCTCCCCACTACCAATCTCAATCTTAACGACGGCCTAGTTCTTAGCGCCACCCATCTGCTCTTCCTGCAGTTTACTAGTGGATGGCTCGAAGATCTGCTGTTTAATCGCACCCTTGAGTAAAAGCTCAACCCCTCAGTTTACTGAGGGGTTTATTTTGGCCAACTCAAGCACCAATTCCATACCGTTACTCACCTCAATCATTTCTCATGAGCACACTCACCCACCTAAGCGCCCTTGCCAAGCCCTCCAACTTGTGCTAAGCTAAAATTAAGATCAAATGAGTTAATATAAACATGTCGCGATTTTACATTCTAAGGTACGATATCTGGATTTGTTTACTATTGGGCTTTCTGGCCGGTTTAGGCGTAGAGCAAATTGCCAAAAATTTCCTCACCCAAGAATACGAAACTCACAAAGCCGAACATGTCGTTAGTAGCGGCGAAATTGGTGGTCCCGCTACCGGCGAAACTTTTCGCGCTAAAGATGTCTCCGACCTCACTTCGCACCAGACTTTTACTGTAGTTTCCCCCGGCATCGAGTACCGCAACCGTGGAGCCGGCTATTATGACGGCATGTATCTGCACGCCCTCACCCTCCCCTCCGGCGAAATCGTCGCCGCCCGCATCAATACCGAGGCCGTCACCAAAGCCAATCCAAATGACGATTACTACAGTGGCGATTCCATCTTACCTATCGGTCAAATCGTGCAAGCCGATCTTACCGATCATCCAACTTTTCTCAGCCAAATCGAGTTCAAAGAACCTCTCAGTCGACACGATTTTTATGTCGATATGGTCGGCAATGCCGCCATCGCCAGCGAAGAATCTTTCATCGAAGCGCCCAGCCTCCTCCTGCAATTCGTTACCTTGATTGTCGTCTTCGCGCTCACACATTATTTAGGGTCCAAAATTGGTATTTTTCCGGCTTTTTACACACGCAAAAAGTCCGCAAATGAGAAAAAAACGGATTGGGACTAAGCTCAAGATTAATTATTAATGAAAGGAGAAAAAATGGCATCAACCACCGCCAAAACCGCGGCATCAACCGTCACTACAACTGCGGATTCAACCCCCACCAAAATCAAAAAAATTAACTGGCTCTATCTCGTCGACTATATTTTCGTGCCGCTAGCCATTTGCGGACTCTGTTACGCACTTTGCTGGCTCTTCTTTTACGACGGCGGAGTTGGCGCCGTACTCACCACACTCGTACCCACTATCATTGCCGCCGTCTGGTGGATTTTCGGCGGTAGCATCATTTTCAAAGCTCAGACCAAAGCTTTAGAGCGTGAATTCACCGCTGCCGGTTACACTCGCAATCACACTTTTTATGGTCGCGGCAAAACCGTCGTGCTCGACCTCGAGCAAGGCATCCTCGGCATCGTCTTCTTCTGGAACCCCGGCACAGTTTACATTCTACCCGCTTCACGCATCGGCAAAGCTTGGACCGACGACGGCAAAATGGGCTCTGGTTTCATGGAAGGCAGCAGTCAAGTCAAATTCGTCTTCACTATCGACGACATCAAAATCAGCGTCCCCACTTTCCAATCCAACCAACGCTTCCGCATGGATGACAAGCGCATCTTGACCGGCATTTCCAAAGCCGACATGATGGTCAAAAGTCTCGAAACCGCTAAGGCCAACAGCCAAAAGCACAGCAAATAATGAGTATTTTTACCAAAGCCAAAGCTTGGCTACTAGACGATCATTGCACTCCCTGCGCCACCAAAATGAACACCGTCAAAAAGCAACTCTATATGTTGCCGATGACGGTCGGTCATTACGAGCAACACGACGATCCGCATTACTATGAATACAACCTTACCAAGGTGAACAAAAAAGCCGACATTCCTACCGGTTATTACGCTTGCGGTGCTTACCTCTATCAATGCCCAAAATGCGGCCACAAAACCGTCAAATTAAACATTTTTCTCCCCGTACGCGATCAAGAACAATACGAAGACAGCTACGTTTTCGAAAACGGGGAATTAGACGATTTCGTCGCCAACAGCTAAATAGCAAAAACATCTACAGCTAAGCAGCACGAGCATCTACAGGTAGACATCTATCAACACCTAAGCACTAAACGCCAGCAGCCAAGCACCAATCATAATATCCCTAGCTTTCACTAGGGATATTATTAAACCTTCAGCCAATCAGTTTCTTTTAGCTAATCGACTTTAATTATAAAGATTCTCGACTTCGATCGATGGACCTTGAGAAGTGGTCACGAAAATCGACTTTACATAGCTACCTTTGAGCGAAGCTGGACGATGGCTCTTCAGGGAATCAAAGAAAGTTTCCGCATTTTCGAGCAATTGTGCAGCGTCAAAATTAGTCTTACCAAGGCCAATATGAATAATCGCTTGCTTATCTACGCGATATTCTACCTTACCGGCTTTAGACTCTTTCACGGCTCGCTCCAAATCTACGGTCACCGTGCCAGCTTTTGGATTTGGCATCAAACCTTTTGGACCAAGCAAACGAGCAAATTTACCTAATTTTGGCATATATGCGGGAGTAGAAATCAAAACGTCAAAATCGATCTCACCCTTTTCCAAACGCTTAAGGAATTCTTCGTCTTCCGCAATATCGGCACCAGCCGCCGCAGCTTTCTTCGCCTCATCGAGCGGAGCAAACACCGCTACCCGCACCGTCTTACCATTACCATGAGGCAACACTACTGTCGCGCGAATGTTTTGGTCGGCCTGACGTGGATCCACACCCAAACGCACATGTGCTTCTACGGTTGCGTCGAACTTGCTCGGATTGGTCTTCTGCGCCAATTCCAAAGCCTCTTTTAAGGTGTAAACCTTACCCTTTTCGATTTCTTTTGCAGCTGCTTGATATTTCTTACCACGACGCTCAATCTTTGGACGTGTCACTGGCGCAGCGCCCTTTGGCTTCTCTCCAGCCTCTTCCAAAGCCTTGGTCTCAGCCTTGCGAGCTTGGCGCTCTTCCTCGGCCTTCACCTCTTCAATATGCTTCTTTGATTTTTTACCAGATTTAGCGAATTGCTCTGGCTCCGCAGCCTCCGTGACTGGATTCTGCTCTAAAGTTTCTTTGGCTTCTTCTGCCATAAGTTTATCCTTTCTGTGGTTCTAACGGACAGTACGCCTGCCCTCCCAACTTTAACTTTAATAACACAATTATATCAAATTTTTCAATTTTTAGCAAGAACAACGTATTATCTAAAAAATAAATGTTACCGAACGTTTTCTGTTGTCTAATAAATAGT
>CAYUHY010000038.1:0-7822 GCA_964444615.1 uncultured Candidatus Saccharibacteria bacterium | reverse complement strand
CTGACCTCGTCTACGTCAAAGACGCGCTCTAGCCAACTGAGCTAACCGCCCGATGTTTTAATTATAGCATGAGAATGCAATCTTGTGAAGTAGAATTATGACGTAATTGTAAGAAATAGATTGTCATGGAAATAACTTAGTGCAGTGTGGATTTTATAGCGATCTTTAAAAAGGGAATTATAGTTTTGATTTTCAGCTGAGAAGTTTTAAGGTAAGCTTCTGAGATAAATGTTGTAAAAATTACAACATTTTCACAATTATCAAGAGGAGAAATAAAACATGAATTTGAAAATATAAATTTAAGAAATTAAGACTGCACAAGATATAACGTTTATGTTATAATGGAAGAAATAGGAGAAAATGATGGGCGTTGATGAACAATTCATGATTGAGGTTGGGCTAAATGAGATGCCGCCGGCAGAGAAAGAGGCTTTTATGGCGCATGCGCAGGAAGAGCTGGAGATTCGAGTGGGGCGGGGAATTGGCGCTTATCTTACGGATGCGCAGATGAGTGAGTTTGAAGCGATTGAGGATGTGGATGAGGCGGCAAAATGGTTGAATGCGAATATTCCGAATTATATTGAGATTGTGGATCAGATTCATCAGAATTTTAAGCAGGAAATTTTGCAAGAGCGCGCGAAGATTTTGGGTCAGGCTTAAGATTGTATTCGTTTTGCGTTTGAAGATTTTTGGACAAATCTAAATCTGTTTTAATGTTGTTTTTAGATAGACCTAAAATTGATTTATTGTTTTGTTTGAAGAAGTTTTGGTGGTCGCTTGGTGAGTTTTATAAAAGCACTACTAATAAAGACATTGTTGATGTAAAATGTTGTAAAAATTACAACATTATCAGATTTTGAGTGTGAAGACGATAGAGTGGGGTATTAATGTTTACTGTAGCCGTTGATAAAAGCTTTAGCGTCCATAGGCTTTTTGCCTTCGGGCTGTAGGCGGTCAATGGCGACAAAATTACGATCAGCGCATTTAAGCATAAGTGGGGAAGTTACGCTATTAATGATTGAGGGGTCGCAGACGATCATGGTGGCGTCAACCAGGTGAGCCTGAAGAATGATGCAGGTTTTGTTGTAAAAAGTATATTTAGGTTTGGGAAAATCTTGATAGGCGACGATTTGTCGAAAAATTTCTTCTGCTGAATATGTTTCTGGTTGCAAAAAGGACATGGCTTTGGTGAGCTTTTGAGTGTAAGTGGCGTTAGCTTCGTCTTGGACGCTGGGCGTGAGTGTGCGAATGCGGGATAGATTGTGCACTAACCATTCGGCACCAGCATGTGCAAGAGCTTGATAGATTTTAGTTTTGTCTAAAGGCAAGTCGGTCAGCGTAGCTTGATGATAGATGGGGCCGGCGTCCATTTTTTTGACTAGTTGCATAATGGAGTAGCTAAAATCGTGATCGCCGGCTAGGATAGCGGATTCGATCGGCGAGGGGCCACGGTATTTAGGTAAGAGAGAGGGGTGGAGGTTAAGAATGCCCTCGGGGGCGAAAAGTTGGAGAATATCGGACTTAATCAGCACTCCGAAAGACGCTAAAATGCCGAAAGCATCGGGGTGAGCGGCCTTGATTTGAGCGACTTGAGTCAAGTCGGTGGCGGTGCGGGCATGAAAGATAATATTGGTTTGCAGCTGGAGAATCTCTAGAGCGTAATCGGCCAGAGGTCCATTACCAAAAAAGATAACTTCTGGCAAAGGGTTTTCTTGGTTTGTGGAGTGGTGGTTTTGGTCTTGATTTGACATAAATAGTTAATAGTTTATAATTTTAATCTTCGGGGAATAAATTGGGGTTGTCGCGGATAGCGGTTTCGTAATCGGTAACTGGCTCGAGATCGCCTTTATCGGTCATGCGGTAGAAGGCTTTGGGGTCGTTGCGAATGTGATCAACGAACAAAATCCCATCGAGATGGTCGATTTCGTGCAGGAGAGTGCGAGCGAGATAGCCGCTAGCTTTGATACGGACTTCGGTGCCGTCGTCGAGTAGGGCTTTGATTTTGGCTTTGTGTGGGCGCCCAACCATACCATAAATTTCTGGAACGGACAAACAACCCTCTTGCTCGTAAATAGTCTTACCTTCGGTGCGAATGACTTCGGGATTGATGAGTGCGGTGAAATGATTGTTTTCTTTGTCATCGAGATCGTCGCGAATGATAATAATGCGTTGGTTTTCGCCCATCTGGGGAGCGGCCATAGCGGCAGATAGTTCGTAGGGATGCTGCGCTTCCCATGCCAAAGAAGCCGAGACCATATCGGCGATGATGTCGCGAGTTTCGTCGGTGATTTCGCGCACGCGCGTGGATTTCTGGCGAAGTCGCGGATCGGGAGTGGTAATTAGCTTCCTCATATTGTATATATTATACCATACTTTGAGCGAAATGGGGCGAATAATGGGCGTAGAGGCTGATGGGCAGTTTTCTAGCTCTGGCTGGAGGGTTTTGCGTTGAAGTGATGATGCGACGAATAGGCTTGTGAGTGAGATAATGAGCAAGGGCGGTTGCAGCGGGTAGATTTGGTTTATAACAGTGATGACGGGCTAACGTGTGTAAAACAGGGTTAAAGCAGTGATGGCGGGTCCAGGACTAGGGTGTATTGACCGAGTCCGGCATAGGGAATGAGGGCTTGGCGGAGTTTTTCGCGGGAGGTAGATTTAATGATGATTTGCCAGGTGAAGCCGCGGTTGGTGCGTTCATGAAAAGCCGGCATCGGGGGCGAGACGGTGAGGGCGGGCTGATTTTGTAATGCGGCATAGGCTTGTTGGATTTTGGCGAGAGTGGTTTTTTCGGTTTTGTAAGTGATGCTGAGGCGCGCTAAATAGGTGTAAGGTGGCATTTGTTGGGCTTTGCGTTGTTGCAATAGGTATTTGGCGAAAGCTTCATAGTCAGAGTGAAGAGCGGTTTGGATGACGGGGTGATCGGGCTGGTAAGATTGGATGATGACTTCGGCTTTGTCGAGATGTCCGCGCCCGACGCGGCCAATGACTTGGGTTAGCAGCTCGAAAGTGCGCTCTTCGGCTGCAAAATCTGGTAATGCGAGCCCGGCATCCGCTTGGACGACGCCCACGGTAGCGAGGCGGGGCAGATCGAGGCCTTTGGCGAGGGTTTGGGTGCCGATGAGAATATCGATTGCGCCGTCTTTGACAGCGTCATAGAGTTCGGCAAGGCTGTCTTCGCGCTTGTTATCGCCGTCGAAACGGGCGATTTTGGCTTGCGGGAAAAGCTTAGTGAGTTCGGATTCTAGAAGTTTGGTGCCAAAACCTTTGTGGATAATCTCGGGATGATGGCAGTCTGGGCAGCTGGTGGGGACTTTTTGGCTGTGGCCACAGATATGACATTCGAGAGTGTAGGAATCGGCGTGGAGAATCATGGGGAGGAAACATTCTGGGCAGAGAGCTTGCCAGCCGCATTTTTCGCAAATGGTAAGAGGCGCGGAGCCGCGTCGATTATGAAAAATCAGAGTTTGATGGTTATCCTGAATATTTTTTTCGATGGCCGTCAAGAGAGGGGTGGAGAAGTAGCGATTTTTAAGAAAAAGATCGCGTTGCTTGAGATCTACGATCGTGACTTGAGGTGTGAATGTGGTGGGCTGAGAGGATGGCTGCTGGTTGGTTGTTTGGGCTTCTGCGACTTCTGAGGCTGTATTTGTTTCTGCGGTTTTGGCTTTTTGGACTAGCTCATAATTAGTTGTTTTGGCTTTTGGAGTCAGTTTAGGACTGATAGTTTCCGAAGTTTTGGCTTTTTGGGTTAGATTGACAAGGGAATGCTTGGAAGTGGCGAGGTGATAATCGACCAGATTTGGGGTAGCGGTGCCGAGGATGCAGGGAATTTTAAGATGGGCGGCGATGAAACTGGCGAGCCTGAGGGCGGAATAACGGGGCGGATTTTCTTGATAATAAGCACTTTCGTGGGCTTCGTCGATGATGATGAGACCGAGGTTTTGTACAGGGGTGAGTAAGGCGGAGCGCGGACCGATTATGATTTGTGGATCTGGGGTGGTAATGATGTCGAGCCAGGTTTTGCGGCGCTCGGTCATGGTTTGTTGGGAATGGATGAGCCGTAGGATTTGGTCGCCAAAAGTTTGCCGAAAGGCCTTGACTAATTGGCTAGTGAGGGCGATTTCCGGCACCAGGAGGACGACGGATTGGTGGCTGGCGAGGGTTTCGGCGGCGAGCTGCATGTAGATATTGGTTTTGCCGCTGCCGGTGATGCCGCGGAGGAGTTTGGTGCTGCTGGTGATCCGTTTGAGAGCGGCTAATGCTTGAATTTGAGCGGAATTGAGAGGGATTTTTGCGGTGGCTGAGGGGCTAATTTCGGGTGTTTTGGGAGTGTTTTTGGGTGGTTTTGAGTGTTTTTGAGGTTCTTGGGGGGTGATTTTTGGGTGATTAAGCTCTTCAGGTGAGATTTTGGAGGCATTTAGAGGCGTTTTAAGGGTTGTTTCAAGCGTAAGCGCTGTGTTACCGCACTTTGGGTCTAAAATGCGCTCTGGGGCTTCTAAATAGCCTCTGAGGGCATTTTTGCTGAGGAGACCAGCCGGAATTAGGAGGTTTGCCACAAGCGGGATAGAGGTGAGATAGTACTGAGAAAGCCAAAAAATCGCTTTAATCAGATGCTTAGGGAGAGGAAATGGGCAGACTAGCCTTGTAATGGGTTTGGTAGGGAAATTTACAGAGGTGACTTTACGGTAAACAATGCCAAGGGTGGTCTTGCGACCCAAGGGTACGAGGACGATTTGTCCGGCCTGGAGGGGCTGCTCGGAGCTATAAGTGAGCACGCCACCGCCACTGCGGAAGACTTCGGTTGGTATTACCTCATAATACATAGAGATATTATAGCATGGCTTGAGTGAGATTGGCGGGTGATTAGAGGGTTTGTTTTGCGTGGTTTGTGATGTGGCGCGGATTTGTTTTGGTGGTTTGTAAAGTGGCGTGGATTTGTTTTGGTCGATTTACGATGTGGTGCGGACTTGTTCGGTTATTATGAAATAAAAATGATGATAAAACTAGACTTGATAGTGTTGGCGCTTGTATGGTAAAATTAGAGTGCTGAATCAAATTAGTTAAAATTTTTGTAACTATGTTGTTTAAAGGTATTAATTGTGTATCACCAGTGAACTACGGCATCGTAAGTCAGTTTTTGGTGATCATAGTTAATACTATAGTTACAAGATTGATTTGGTTCAGCACCCTTACGGTGCCGTTTTTATTGGCTAGGGTGCTGAACGTTTGATGACAATATAGTATTTCTCTATTACTTATTAAGAAGTACTCGTCATGGCTGCGGCACTTTAGCAAAACGACAAACCTCCGTGAGAAGTATATATACATAAATCCACAAAAAGGAGGGCGTGATGCAACGCAAAAGACGTAATATTAACTTTGGTAACTTTTCCAAATCTCCAGGAAAATACCAAAAGAAGTTTAATAATTCTATTACTAATACAACTCTTCATGGTATTCCAACTGTAAGAATGAGTAAAAGTAATAAGAAGTTTTTAGTTGCTAAGCGTAATCCTTTTTGTGGTATTAATGAGCTTTATACTAATGATAATGCGGATATCTACCAACCTACTAGCGTCGTCTGGTGGCGCTCTGCTCATCTAAAGAATGCGCTTCTGCGAAGCTTCCTGCGGGCGTCGTTTCGGAAAAGGAAACAAGTTTTCTTTTCACTCAACTCCTACGCAGTTCGGACCCGCGCCAGCCACGTAATTATGACTCCGCTTAGTAGGTTGGCTAGATATCCTAAATATGTTGCAAAACACATTAACCAAGCCCTCACGATTCCGTTTGGCGGAATTAAACGATCAGCTGAGAATGTAATTCATACTTGCGCTAGTCACGCCGTCATGACTCCGCTTAGTAGGATTGGTGCATATCTCAAATTTCCACTATATATTATATGTACGCTTTTGCTGAGTTTTGTGGTGAATAGTATGATGAGTGGTTCTGAATGTTACGCTGCCGTTAATCCTACCGCTTCCCTTAGCGTCAGTAATCCTACTCTTTCTACTACGGTAGCACCTGGTGATACTGCATATCTTAGTAGTAACGTTACTTATTCTGCTAGTGATATAGATAGTTATACATTACAGGTAACATATGCTAATGGTTATAATAGCTTGAAGTTGGATGGAGGTACTACTACGTTAACTGGTGCTAATGGCGCAAGTGGTAGTAGCTTAGCTAATAATTCCTGGGGCTTTGCTTGGACTAATAATACTACTAATAATACATCTACTAATGCAGGATTAACATATTATACGGTACCAAGCTATGGTACTAACGGTAGTGGCTTAAGTACTGGTAGATTAGAAAGTGTCACACTACCAGCAAATGCTAATAATACATTATCTTCTACCACGAAAAGAATAGTTTTTGCGGCGAAGTTTGCTGAGAATAATACTAACTCTGGGCATTATAAAACCGGCGTGCAACTAAGTATGGTAGCTACACCGAGAAAAATGACACTTGGTGATATTACTAAAATGCAGGATATGTATGGTAATTATAGTATCTGCACTAACACGCCACTACTTTCTGGCCAAAAATATAGTGCAGAATACACTCTCACAGATGATCGTACTTATCCAAGTGGTACTAATAAGACTTATAAAGTACGTAAGTTTGCCGATGGCCGTTGCTGGATGACAGAAAACCTAAGAATTTATAACACTACAATTAATTCCAACACTTCAGACTTTACTTCCGGTTCAATAGCTCTACCAAATTCTACTAAATCTGACTTTACTGACGCCAATAAGTTTACATATCGTTCAGGCTTGTTTAGTGAAGCTAATTCTGGTTCCACTGGTTATTACAACTGGTACACTGCCACCGCTGGTGCTGGGAACTCTTCATTTACTACAAATAATCAAAGCGTCAACACAAGTATTTGTCCCAAAGGCTGGACTCTACCTACTGGCGGAACTGCCGGTAATGCTAATACAGAAAATACTTGGTCTAATTTCTATAAACTCTTCCGTAATATGGGTCTCACTATTAGTACTAGTAGCTTATCTACTACTGGCTCTACTAGCTGGGGTTCAGGAGATTTAAATACTGTCCAGAATGCAACAGATTCTAATAGCAAAGTAATTTATAATTTTAAGTATACCGGGTACGTCTACAATGGCTCCCTCAACTATGGTACTGACCGAGGCTACTGGTGGTCTAGTACGGCGTACAGTGCTCGCAGCGCGTACGGCCTGAGCATATACAGTAGCTACGTCTACCCTGGTACGGTCGCGTTCTACCGTTACTTCGGTATCGCTGTGCGGTGTATCGCCCGCGATTCCTAAGCATCCTCGGGTTGGAGAATACACCCAACGTGTATTCTCCAACACCTAGGTCTCAAAAAAGTAAACCCCTCGAGAGTAAAATATCTTAATTTTGAATAGTGTATTGATGATTTTGAGATAAACTAAAAGAAAATCACCAAAACCATCATGCCTATGCTTGGTAAAAGTAGCACTTTTGTGCTACTTTTATCATAGAGCGCCTAGAATTGACTGTAACTATATTCAAGTTCGATATTTAATATCAAAAAACCTTAATCTAGTAGTTAAAAACTAGTTTGAAAGGAGCTCGTATGAGTAAAATAACTTTTGAGCAGACGGAAGAGGTGCGTGCTACCAAAACCGTTCGCAAAATAAAAGTTGTCCTCGACATAGTCGAGAACAACTAAACACTTATATGACCCATCATAACAAACTTCAGTAAATAAGTCAACTTGCACGTATTATCTAAAAAATAAATGTTACCGAACGATTTCTGTTGTCTAATAAATAGTGTTACCGTAGAGAGCTTGTTATCTAATAAATAA
>CAYUHY010000037.1:0-8587 GCA_964444615.1 uncultured Candidatus Saccharibacteria bacterium | reverse complement strand
GAAGGGCTTTTTTGATAGTCAAGAAAACTAAAACCACAGGAAAATGAGAAGAACCAATTTTGTTACTTTATTCGCACGACAAATTTCCCCATCCCCTCTACAATAATGTCAAGGAGAATTTATGAATAAAATTTTTGGCAAAATCATTATCGCCGTAATTATTATTGCTGCCGTAGTCGGCGTTTGCTTTGGCATCAATCATTTAGAAAACTACGAAGAATATTTTTACACCCAAATTGACAATAGTAAAATATCTGCCGCTCACAACTCCGACGAAATGCGCTACGAATACCAACTTCCCAGTTATAATAGCGAAGGCAAATCCAAAACTATCACTTTCAAAACCACCCGCGAGCTAAAAGATCACGCTTATCTCAAATTGCTAGTCAAAGTCACCGGCGTCAATCGTTGGGAAGAAATCCAGCTCGACGACATTCCCGCTCCCGCCCGCGCCCACCTCACCAAATAACCCGTCATTAAAAAACCTAAAGGGGCGAGAGGATTTGTGACACTCCCAGCACTAATTATGATAGCACACATTGAAAAACCTGTATTGCTTTTTAGAAAATAAGAAGGAAGCAGAGGAAAGGTAATCCGCACCGTCGTGCTTCGCACCGGGCACATCCAAGAGAACCCTAATCATTTCTCAAAATCAGAGAGGATTCGCCCACTGCAGGAACGGAGCGAAAAGAAAATTTACTTTCTTACTCGATTTTACAAACTTGGCGGAAGCGAGAGGAAAGGTAATCCGCGCCGTCGTGCTTCGCACCGGGCGGATAACGAACCTATTGCTTCGCAATCCGGTTCTCATCCTCTCATCATAACTTCCATTCAAGATAAAAACGGAGCTAGTTTGGCTTCTTTCAAGCGAACCGCGTCTTATGGACGAGGGAGGCAGAAAGAATTGTCAAAATAGCCCGTTTTTACTTGAATGGCGGAAGCGAGAGGATTCGAACCTCCGGAACGGTTGCCCGCTCACACGCTTTCCAAGCGTGCTCCTTAAACCACTCGGACACACTTCCGTATTCCCCCATTATAACACACTTTTCACAAAACAAAAAATTTTCGTATCTTTTAATTAATTACCAAGCAAAACCAACAATCAAACCTTAAACAAAAAGCGTCAAAATCGCACCCATCGCCAGCACTAATCCTATGCCCGCACCAACTAACGCTATCACGCTTAGCACTCGCACCCATGGAACATACTTGCTACCATTGCCCTGTGCGCCACGCATTTGCGTCAGCGCTCTAATACTCATCACGCAGCTACCAATTAAAATACTACCCCAAACCGGGAAAAACAATAGCGTCATTATCATCGGCAAGCCCGCCACCGAACCATTCCCCGGCTGCTCTTTGACATTAAGTGCCGTCCTAAACATTTCCATCAGAAACAAATCCGCCAACACTTCCAAAACTACCAAAACACTTAAAATTATCATATATCGCTTTGGTGTCTTATGCTTGCCTGCCGCTGTAAACGGAGTCGGACCAAAATTAGATTCCGCACTCAAAGATTCCTGCGATTGCTCCAAAACATTCCCGGAAACACCACCAGAAACATTTTCCAAAACATTCCCAGAAGCACTTCCAGAAACATTTCCTTCATCATTTTTATTATTAGTTAATTCTTTTTTACTATCCATCTTGCTTGCATTATACCACACCAAAGCCGCAAACTTATTTTTTCACAACCTTTTTCGTAACATCAAACTTTTCCATATAACGCCCCGTCATCAAACGAGTTTGCGAATAAAACGCCGCCGCACTCTGATAAACAATCGCAATCACCGGCATCAAAATCCACTGCAGCAGCATCATCAATGACCGCGGCTTCTTATATTTACTAGGACGTTTCGGCAACATTTGCATCGAAATAATCACCGTTACAATTGTACCGATCATCGCAATCGTCTGAATCCAACCCACCACATTTGGCAGCACAAACGCCATCGCCTCACGCGAACCCAAGTTCAGCAACATCGGCACCCAACCACCAAAAGCCACAATTGGTGCCAAAATCGCCAAAGTCACATGCCCATCCAACAATCTCACAAACTTCGGAAATAAACTCCAAAATGACACTTTCCGCTCTTTAGAAAACAAATACGACCCCACATACGCCACATCGCTCGCACCATAATCCCAACGCCGCAACTGAATAAACTGTGCTTTTAACGTCTTCCACAGCGTATCAGAAATCACCGCATCCTGATAAATCGGCACCCGAATTGGCACCACACCATATTTCCCCTCAAAATAAAACAACGAACGCCAATACTGATGACCATCTTCCACAATCGTCCGCCTGCTCCAAAAATCCATTCCCTCCAAGGCCGCCAAAGGCTGTGCATGTGACGCAAAATTCCGCAATAAATGCGGGCGCATCGTCGAAATAATATTAAAAAACGAATTCGTAATCGCTACCACTCGCATCGGTGCCGCCGCATCCCAAATATTATTCATAAACAACGAAACCGGCTGATAACTATAATGTTGCCGATCCGGGCGCACGCAAAACTCATAGGCCACATAATCAAGATATTTCTTACTCATTTGATTATCACTATCCAGCGACGTCACAATCACATTTTCTTTTGGAATGTGATATTTTTCTACATATTCCGCGAGCCGCTTCCCCGCATAAGTCAAATTCGGCCCCTTACCCTTAATCTCATTCTTCAAATTATCCGGATGCTTCACCAGCATAAACTTGCCAAACATCCCCCGAAAAATCCTCTTCAGCTCCTGTGCATTCTGTTCCATCGCCTCCCCACCTCGCGCCTCATACGCCAAAACCAAAATAATCCGTTCATTCGGAAAAGTCGTATCTCGCACCGCCTCAATCGCCGGCAACATCGTCTCAAGACCCTCATTATAAGCAGTCATAATGACAGCATGATAAATCTCGTGCGGCTTCGGCTCACGATTCCCCTCCACTGCCGACAAAATCCGCAAATTCTGCACATGATCCATAAACCCATAACTATCATCCCGCTGATCGCGCAATCGCTCATAAGCCGCATGCGGATCCTCCAAATCTTGCATCCGTTTCGTCCAATCCACTTTTTCAGCACTTTTCATCACCTCATAACCTTGAATAGTCCGAAACGCCACCCCCACGGCTTTCACCAACGTCGTCGCAATAATAATCAACAAATACACCGCCCCTAGAAAAGGACTAATCCACGACAATACAAACAGCAAAATCACCGCCCCATAGCTCAAAGCCCCCGGCAAAATCTCCAAAAACCGATACAGCGGCTTCCGTTTCCCCAACGGAATCTCCGGCACCGCCGACATCACTGCATCCCCCTAAGCATCACACTTCTAAATCCGAAAAACCCCTCACCACCCCGCAAACTTTTCCTAGACAAATTCAATTGAGACAAACCACCACTCTTCCTGTATTTTACTATCCTTGATAAAAAACGCGGAAGAAGTGAAGCGCGCAAACTCCTTCTGGACGAAGTTAGTTGGGATGGAGTGCGAGGCAAGACAGTTTCATTGGACTTAGCTATCTTTGATGAAATACGCGGAAGCAGCGAGCAGCACAGAGAGGCGTACTCAATAGTACGGCGACCGCGCAGCGCAACTGCTGACAAAGTAGTTCGCAAAGAGAGCAAGTCCACCACAGTGAATATAATTATTTTTGTGCTAGTACGCGGAAGAAGTGAAGCGCGCAAACGAAGCGTACTTAACATACGGAGAGTGCGCACTGGAACTTCTGACAAAGTAATAGCCAAAAATAATAAATTCACTACCACTCCCCTAACAACCGAAAGATAATGATCACGGTTCCCACAATCAGCAGCGCCGTCAAAACCACCATCGCCATGGCCGCGTCTTTACCATATTTACGATAAATTTTCAACGTTATCAAATTATGCAAAAATCCATAAATAATCGCCAAAATCGGAAACGCCAGCATATTCACCCAGCTATCCCGCCGATATCCACCACTAATCCCCGCAATCTCACCATACACATCCCCATATCCCACAATCACGACAGTATTCTGCGGTCGCAGAGTCGTCAAAGCAAAAATCAACAAAATCGCACTCAACACCGCCAAGCCAATCATCGCCATCATCAATCCTTTTTGTTTCCGACAAACTTCCTTCCAAGTCGCAACCAAACTCGCCGTAGGATCTTGATTTTCTTTTACTTTTTTCGCCATTCTACTCATTATAAATCAAAAAACACATTCTCACAAGTCGCGCCTAAGATTTACACAACACCGCGCGCTTCCTCGAATATCGATACACCAACGCAAAAATCACAATTCCCACCGTATAAATCAGCAAATTCCTCAACGAAATCAAAATCAAATCATTAATCACGCTCGGACAGCCCGACCCCTTTTCCGGATCCGCAGGATAAATTCCGGGATAATTTTCATAACAATTTCGCGCCTCAAACCAAGTAAAAGTATGAAAACTCGCGCACAGTAGCCCCAGCGTCGTCGCTATCACCAAAATATACCAAATTAACGCCGGCACGCGCTTCCTCAGCACTAGAATAATACCAGCAATCAAACAACTCAAAGTCGCCACACCCAGCGCCAACTCCATCACCCACCAATACAGCTGCAAAGATCCAATCCGTCCCCCGCTAAACCCATCATTATCCCAAGTCAGCACCCGCACCGGATCAGTCATAAAAATCAAAAACACGCCTAGCGCCGCCAGCAACAGCAAACCAATCCCCAGTATCATTCGCCAACGTCCGCCCAGCTGCTTCTCTGGCAACCTCAAATGCTCGCACTCCGCAAACTTCCCCAGCTTCAGCTCCTCAACTTTTTGCGCGTTCGTCATTCTCCGCGGCGGATTCCCCATCCGCTTCGCGCTACTCACCTTAGTCTTATTATCTTCCATTTTTGTCATTTCTGTCACTCATTATAGCATATTTTCCCTCTTAATGAAACCTCAACCATTTTTAAAATCACTCCACCCCTCAAATTTCCCCAACGCCACCAAACTATCTCACATTCCTAAACACCCATTCTGCATTTTGGCTCACCTATGTTATAATTTAGCCATGAAGCCAGAAATAGAAGCCACCTTTACCGACATCGCCAAAGACCAAATCCGCACTCAGCTCACCAAAATTGGTGCTAAGTTAGTTCAAAAAGAGACCCTCATGCGTCGCACCATTTTCGACCTCGAGAAGCTTTCATACGCACGCGTCCGTGACGAGGGCAACCGTATTACCATGAGCTACAAGCATCTCGATTCCCTCACCATCGACGGCATGAAAGAGGTTTGCATCAACATCAGTAATTATGAAGACGGTATCACTTTGCTCAAAGCTTGTGGTCTTAAAGTCAAATCTGTTCAAGAATCTTATCGCGAAGAGTGGAAGTTAAACGACGTCGAAATTACGATTGATACCTGGCCTTGGATCCCCAGCTATATCGAAATCGAAGGACCCAATACAAAATCCGTCCAGCAAGCAGCCGACCAACTCGGCTTCAAAATGTCAGAAGCGCTTTATGGCGGCGCTGACGAAGTGTATAAAATCTATTATGATATCACAAACGATGAAATCAACTTTTATCCTGAGATTAGATTCACCGATATCCCAGATTGGCTTGCCCAAAAACGCCGTAAGAAATAACCTTAATTCTTCCTCCACCACCCCAAAAATCATACCTCTATCTCAAGGATTACTTCCATTGTAGCACAACATAAGCGTTTTGTCAAGCCACCATACCCCAAACACCAACCACCACACTTCCCCATATCCAGCACACACCCCTACGCCAAATCCTCAAAACCTCTCCCCACACCCCACATTTTAACCTCTACCTCTATAAAGTGTCTAGTCAAAATTACCCAAATAGCGTATAATGGTAAACCAAAGGAGAGTTGATGAATAACAAACGTCAAGATTACTTGAGTTGGGACGAATACTTCATGGGTGTCGCTCAGCTCACGTCCATGCGCAGCAAAGATCCCAATACTCAGGTTGGAGCTTGCATCGTTAGCGAAGACAACCGTGTACTTTCAGTCGGCTACAACGGCGCGCCAAATAATTTTGACGATGACGAATTCCCTTGGGCCCGCGATGGCGACCCTCTAGAAACCAAATATCCTTACGTCTGCCATGCCGAGCTTAATGCTATTCTCAACTTTCGTGGCAATATGCGCGAGCTGCAAGGTGCTCGTGTCTATGTTCATTATTTTCCTTGTGTTGATTGCTCCAAAGCAATCATCCAATCTGGCATTCGTGAGGTAATTTACCTCCACGATTTTGACCATAGCAGCAAAGGCGTCGATACTGCTGCTTCTATTCGCATGTTTGACAAGTGTGGAGTTAAATATCGTAAATTCACTACCTCTAACCATAAGGAAGTTATTTTAAAACTCGAAGATTAATATGAAAAAACTAGTTATTTCTGGCAGCTCCAAACTATACGAACGAGCATTATACTGGCGAGGATATTTCGAAGGGCGCGGCTACGAAGTAATTGATTGGCCGCGACCCCTTTTCGAAAACGAAGATTTTAGCTCCGAGACTCCTCCTGCTCCTGGCTTGCCTCTTGGTCGTCTCATTTCCGCCGGCGATCCCGGTTACGCCGAGCGCAACACCAAATTCTATCAACAATTCTACAAGCACCTCGACCAAGCCGACACCCATTTCATCATGAACGAAGACAAAGACGGTTTCGCAGGCTATATTGGTCCCGGCACCATTGCCGAACTCACTTATAGTATCATTCTCAATCTCAACCGCGGTCATAAGACCGACATTCAGCTCCTCCAAATGCCCTCCAAAGATCAAAAATGCTATGAAGAGGTCAAATTCTGGCTCGACCAAAAATGGATTAATATTTACCGTCGCCCCACCGGCAAAAAAGCTACCATTCCTATCCCTGATACCACCGAGACAATCGAGCCCGACGCTATTACCGAGACCGAAGCCGCTGACGAAGAAACCGAACACACTCAACCTTCTACCACTGTAGTTTCTGAAGCCGAAGTCGTAGAAAACGCTACCCCCACCCGTTCTGGTCTTTTCCATCGCAGCGACAAAATGCTCGATATTACCACTTGCAAAAAACGCTGCTTGCATACCCTCACGCCAGAAGTGCGCGAATATCTCAAAGTCCTCTCGCCAGAATTCCCCGCCTGGCTTCTCAAATACATTGCCGCGCCCGAAATGCAGCGCTTAGCCGGCGTCAGCACTACCTGCGGTCTGGTTCATACTTCTCTCTATAATTATAAGCATCATATTTCTACCTTGGCCCACAGCATCGGTGTCGCGCTGATCGTCTGGCATTTCACGCAAGACAAAAAGCAAACTCTTGCGGGACTTTTCCACGATATCGCCAGCCCTGCTTTTAAGCATAGTATTGACTTTATGAACGGCGATAGCGAAACCCAAGAATCCACCGAAGAGCGCACCGCGGAAATCATTCGCGAATCCCGCGCCATTATGAAACAGCTCAAAAAAGACGGCATCCTCGCCAGCGAAGTTTCCGACTATCACCTCTATCCTATTGCCGATAACGAATCTCCCAACCTCGCCGCCGACCGTCTTGAATATACTCTGATGAATGGCTATTTCCATTACGACATCTGGACGCTCGACCAAGTCAAGACCTTTTATCATGATCTTACTATCACCAAAAACGAAAACGACGCCGACGAAATCGCTTTCCGCGCCGCCGACCTCGCTGCCGCTTTTACTACCGAGAATCTCCCCCTCGCTGCTATTTATCATGGCGAAAAGTCTCGCGCCAATATGCAATTTCTCGCTGATATTATTCACTCCATGATTAGCAGTGGCTATCTCACCGAAGACGATCTCTACGTCATGAGCGAACGCGAAATCATCGACTGGATCCTAAGCTGCGGCGACAAAACTCTCGCCGAAGCTTTCCGCAATTACCAACGTGCCACCACCGTCTTCACCAGCGGCATTGCCAAGAAAAATTGTTATTGCATCAGCACTAAGGCCAAAGTCCGCTACATTGTACCACTCGTTGCTTCCGCAGACGACGCCAAACCCAGCAAACGCATTACCAAGCTCAACAAAGAAGTCGACGCCGCCGTCACTGAATATATAGAAACCAAACAGCCCAAATACGTTGGCTTCGATTTCGACTTCGAGCCTTATACCGAATAACCATGTTTAGCAACTATTTAATTATTCTCGCCCACGCCAAACGTCTCGCCAAAGCCGCCTGCCGTTCCACTTGGCAAAAGCGCAAGCGTCATCATGGATGATCTAGCTGCCGGCGTCTACGAATTTCTACAAACCATTCCCACTGGCAAAGTCGCCACCTACAAACAAGTCGCTACTTATCTTGGTAATCCCAAGCTGGCTCGTGTCGTCGGCAATATTTTACATCGCAATCCCGACGGTGATCTACACCCTTGCTACAAAATTGTCAATAGCAAAGGTGAGCTTTCTGGCGCATTTGCTTTCGGCGGTGCCGAAGCCCAAAAACGCAAACTCGAAGCTGATGGCATTGAAGTAATCAACAACAAAGTCGATTTAAGAAAATACCAATTTTAGTCATAGGCTCATTAAAACAATTTAGAAATAAGTTCCTATAAAAAGAACTCTTCTTATA
>CAYUHY010000036.1:0-8670 GCA_964444615.1 uncultured Candidatus Saccharibacteria bacterium | reverse complement strand
TATATAAGAAGAGTTCTTTTTATAGGAACTTATTTCTAAATTGTTTTAATGAGCCGCGCACCAGCCTTCCAGTAAACTCACAAAACTAGCAATTCCCGTTATCGAGTGCTAATTTCCTAGTTGTACATCTCCATTATCTATGCTAAAATAACATAGAGTAGTAGTGATAGTTCTTTTAATTTTTTGGGAGAAAGGAGGGTATTCTTATGATTTTAAGACTTCGTATTTTCAACAAAGCATTTCTAGAAATAGAAATTACCGCTTCTAAGAAGCGGTAAAAACCATTAATACACTCCAATTCTAGCAAACTTTTATAATAACGTCAAGACTTCTTCAAAGTCTAGTTAATTTGCAAAAACTAACTCAAGGGCTACTACTCGCAAGAGGAAAATCATGGCAAAGAGAGATTATTATGAGATTTTGGGCGTATCCAAGAGTGCGTCCGACGACGAAATTAAGAAAGCTTACCGTAAGCTGGCAGTAAAATATCACCCGGACAAAAATCCTGGCGACAAGGAAGCTGAAGCGAAATTCAAAGAGATTTCCGAGGCCCACGAAGTGCTTTCCGATAAGCAAAAACGTGCTCGCTACGATCAATTCGGCCACGCTGGCGTAGGTGGTGCCGGTGCAAGCGGCAATCCTTTTGGCGGCGCCGGAGGCACCAGTTACAATTTCAACGGTCAGAGTTTCAATTTTGATTTTGGCGGTAGTGGTGGCTTAGATGATATCTTAGGCTCGATTTTTGGTTTCGGTGGCGGCCAGCGTCGCCCTGCGCGCGGCACCGATTATCGTACTACGGTAGTCTTGAATTTTGAAGAAGCGGTTTTTGGCACTACTAAAACCATTTCCGCGGATGGCAAAGATCTCAAAGTCAAGATTCCTGCCGGCATTGATGATGGCATGTCAATTCGTTTGAGTGGCAAAGGCGGCCCTGCTCCCAAAGGTGGCACCAAGGGTGATCTCTACGTTTTCGTCCGGGTCAAGCCTCACAAGCACCTCACGCGCGAGGGTAGTATTATCCTCTCGGAAGCAAAAATCTCCATGGTTGACGCCGCCCTCGGTACCGAAATCGACGTCGAAACCGTTGACGGTAATGTCCGCATGAAAGTTCCTGCGGGTACTCAGTCAGGCACTCCGTTCAAGCTTTCTGGCCATGGCGTGCCACTGATGCGCAGTGATGGTGATCGCGGCCCACACATTGTCACAATTATTGTCGAAACTCCGAAAAATCTCACCAAACGTCAAAAAGAACTCCTCGAAGAATTCCGCGGCGACAAGAAAAAACGTGGATTCTGGGGATGAAGACTGCCTCAGTAGACTAAATAATAACATAAACGGCCTAGCAATAGTCATGCTAAGCCGTTTATTAGACGCAGAGCGTTGTTGCAAAAATTCAATAGGTTCAAAATTATTAATTGGGCTAGAATAGATAATTATGTGGCAAAACTATTATTCAGTTATGACCTTTACGTTATTATTTACAAATTGTAAATCTTGTGCAAATGTTTCAGGATCTTTGTGGTGTAAAATCAAAATTGCTGCCGCTTTGAATCCATCTGAAGACTTGCCAATATGTTTTCCAACCTCCGCCTTGATCGACAAGTATTCCAAAGATTCGAGTTTTTCCACTTCATTTTGTGCTGACAAACCCGCAAAATTACCTGCTTTCTGAGGGAAAAGCTCCAATACTGCTACTGGTTCATTTTTTGTCGCTTGAATTTCCGGAGTCTTTCCGAAGATTAATCCTAGTGCGTTTTTTACTGTATCAATATTATTTGCTAGTCTATACATCCGTTCTCGATATCCACCATTTCGCGCTCCGATCTCTACGATTCTCGGCCCAGCTTGTGTCATGATAATTTCAATATGTGCAGGGGAACTACGCATACCTAGCGCTCGGCAACCCATTTCGGCACATTTTAGAAACTCTGCTTGCTCCTTTGCAGAAAGCTTACTAGGCAAAATGCGGCTATAATGAAAGTTATCATCATATCCTACCTCGTACCCAGTCTGATAGTCCACAATCTCTTTCATTACGTGCGGCGTACCCTCTTGATCTACAAACGCATCAACCGAGTGTACGGTACCGTCAAGGTATTCTTCTATTAGCAGTTTAGGTTTACGCTCTGGTGCATATTTTTCGTAAATACTTGCGATGTTTTCCATTGTCCGCTCATAATTAGCTCGCAGCTCATCAATATTGGCAGATTTTGTCACCAATAAGCTTTTGGATAGATTTGCTGGCTTCATAATTAACGGAAAACTATGTTTATTCGCAAAAGCTTGCGCTTCTTCGTAGCTATGTATCTCTTGAAAGTCCGGACTAATTTGCGTAGGCGCTTTTTGGAATAATGATCTCATCAAGAATTTATCCGTACAGGCTTCTGCCGCTGCTACTGGCAAACCCGGTAGTCCAAGATATTCTGCTATCCATGCAGCCGGCAAAATATAGTTTTCATAGGTTGCTAGCACTGCATCTGGCTTTACGGGCAAAGAGTTCACAGCTTTGAATAATGCTTCACGACTTGAAAAATCCGCCACAACTCGATGTTTAAACTTTTTCTCTGGAAATTTAGTTGTCTTAATGTCCCTCAGTTCCGTATATTCAAAACCATCTTGCTCAAGGACTTTTACAAAACCAGAGAATTTCTTTCCAACAATTAGCACATGTCCCATATTGACATTTTATCATAAGTATGCTATTATGTCCAGTAGAATAATGAGTTTGAGAGCAAAAGTATGAAAGCACGAAATGATCTCCATCTTATGATTATTGGGCGTTCCGAGCCAATTCATTTTGTTGGCTATGAAAAACTAGCGGCTATCCCCGCAAAAATTGACACTGGCGCATATCGTTCTGCGATTCATGCTGAAAATATCCGTGTCGATGAAAATGGCTATCTTAATTGCACGCTTTTTGGGAGTCATCCTACTTGTGCAGCTTGTGCGACCGAACTCTCCACTAAGAAATTCAAAAAAATTGTAGTTAGTAATTCTTTTGGTGACGCCGAAGAGCGCTACGAAGTAAGTTTAAAAGTAAAAATCGGTCCAAAAGTCTTCAAAGATTCTTTTACTCTCGCCAACCGCTCTAAGAAAATCTATCCAATTTTAATTGGGCGCAAGCTCCTAAATGGCCGTTTTATAGTCGACTCATCCTCATCTAGTCTCTCACGCAGCGAATTAAAGGCTAAATACAACATTGCTCTGCCGCAAGACGAAGAAGACAGGTAACTCTACAACCCTGCCAAATAATCAAGATAAGTCTCAACGGCCTTAGTCGCTGACGCATCGCCAGTAGGGTAATAAAGAGAAGGGCAAGCATTAAATTCAATTACTTGATCGCCATAAAAATCAATCCCTATCACTGGAAGTTGCGCTGCTCGCGCGATTTTTTCGGACAACTTCTTCATGTCTTCGTGAATCAAAGCTGAATAATCCTTCGCAGTGCCACCTTGCCCTATATTACAACTTGCTACTACGCGTACCTTTTCGCCAGGAGCAGGAATCTCACCGCTACGCTCACCCAAAAATCTCAATGCCACCTGTTTGTCGATATAAGTTAAATCGCTTTTGTACTGCTCAGTCCTGATCGTAGCATTTTCTAAATCAATCAGTTCAGCAAGATTATGTCTGCCGTCGCCAGTTACTTGCGCTGGAATCCGAGCAATCGCTTCAACGAATTTATAATCAATGCAAATCACTCTTAGCTCCAATTCATCAAGAGGTAATTGTGCTTGCGCAATTGCAATTTCTAAGTCCGTAGATGTAGCTAGTGCCTTTGCAATTGCTTCTTCCGCCTGCTCCAAATTTGTAACGCCGACCGTTATACCATTGCCATGTGCGCCATCGATTGGTTTGATCACGATACTCCCATACTTTTCAAGCAAAGGCAATACATCTTCCGTTTTATATACTGCAATCGTTTCGGGCTGCTTCACTGAAAGCTCGTTTAGCAATGCATAGCTCATCATTTTATTATTCGCTGTATGCATCGCAAAAACACTTGTAGTGGGTGGCGTGCTCGAAGCTATACGCAGCTCTACTCCGTCAGGGCGAGTCAAGATCATATCATTCCGGCCCTCGCGGCACAATTTTTCCGCTTTCCATCCTCGGTCTTTCAGTTTTTTCCGAAAATGTCGCATCGACATCGGTAAATCTTCTTCTGGTATAGAGTAGTAATCAATCATATTTTACATTATACCACACCAGCGGTCATTATTGACTGTTTAATAGAATTATGATACAATAAGCACTATGAAGATTGCGATTTTATCTAACGGTAACGCCAATTATTCCACTAAGCGTTTAGTAGAAGAAGCGGAGAAGCGTGGTCATCAGGCCAAGGTCATCAAGTACAAAAATTGCTATCTCTCGCTCGACGAGAAGCATCCTAGCATCCATTATCACGGCCGTAAGTTAGTGGGATACGACACTATTATCCCGCGTATTTCTAACAATATGACTCGCTATGGTTGCGCCGTTGTGCGCCAGTTCGAGATGCAAGGTGCCTGGACCGCCTCCAGCTCAATTGCTATTACCCGGGCCCGCGACAAATTGCGCTCGCAACAAATTCTGACCAAAGCCGGTATTGATACGCCCAAAACTCTGGTTTCTCGCAACACCGCCGATATCGACGATCTCTTGGAACAAATCGGTCTCCCGGTCATTATCAAGCTCGCTTCTGGCACGCATGGTAATGGCGTGGTCTTGGCTGACACTAAGAAAGCTGCCAAATCTGCCCTTCAGGCTTTCTACCTTTACAACGAAGATGGCACCAATATTTTGCTCCAAGAATACGTCAAAGAATCCGCCGGCACCGACATCCGTGCTTTCGTGGTGGGTTCGCGCGTCGTCGCTAGTATGCAACGCCGTTCGTTGGATGATGATTTCCGCAGTAATTTGCACAAAGGCGGCGAGGGTACCGCTATCAAACTCACCGCCGAAGAGCGTCATATCGCGGTGGCTGCAGCCAAAGCCATGGGCTTACACATCGCTGGCGTCGATCTCATGCGTTCCAATCGTGGTCCACTCGTCCTCGAGGTTAATGCTTCACCGGGCTTCGGCATCGAGCGGATTACCGGTCGTAATGTCGCCGCAAAAATCATCGAATACGTCGAAAACAACGCCAAACGTAAAAGTTCCAAAGATCGCGTCGGCGCCTAACCTGGCTGAAATCCCATCACGACATTACAATCAGTCACTCTGGCTATTGACTTTTTAGCCAAAGTGTGCTATAATGGTAAGATAGGGACCTTTCCAGGCCAAAAAGAGCCAAATAAGACCAAAAAAGCCAAAAAATCCGATAAAAGAACAATAAAAGCCCAACAAACACCAAGAAAGACCAAAAATCACCTACCTGTGGAAAACTACCATGCAAAATGGTGGTTTTTCTTACCAAAATCCGGCAAAAAAGTCTTTACAAACATAAAAATTTTGGTAAAATCGACTTAAGGAAAAAGAAGGGACATAAAAACCATGAAACAAACAAAGATTATCGCTTTTTTGGTGCTAGCCTTTATTTTTGGGATCGCTGCGCCAGTTGCAGGGATAACCATCGCGCACAACGTTGCTGCCGAGGAGGCTACGGCTATCACTGTTAGCACCGAGACCGAGCTTAGAAACGCTATTCTCGAGGGAACGACCAGTATTATCCTGGCTTCTGATATCAATCTTACTAGCCGCCTAAACATCGAACGCACCGGCTCTCTCACTATCGATCTTAATAATCACAAAATCACCGCCAATAATAACGTCAAGAATGTGATCGTGATTAAGCAGGGAAATATCACTTTTGCTGGTACTGGTAGTATCGAAACCCAGCGCACTACTATCACCGTCGAGGGTTCTGATCAGCCCGCCGCCCAAAATTATTCCGTCCTCACCGTAGGCTCTGGCGTCACTATCAAATCTACTGGTTGGTATGGCATTGCAATCGATATTTACAAAGCCAATAGTGGCGGCAAAGGCAAAGCCAGCTACGGCGTACAAATCAACTGTAATGGCACCATCATCGCACCTTATGGCTTAGCTATTCATGGTGATGTCCAAAATCTTGATAATGCTCCTCTTATAAATATTGGCAGCTCAGCGATCATCAATGCTTCCACCAGCACTTACGAAGACGCCACTCCTATCTATGCTGCCGGTGTCGGCAATTGGAATGTCCAAGCTGCAACTTTGTCCGGCCATGCTGCGATCGGTACTAAAGCTGGCAGAATGACTTTCAATAATACCAATGTCCAGATTGATGGCACTATGACCACGCCTCCTCAGCCCGCCTCTGGCAAAATCAATGGCTACAGCTCAGTTTTCCAGATTGAACACTATTCGCCTTATGCTGATGGCGTTGAGCTTACTATCAATGGCGGTAATTACGTTAGCCAAAATGCCGAAGTCTTCTACGAATATAATCTCGTTGCTTCCGACCAAACCCAAGCTGATATCGATATCAATGGCGGTACTTTCACCGCTGCGCCTAACAAACCAATCTTTGGTGGTGATGTCGCCGATATGGACATCCGCATCAGCGGCGGCAGCTTTTCTGGTAGCGATGTCTCTAGCTTTGCTGCCAACGGCTATCTCGCCCCCGGCTTTACCATCGACGAAAATGGTGTCGTCCAGGCACCTAGCAGTAAGCCTACCACTGGTAGCAGCGCTAGTACTACTACGACCTCCGAGCTCACGAGTGCAGACGGCGCGGTCACGGTCCGCGGCAATCTTCACAATGCTGTCACTCTCAAAGCAGAGCTTGTTAATAAATATATTGCCGATTTTGGCAAACGTAAATCGATTATTTACAACCTCGAGCTACTAGATGTCAATGGTCGCCCCGTCCAGCTCACTGCACCTGTTACCGTTTCTATAAAAGTTCCTACTGACTTTGACGGCAAACAAACTGGCGCTTACTATATTAATAATGATGACGATGCCAAACAACTTGACAGTGCTTACGGTGCCGGGATTATCAGCTTCGAGACCGACCATTTCAGCGTCTACGCGCTTGTGGATAATACTGCTGTAATCTTCTCCGATTCGGATCAACGTGTGCCCAACACAGGCAGTATTTCCGACCAAGGAATCATTACCGCCATTGCTACCACCGCACCGCTGATGATCATTGCCGGCATTGCCTTTGTCTGCTTCAATCGCCACATGATCAAAATCCGTCGCGCTGAAAATCAAGCCGCCGCCGAACGCGAACGCATTGCCAAAGCTTACATTCCCAAAGCCAAAAAAGAAGCCACCATTGACCATTTTGTTGCTATCCCTATGGAGCACAAAAATCCCACCGGACCTATGGTAGACGTCTTCATGACATCAGGGAAATAAACTAAGTTCTATACCGCCCTACCATGCGCAAGGCGGTATAGATTTGACTTTTGAGACGCTTAGACAGTAGCAGACAAAGAAAATAATAATATACTTTCTCTTAACTTCTCGAGATGTAAATCAGATATCGCAATCTCAATACAGCATTTTTGGCTCAAGCTGTCAAAATATGACCACTTTTTCCACAAAAACCGTCAAAAAAAGCCAAAAATCGTGTAGAAAAGTAAACAAAAATGCTTGACATTTTTTTTTTTTATGGGATAAAATGGAAAGTAGTTAACAATTAATTCATTAAGGAGAATATAATGAAGAAAAGTCAAGTTTTGGCTGCTCTAGCGTTAGCATTCGCTTTGGGTGTCGTTGCACCAGTAGCTAATACTGCTGTTACCGGTAATGCTTATGCTGCAGAATCTCGTGCTATCGAATCTGCTACCAAGGCAGAAGTAGACACCGCAATCTCAAAGATCGAGAACTATGCGACTTACAAGAAATTTGCTGCTGTCATCGAGTTAGTTGATGATTATGCTAATGGTGAAGCTTATCGCTCACAAACCTTTGGCAAAATCGATTTAGCAATCGATGAAGCTGATGCCGCAGCCTTCCGTGGCGCTATTGCTGGTTGGGTAAATACTATCAACAACGTCAGCAATACTTCTTACTCAACTTTGAACTCAGCCATCGCTGGTGCTCAAAACGTTGAGAACTATCGCGCTTACGAAAATCTCTATCGTGAGATTTTGAAGGGTGCTGACAGTGCAAACTTGTCCTCTATCGTTACTTACATGAAGAATATCAATAACGATAAGAATGTCACCACGAATGCTTTGAAGAATGTCAACGTAAACAACTACGATTCTCTCAAAGATTTTGTCACTTCTACTTGGGTAAATGCTACCAAGTTCAATAACTATGCAGAACTTATCCGTTTGACTGACAATGCTATTGCATTAAAAGATTTCGTAGCCGATTTGAAGACAGCTCTTCAAAATGTTCAAACTTGGACTGGCACCAACAAAGATGCTGTTAAGAATGCAGCAGATGATGTTGATGATCCAGCTGGTGAACTCATCGCTTTGGCTACCGATTCAAACATTGAAGGCTACAGCGAGTACAACACTCTTTATACTAAGGTTCAAGCCGTCAAAGATGGTACTGGTGTAACTAACTACGAAAGTACCACCAACCGTGCTGTCATCAATGACCTTAACGCATGGCTAGAAAACGCTTCTGACGTTGTTCCAGGCGAACAAGTTTCCTTGGATGACCTCACTGGTACTAGTACTGATACTCCAGCCCCAACAGAAACCCGCACTTTCACTTCTGCTGATGGTAACGTTACCG
>CAYUHY010000035.1:0-9237 GCA_964444615.1 uncultured Candidatus Saccharibacteria bacterium | reverse complement strand
TACTAAATTAACTCTTCATAGTATTCCAACTGTAAGAATGAGTGAAAGTAATAAGTGGTCTACCGCTGCTAAACGCAATCCTTTTTGTGGAGGATTTCTAGAGCGTTTTCTATGTTTAAGTTTTGCAACTTTACTAATTTTTGGATTAGTATTAACGGATGTTAATCTTCTGAGTAATCATGCTCATGCATTAGAAGAGGTGCAAGGTGATGAAAGTAGTGTTTTTACGTCGGAATTATCAGATACGTCAGAAGAGTCGGAAGAAGAGGAAGCATCCGTTTCAGCTGCAAATGATGACGATATTACAAATGACACTCCCGCAACTTTTAGTACAAGAGCCACGACGGCGGGATTAACTATTGATGGCAGTACGGCGTCGAGTACGGAGACCGTGGCGGTTGCACCTGGTGAAGTGGGGTATAGCAAAGAACATACGATTAGTGTAAATGTTACAGATGCTTCAGCTTATACTCTAAAGATTTCTGGTAATACCAATCTTTCTGGACCAAGCGGTGCAACTGTAATTGGAGGAGCTGGTAATAAAACTCCTGCTAATATGACGGATAATACTTGGGGTTACGGGTGGGGAAGTACTGGTACAGCAAAAGAAAGTTTATACTATCAAGGCCTAAGCACTGGTGGAGCTAATCTCTCGGTTGACAGTTTATCTGCAAATGGTAATGCCTCCTTTTCTCGTAAACTAGTCTTTGCCGCAAAGTTTGCAGCCAATAATACTAATTCTGGTACTTACACTGGTAAAGTAACACTTAGCCTTGTAGCCACGCCAATAGTAATAGTTTATGGTCAATGGCGCATGAGTGACGCCACACCAGTCGGTTATGCTAATGCCACTACGATCAAAAATTCTGGTATCACTAATATGCAAGAAATGACGTATAGTATTTGCAATCAAGTCTCTACACCGGCTGCAAGCTCGAGCATGGTACCAACAATGATGCTCAATGATTCTCGGGACTCTAATTATTATATGATTGCCAAGTATGCTGACGGAAGATGCTGGATGACGGAGAATTTGAGAATTACCGGTAGAACTATCAAAGCTGCTGATTCTGACTTCTCTGGCAGTGATATTACTCTCCCCAATTCTAGTAAAGCAGATTTTACTAGTGATGATACTAGCAAATATAGCTACCAATCTTATCTCTCTACTGCTTCTGAAGCCGATGCTGGAGTATCCGGTTATTACAACTGGTACACCGCTACGGCCGGTGCTGGAAACTCTTCTGTAATCTATGCAAACCAAAATGTAAACACAAGTATATGTCCAAGAGGCTGGGCTCTTCCCACTGGCGGATCTGCCAGCAACGTTAGCACAGAAAATACCTGGTCTGATTTCTATAAACTCTTCCGTAATATGGGTCTTACGATTAGTAATAATAGCTTAAAACCGGGTCATGATGAATATGCTGAATTGAGTACAGAAGAACTGGCTATTGTTCAAGGTTCACTTTACAACTTCAAGAATACCGGGTATGTCAGCGATGGTTTTTTTGGTCTGGCTAGCTCCGGCTTATGGTGGTCTAGCACGGCGTACGGTGTTAACAATGCATACCGCCTACTCATAAGCAATAACCGCGTCAGCCCTGGCACAGACAGCATCGGTCGTCACAGCGGATACACTGTGCGATGTATCGCCCGCGGATACGGTGGAGGGGATAATGCACCTGAAGAGTAGAATGGTTATAAGACTGCAGCAATCTCGAGAGTATACAAAAGGATACATAAGATCGATATATCAAACTACCTAGCTAGAGTTATTGGAAAAATTAATAGCGCTCCTCTATACCTTTTTATTACCGTAGTCTAGGTCGCTTTAATAATCAACCCTCGAGAGCAAATATTAAAAACTAAAAGTGGGACACCAATAGTTTTGAAACAGACTAAAAGAAACGTGCAGCTAGCATATAAACGTAAATATTAAAATAATATATAGCTAACCGGGTCTGATGAAAAACTCATTGGTGCCCCACTTGACCATTTTGCTATGGCTATAGTCAGGTCTGTCGAAAAACGCTAACGTCCCACTTTTTGCTACTGCTGCCCCCATTAGTCAAGCCCATTGAGAAACTTACTAACGCCTTACCCATCCCCTTATCTAGATTTACTTATCACCCCAAACCTCGCTCTCCATTGCCAACTCACCAAAACCAGGTTTTTCCTATTGACAAAATATCAATAGTATAATACAATGGTAGTATAGGGTCTTAATTTGGGGGATTAAGACCATTGCACCTTGTCATCTAGTCATACCATGTCAGCAATTTTGTCAGAAGCCAAAGCAGAATAAGAACATCGTGACCATGTCAACAATTTCACCAATAGCAAACCCAGACTAGGAGCACCCTAGCTATATCACCAATAGCAAACCAGAATACCACAATTTCGTACCAACACACCCAAATCATTTTAAAAGGAGTTTTAGTATGAAAAACCGTAAATACCAACGCATCCTTACCGTCGTCGTGTTTTGTCTCTCTATCACCCTGCTTGCGGGATCGGCCAGCGCCACAGTGGTTGCTGACCGGCCGCACGACACCACTGCTTCTATCTCACAAGAACTAACCCAAGCTCCACTACAGAAAGCTGCGCCAACCCCTACCTCACAAGAATCCATTCAGGCTTCCCCTGAGCAAGTCAATACCGCCACCGCCACCACCGCTGCCCAGCTCCTCGAGCTGGAGCGCCTCCTATCTCCCACTTACTACCTGGAGGCGCGCGTGCACACCTTGCAGGACTACAATACCTTTGATCCTCAGGGCGGCTATTTTACGTTTAGCAATAGCAGCGACGTCCCGCACTCGATTTGCTATCAGCTCCCCGGCAAGGATCGCCGGGAAATTAGCCGCCTCAGCACTTATCAGGCTTATCAGTATGTACAGCAGACTGACACCTACAAAACTAACGCAGCTTTTCGGGCTCAGGTGGACAAATCCTATGAACAATTCATGGGGTTTGCTCCGCCAGTAGTGCGAGAAAGTTTGCGCGGGTTTGTGTCTAGCGCGGTGCTCTCTCAGCTCGATCCTGACCAGCTTTGTGTGATGGGCGAAATGATCATTGGCACGGAACTGTATCAGAATCTGAAGACTGCTCTGGGGTCCGTGACTGATTATCACGACGTCGATCAGATCACAGTGGCGCATTCCGCGGCCGAAATCACCCTGATGCACGACGAGATCATGCAAGCCGCGCTGGCTATCTGGCCGCAAGGCTCAGAGGAATTGGGGTTCACTGTCACTACCGATCCGAATGGTAAGACGGTGTTAATGACACCGCTTCCTACTTCTTTTGCAAACCAGTAAGAATCCTAAAGAAAATCTCAATACCCCCGCTCACTAATAGCAGCATGGTATGACTAGACAAGCTCGCCCCCGGCTACCGGGGCACTTTTATGAGTGCGAATTTAATTGCTGTGCGCGAAAGATTTTTTACACAAACCTAAAAACCTATGGTACAATAAGAATGTTTAGACAATTTGATAATAGTGCAGGAATCGTCTGCAGATCGTAATATTCTTTGTAAGTTTGCATGACACCGTAAGGTTCTCAAAAGCTGACAAGGAATTTACGTTTCTGTTCATCTTATTGTCTAAACACCCTTGCGGTGTCATTTTTGTATCGCCTCTATTACTTTTCGATATAGAAGTAGACACCCCAGTATATATACCAAAAATAGTCTTCAGCCCTGGTAATCTTTTAGTGGATTTTTAGATTACCTAGGGCTAAGACTCCAAAAAACCTACAAAAAAGGAGGGCTCGATGCAACGCAAAAGACGCAAAACTAATTATAAGGAATTTCCCGATTCTTCGGGAGATGGTAAGAACTTTCATGGTATTCCAACATTGAGAATGAAGACTTTTGCGTGTAGCATCCCTGCCCTCTTTTTCTGTGCTTTTGGTTTGCTTCTGCACGGCCAAGATTGCTACGCCGCTGCTAATCCTACCGCCTCACTCAGTGTTAGTAATCCAACACTTTCTGCCACCGTGGCTCCTGGCGACACTGCATATTTAAGTAGCAACGTTACTTATTCTGCTAGTGATATAGATAGTTATAGCTTACAAGTATCATATGCTAATGGATATAGTAGTCTAAAATTAGATGGTGGTGCTACTACGCTTTCTGGTGCTAATGGCACAAGTGGTAGTAGTTTAGCTAATAACTCTTGGGGATTCGCTTGGACTAATAATACTACGAATAATACATCTACTAATGCGGGATTAATATATTATACAGTACCAAGCTATGGTACTAACGGTAGTGGCTTAAGCACTGGTAGACTAGAAAATACTACACTGCCAGAAAGTGCTAATAATACTCTAGATTCTACTACCAAACGCATTGTCTTCGCCGCTAAGTTTGCAGAAAACAACAATAATTCTGGACATTATAAAACAGGCGTACAACTTAGTATGGTAGCCACACCAAAGAAGATAGTCTATGGTGAATGGCGTAATAGTGATGCTACATCGGCTGGATATGATAAAGCTACTACGATTAAAAAATCTGGTATTACTACGATGCAAGAAATGACAGGCAGTATTTGTGATCAAGTTTCTGCTCCAGCTGCAGGCTCTACTACTGTGCCTACTATGAGATTAAAAGATTCTAGGGACTTGAATGAATATATTATTGCTAAATACGCCGACGGTCGTTGCTGGATGGCAGAAAACTTAAGAATTACTGGCCGAACTATCAAAGCTGCTGAGTCTGATTTCTCTGGTAGTGACATCACCCTTCCAAGTTCTGCTAAATCCGACTTCACTAGCGCCAATAAGTATACATACCAATCAATCCTTCTGAGTGAAGCAACTGCAGGCTCAACTGGTTACTACAACTGGTACACCGCTACCGCTGGTGCTGGCACAAGTGGTGTAACTACAAATAACCAAGATGTAGATACCTCCATTTGCCCCAAAGGCTGGACCCTCCCATCAGGTGGTAGTAACTCATCAACAAGTGAATTTGGTAAATTTGCTTCCGTTGAATCCATTGCCAATAGTGCCGCCGGTTCTACCAAGATCCAAGGCTCACCTTATAATTTCAAGTATACCGGGAACGTCGACACTGGCTCCCTCTACAACGGTACTGGCAACGGCCGCTGGTGGTCTAGTACGGCGGACGATGCTAGCACCGCATACGCCCTGTACATAGGCAGTAGCGGCGTCTACCCTGGTACAGAACGCAACGGCGCCCGTTACGCCGGTATCGCTGTGCGGTGTGTGATGCGTGATCCTGATCTTTCCGAGATTACCACCATGCAAGAAATGACTCCACGTGTCTGTGAGAAAACTCCCTTTATCTCTGGTCAAAAGTACAGTGAAGCTTATCAGCTCAAAGACACCCGCGATGGCAATACTTATACTGTAAGAAAGCTTGGAGACGGTAGATGCTGGATGACAAGTAACCTCAAACTCAAACTCACTACCGCTGGCCTAAGTAAAGATGATACTGACCTTAACCAAGGCTTCGATTGGGATCAAACCACCAGGACTGGCGTAGCAAAACCCACTGATACTCTAACCTCACTTAATACCACTTCTGGCAATCAGGATTTCTCATCGAATAAAGGTTACTATGCTGTACAATCTTACATAACTTCTAGTTCTAATGCTGGAGAAACCGGATATTACTCTTGGAATGCTGCAACAGCTGGTACTGGTGGTACAAGCTCTTCAGATGCGATAGCCGCCAACAGCCAAGCCCCATCTTCCATTTGTCCAAAGGGTTGGACCCTTCCAATTGGTGGAGGTTCTAGCAATGTAAATACAGAGAGTACCTGGTCTGATTATTACAAACTCTTTCGTAACATGGGTCTCACTATTAGTACTTCAAGTTTATCAGCTACTGGCTATACCAACTGGGGCTCAGGAGATTTAGATATCGTCCAGAACAAATTAGACTCTAATAGCAAAGTAATTTACAATTTCAAGTATACCGGGTACGTCGTCGATGGCTCCCTCGACTACGGTACTACCGTCGGCCGCTGGTGGTCTAGTACGGCGGGCAGTGCTGACTACGCGTACCGCCTGAACATACTCAGTAGCAACGTCTACCCTGGTACAGACTTCAACTACCGTTACAACGGATTCGCTGTGCGGTGTATCGCCCGCGATTCCTAAATCTTAAATTCTAACCCTCGAGAGCAATAAAAATATAAGTGAGGCGCCAATAGTTTTGAAACAGACTAAAAGAACCGCGTAGCTAGCATATAAACGTAAGTATAAAATAATATGTAGCCAACCGGGTCTGTTGAAAAACTCATTGGCGCCCCCACTTTTTATTAATTAATATTATCAAAGCCAGGTATCTCAAGAAGCCATTGCCACACTTGCCTCTTGCCGTTCGCAAAATAAAAGTTGTCCTCGACTACGTCGAAGACAACTAAAATCAACTTATGAGTCCATCATAACAAACTTCAGTAAATAAGCCAACCTTCCGGGCGCTCTATTAAGCTCCATACCCTCGCGCCCCTCCATCTCCACGTGCGCCTACGAACTTTCCATCCCAGTTATGTTGCACTTGGAGTGGAAGTTTAGGGCTCCCTCTTGACAAAAATAACCACCTGTGCTATAATAGAAAGATAGGGGTAATTTTAATTCTACCCTTGATCTTTAGAAAAGGAAGGTAAAAGCTATGAAAAACCTCCGCCAGAAGTCTATCACCGCCGTAGGCCTACTCTTGCTCGTAACGCTGCTTCTCAGCTTGAGCGGCTGCGGCCCCAAAACCGGTCCCAAAACCAGTCCCAAAAACGACGCTAAAACCGACGCCAGCAGTGACCCCGAAGACAGCCCCAGCACCAGCACTCAAGACCCTGAATCCAGTAACCAAACATCTGCCCAAGACCCCAAGCCCGGCAGCACTAACTCTGACGACCAAGACCAGGTTGGCCGGCTGACCCTACAAGAGGTTACCACCGAAGAAATTGACGAGTACGCTAACGATATATACAAGATGAACCATGCGGTCCCAGAGATATTGGCGGCAACGGTCTCCGCTTTCCCGCAAGCTTTGGCCGACTGCGAGCTGGAAAGTACCAATGCTATGGACTTGGACTATGCCATGAGCTGGGCAGAAAACGGCGGGGAAGTTCAGCGCCAATTACTGGAAAAGCTGAAGGCAATTCTGGAACATGCGCAGATCCAGCTCTACCACTACAGCGGCCCTATGACTCAATATTGCATTCAGCGCACAGACTCCGACGCGGAGCCGACCGCCGAAAATGTCGAACTCTATACGGAGAGTGGCGTGGTGCAAGATTGCCAGATTTTAGCGGTGACCATGGCTTACGAGGATGGCAGTGATACCGGTTATTTTAACATCAAAAACGCCTATCTGCGCGTGGAGCTTGATCTGGAAAACATTATTATCGAATAATACACCCGGTACAGCCCGCAATCACTCCCCGAAACGCAAAACTCCGCGCAAAACATCCAGGCTTCTAATTGTCCGCCAAATCCCTACCAACCTTATCTTCCGAAAACACCAATTACCTATTCTTAAAGATTGGTGCAACTCCAAAAGCCCCTGACTGAAGTCAGGGGCTTTGCCAATCCATTCCATCCACCGGAACTTCTATTCTGCAAATTTCTATCCTGCAGTCACTTCCGCCAATTCTGCCAATCAGGACGCAGTATCCACAAGCCAGCAGCTTCTAGCGTCCAAACGGTTCTGCCAAGCGCAAATCGGGGCGATCTTCCGAGATACGAATCAGCTCATTATACTTAGCGATGCGCTCAGAGCGAGACAAGGAGCCGGTTTTGATTTGCCCAGTACCGAGGCCGACCGCGAGGTGCGCAATCGAAGTATCTTCGGTTTCTCCTGAGCGGTGCGACATGACTGTACGATAGCCAGCCGACTTAGCCAACTTCACCGTGGCGATCGTCTCCATGAGGGTCCCAATTTGGTTTGGCTTAATCAAAATCGCATTCGCGGCGTGCTCGTTAATGCCGTATTCTAGCAGCTTGACATTGGTGACGAAAAGATCATCGCCCACCAACTGAATCCTATTGCCCAGGCGCTCGGTCAGTGCTTTCCAACCTTCCCAATCGTGTTGATCAAGACCGTCTTCGATACTCACTACCGGATAGTTATCCACTAACCAAGTATACCAATCAATCATATCGGCAGAAGTTTTCCAGGAACCATCAGTTTTGAGCTCGTAATGGTCTTGGTTCCAAAATTCTGAAGACGCCACGTCCATGCCAATTACAATATCACGCGCCGGCTGATAGCCTGCCGCCGTAATTGCTGCAATGATACAATCCAGTGGCTCGTTATTACCATCGCGCACCTTGGGGCCATAACCACCCTCATCACCCACGGTGACAGGATAGCCCCGATCTTTCAGTACGCGTCGCAAGGCCTGGAACGTCTCCGAACCCATCCGCACTGCCTCACTGATCGAGCCCGCGCTACGCGGAATAATCATGTACTCCTGGAAATCCGTTGCCCAATCGGCATGCATGCCACCATTCATCACGTTCATCATCGGCAGCGGTAGGCACATGTCGCGCGTGGTCCCGGCTAGCGTAGCAACATATTGATAAAAGGGCAAATTCCGCGCCTTTGCTGCGGCCTTAGCTGTCGCCAAAGAAACCGCCAAAATGGCATTGGCTCCTAGCTTACTCTTATTCTCGGTGCCGTCCAGCTCCAGCATCAGCTGATCGACTTGTTGCTGATCAGCGGAATTTCCCACCAACACATCGTGAATCTCGTGGTTTACATTCCAAACGGCCTTAGCGACACTCTTGCCATTGTAGTATTTTGGGTCGCCATCACGCAGCTCCAAAGCCTCACCATCACCTGTGGACGCGCCAGAGGGAACGATTGCGCGAGCAGCGTGACCCGAATTTAAGAAGACATCCGCCTCAACGGTCGGATTGCCACGACTATCAAGCACTTGTCGGGCCTTAATGTCTTTAATTACAAAACTATCCATAAACACATTATAACATAGAAAATTAAGCTTGTGGACTATGTTTGGAATATCGGCACTATAATAATAGTGCTAAAATCATAAAATAGCATAGACCTGGCGCAATTACGATAATTATAACGATCTCAATATAAAAATCGGCACGATCGAGGATTTTCTTCTTCACATTTTCGTCGAGGTGTGCTAAGATAAATATAGAAATCACGCAACGTGCCTCGATAGCTCAGTAGGTAGAGCGCATCCATGGTAAGGAATAACACCTACCTCTGGACAAAAGATCTGCC
>CAYUHY010000034.1:0-9326 GCA_964444615.1 uncultured Candidatus Saccharibacteria bacterium | reverse complement strand
AATGTAGATAACTACCTCAAATTATGTGGTTGTTCTAAATTGTTTAAGTAAGCCGCTGGTGCGCTATTTCCTTGACAAAATAGCTAAAGTATGTTTGACCTGGAGACGGAAGTCGGCATGACCGCGCAGAAACTCGTCCACAGCCTTGGCCGACCCAGGTAGCTGAGGATTGTTGTAGTCATGCACGATAATGATTCCCTGATGAGCGAGGCGCGGTAGGACGAGCTGGAGGCTGGTTTTGATAGATTCGTAGAGATCGCCATCACAGAAGGCAAAAGCGATTTGGGAGGGCAAATCGTGATCCTGCAGCTCGTTGAACCAAGCTTTTTTGATGATAACGTTCCTGAGGCCGGCGCGGCGGATGCGCTCGACTACTTCCCTTTTGGTGACGAAAAGTTCGCCCGCCTGGAAATTGGCACCTGCTCCGACCATATCCGGAGAGGCTTTTTCTGGTAAACCAGCAAAAGAATCATAAATCCAAAGGCGTTTTGGAGATGAGTTTGCTTGTAGGTTTTCCACCGGTTTACCAGGGATTATCGGATGATTATCCACAGGTTTAGCTGGAATATCCACAGTTTTTCCACAGGTTTTAGGAAGTTTTTTCACATGATTGTGGGACTTTTCCACAGGTTTTGCACAAGTTGATGTAGAGTTTTCCACAGGGTAGTGAGATTGCAGTAATTTTCCAAGTAATACAGAAGTCAACCCCTTGTAGCAGCCGAGCTCAATAAAATCCCCTTCTGCATTGATTGCTTGCTCAGCGAGACGGAGAATTTCCTCGGTTTCAACTTTGGTTACTTGGTCGTTCATTCTTTACTAACTAGCATTTATTAAGCAGTAGCATCGCGCGGCGGATCATTTCGCCGGTTTCGTCGGTCTGGATGACATAGATAGGCTTAGAACTGGTGGCAGAAATGAGACAGTGACGAGCGTCGCCTAAGCCATCATCGTTTTTGGTGTCATTAATCTTAAAACCGAGATATTCTAGGCCGGCGACGATGTCGCGACGGATTTCGGCATTGCGTTCACCGATAGTGGCGGTAAAGACCAAGGCGTCCACACCCCGCATAGAAGCCGCCAACTGCCCGATGGCGCGCTGAATTCGGTAAATAAACATTTCGTAAGCCAATTTTGCACGCTTGTCGCCATCATCACGCAAGCTTAAGACTTCGCGCATGTCGTCGGTTTCGCCTGTAACGCCTTTGAGACCGCACTGTTTATTGAGGTATTCTTCTAGCTTTTCGCCCTCTAGGCCGAGTTCGCGGCCGATGGCAATTGCCGCCGTGGCATCAATATCGCCACAGCGCGTCGCCATCATTACGCCTTCGAGAGGGGTATAGCCCATCGTGGTATCAAAAGATTCCCCATTAACCATGGCGGTGAGGGAGCTGCCTGAGCCCAGATGACAAGCGATGACTTTTTCGGCTAATAGATTATTATTTTTGAGATATTCGGCGATTGAACCCATACTTAGACCGTGATAACCGTAGCGTTTGATCTCGGCTTTATCGGCTAATTCTGGATCAATGGCATAATAGGTATGAACATTATCGCGAGTGTTATGGAAGCCAGAATCACTAATTGTAATGACGGGCGTGCCATCAAACTGCTTGACACATTCGTTGATTTCTGCTGCTACAACGGGAACATGCAAAGGTGCGCGCTTTTTGGCGATCTCTAAACGCTTGAGACAATTGTCATCAACGATATGATCGGCAGTGAAAAAATCACCCGTGGAAGCCACGCGTGCCAAAATTGCATCTAGTTTGGCGTTTTTGCTGAGATAGCCCTCATCTTCGAGAATTTTTTGGACATATTTGACCGTCTCTGTGAGCTTCTTAAAACCATCGGTGAGCTTAGTCTTGGTGCCATCAGCTTTTTTGAGCGTACAGACGATATCTTTCCCCTCCATCTCAAAATGCAATGTACAAATTACTTCATTACCTTTATATAGGGCATACTTACGTGAGGACGAACCCGGGTTCGTCACTAAAAACATTTTCTCCATGTGAACTCCTTTTCTCTATTATAGCATACTGGGGGCTGATCGAGGGGTAGATTTTGCAATGATATTAGATGAGTAAGCTACCGATTTGAGCTGGAACGTAAGGTCGTTAGGTTGACAATTTCATAAAAGTGTGCTACAATGGAGGGATAGGCGTTTATGACGCTTGGTTTGGTGTGCCATTACCTAAAAATGGTAGCTCTTTAGCAGACGATAGAATAATTTTAGGGGGTGATATACCCAAATTTCTGGTAGAAAAAACTATGAAAGGGGCGAAGAAATGCGCGGTATATTAGCCGTAGGCGAGAATGAAGAGCTCGCGACGAGAGTTTCGGTGGCACTGGGCGATGCAATTGTAGACTGGCAGCTCGGGCATAAAGTAAACGATGAGGTGGCACTGGTTTTGCCTTCTACACCAGCTTTTCTGATGAATTTGCTGCAGTACGGAGACGCGGAGCCCTTGCCGGATCTCTTTTTGCGCGCGGATGAGAAACTGGCGGTGGGATTTGGACCGGCTTCCAATGCTTTACTCTCAAGAATTATGGCGGAACTGCCGGATAAGAAGCAGGACGAAATGAAGAATTTTCATTTATTCCCTCTTACTCAATTGATGATTAACTACTGCCATTTGCACGGAGTGAAGCGGTACTGGCTGCATCCCGATCCGACGTTGCCGGAATTTGACTTACAGATAAAACAGACTCTGGATAATGCAGGCTTGACTTCCTGTGAGCTGAATTTTGATCTGGAGAGATACCTCAATAAGTACGTGTTACGAGCCGGAGCGCTGTATAAGGTGGGCGATGCGTACACTCACGATGTGCGCGATGATGTAGCAACCTTCTGGAATACACTAATTCCGAGGTTGAAGCAAGTCGGTGCGCAGGCGGTATTTCTCAATATGAACTCCCAGGTGTTGCTGGAGTATCGATATGCTTCCACTGAGCATTGTCCGTGCTTGGTAATCGACCCGCATCAGGAGTATGTGCGTCAGATCGTACAGTGGGCAAATAAAACTATTCTATAGTTCTCAGCTAACGGCTGCCTTAGGGCGGCCGTTTTTATGGGTTGCGAAATATTCAAAAATAAGCATTTTACTATTGACTTTTTTGCCTAAGTGTGCTATAATGTAAGTATGGGGCCATGTTACCCCATGATCGCACCTTAGCAATTTGGAAAGGAGATGAACAGAAGCAATATCTGATTGTAACTGCTGATTGTAACTGCTGATTGACCAATTCTGAAAGGAGAATATAAGATGACTATCAGGAAAATCGCGGATATTGAGACCTTGGAAGAACTGGGGCTGGACAATGGCCTGCTGAAGGTTTTGGCTCCCTACACGCCGGCGGAGATTGTCCGGGCGGTGCGCAAGGGCTATCCCCTCAGCTATGCTCCCCTAATGGAGCTGAAGGGCGTCGGTGAAGCGAGGGCTCGGAAGATTACGAAGATCGTGATCGAAGCCGGGTTTATCTGCACCGAAAGCCTCCGGTCTTGGGCAACCCGGATCTTTTTAGCAAGCCTCGATCCCGTTCTGCGCTCGCGCTATTTGAGCGACGAAGAGTACGAGAGTCGTACCGAACTCGCCGCAGAACAGATTGGCGCGTTGCTGCAGCTTATGGACGAGCAGCTGACCCTGACCGAAGTAAAGGTATTAACCATGCGCTTTGGCCTGAATGGTGAGCCGCCGTGCCGGCTGGAGCAGTGCAGCGCGGAGCTGAAGTTGACGCCGGAACACGTCCGGCACATCGAGATCAAGGCGCTGAATAGAATGCACGCCCGCTTTGATGCTGGCATGCTGACCGAAATCTTCCCGGGCTTCCTGAGTGTGCCCGAGCAGCCGAAGCCGATTGAGAGCTTCACTGATCCGGTAGACCGGATGTATATCGAAGACCTGGACCTGCCGGTGAGGACTTTTAACCGTCTGAAGCGGGCCCACGTTCACTGCGTCGGACACCTGCGCGAGCTGGCGGCTGACAAAGTAGAAGAGTTGCGCTACCAGATCGGTGGCAAAAACTTCCAGGAGCTGCAGGAGAAGCTGAGCATGCTCAGCGTCAACCTTGCGTAAGACCATTAGTCGCGAGAATAGTTATTTCTGATGATTAGTTTGATTGGTTTGGTTGGTTTGGTTAGTTTGATTCGATTCGATCCTTTTTCCAAATTAGCACAAGAAACCCCTGGATTAGTCTGGGGGCTTCTTTTGGGATTTTTTGAGATTGGCGTGGAGGTGCTTTGTGGGGTGAGGGCTGAAGCTTTTACAGATGAAGTTTTTGAGATTGCTTGGGGGATTGAAATGCCCAAAATATCCCCCTGAGGGGATATTTGGTTTTTAGAATTGTAATGATTGGTAAGATGGTAGAAACTAGACACCCCTACCGGATAATTAGTTGTCGACTACTTCGCCCTCAACAGGTTCACCATCATCGGATGAGCCAGAATTGCTTGTATCAGATTCTGCTTTTTCGTCAGCCTTGGCGTCGGTGGTAGTATGCTGATACATCTTGGCACCGATTGGCATTAAGACATCATTGAGCTTCTTCAAAGCTGATTCATAGGCATCCTTGTCGGCACTGGTGTCGTCAAGGGTTTTGCGTGCCTCGGTGGCAGCTTCCTTGATTTTCTTAGCATCATCTTCGTCGAGCTTGTCCTTGTATTCATCAGGCATTTTTTCGGCTTGGTAAATAGAATTTTCAAGCTGATTCTTGGCGTCGATGGCTTCGCGCTTCTTTTTGTCTTCTTCGGCGTGAGCTTCGGCCTCTTTTTGAGCTTTTTCGATATCTTCTTTGCTCATGTTGCCAGAGTTCTGAATGGTGATTGACTGTTCCTTGCCGGTGCCTTTATCCTTGGCGGAGACATTCAAGATGCCATTAGCGTCAATATTGAAAGTAACCTCAATCTGTGGAATGCCGCGTGGAGCCGGGGCGATGCCATCGAGAATGAAGCGGCCGAGAGATTTGTCGTCGGCGGCCATTTCGCGTTCACCTTGCAGGACGTGAATTTCTACTTGCGGCTGATTATCAGCGGCGGTGGAGAAAACTTCGGATTTGGAAGTTGGGATGGTAGTGTTGCGCTCGATGAGCTTAGTAAAGACGCCGCCCATAGTCTCAATACCTAATGATAATGGCGTAACATCAAGTAGCAAGACATCTTTTACATCACCTTGCAAGACACCACCTTCGATCGCAGCACCAACGGCAACGACTTCGTCTGGGTTGACACCTTGCATAGGATCCTTGCCAAAGATTTTCTTGACTTCTTCGACTACAGCTGGCATACGAGTCATACCACCAACCATGACGACTTCATCGATGTCTTTAGCGGTCAGCTTAGCGTCTTTGAGAGCTTTTTCGACAGGCTCAGCTAGACGTTGCAAGAGCGGCTTGACCAATTCTTCAAGCTTGGCACGAGTGAGAGTGTATTCAAAGTGCTTAGGACCATCAGCATCGGCAGTTAAGAATGGTAGGTTGATCTCGACAGAGGTCGTAGATGAAAGTTCCTTTTTGGCTTTTTCGGCCTCATCCTTGACGCGTTGCATGGCAGCAGCATCGTCACGAATGTCGATACCGGACTCTTTCTTAAATTCGTCAATTAGGAAGTTTACGATGGTATTATCGAAATCTTCACCACCGAGGTGAGTATCACCATTGGTAGATTTAACTTCGAAAACACCGTCGCCGATATCAAGGATTGAGACATCGAACGTACCGCCACCAAGGTCGAAAACAGCGATTTTTTCGTCTTTTTTGCTTTCTAGGCCATAGGCGAGAGCGGCAGCAGTAGGCTCATTGATGATGCGGCGCACCTCGAGACCAGCGATTTTGCCGGCGTCTTTGGTGGCTTGGCGCTGAGCGTCGTTAAAGTACGCTGGAACCGTGATGATAGCCTCGGTGACTTTTTCGCCTAGGAAAGCTTCGGCATCAGCTTTGATTTTGGACAAAATCATGGCCGAAATCTCCTCTGGAGTATATTCCTTGCCGTCCATTTCTACAGCGACGCCACTACCTTTTTTGACAATCTTGTATGGCATGATGTCGAGGTCGTGTTTGACTTCTTCGTCGTCAAATTTGCGGCCAATGAGACGCTTGATACCGTAAATGGTGTTCTTAGGATTGGTGACGCGTTGGCGTTGGGCGACTTTCCCTACCAAACGATCGCCTTTTTTGGTGACAGCAACTACTGAAGGAGTAGTGCGATCGCCCTCACTGTTCGTGATGACCTCTGGTTTACCGGCCACCATGTAAGCAAAAGCGGAGTTTGTAGTACCAAGGTCAATTCCAATAATTTTTGACATTTTTCCTCCTTTTATCAAAATCTTATTCTATTGTAGCTTATTAGCACTCATGTGTCAATAGTGCTATGTTAATTTTGTTGGCAGTCGTGTTTAATGATTGCTAACTTACCTCTATTGTAACAAATTAGCACTCGTATGTCAAGAGTGCTAGAAGATGATTTTTTTGGTGGTTGTCTGGGGTCTGTAGCGATTACGGTGGATTTTTTTGGTGATATTCCCGGTTCGTGTGGTGTTTTTGGCTGATTTGAAGGTATTGATAGGTGAAAACAATGAGCTTATTTGGGGATATTTTTGCGAATTTAGCAAAAATAGCATAAAAATTATTGACTTTTTATGAATAGTGTGATACAATAGGGTTATGGGCGTAGCCCAAGTTTTTTATAAGGAGAGATGAATATGGCAAACCAAACTGCACTGCGTTTACGTAAGATCACATCAGTAGCGCCGATCAACGAAATTATTGAGCTGTCGGATTTCCTGAAAACTCTGGACAGCTACGACGAGAACGGATTCGGATGGCCGAAGCAGCTGATGGATGCACGTAATTACGAAGAAATCCGCAATCTGCTGGCACAGCTGGAAGAGGCTGAGAACTTCAACATAAAGCGGTTTCAGGAGAAAGGCTACGTGCCGCAGGAAGTATTCTGGGCGCAGAACGAGTCGGGACAGATTATCGGCATGGTAAAACTGCGCTCGATACTGACACCGAAGATGCTGCGCGAGGGTGGCCACGTCGGCATGGGCCTAACGAGAAGTGCCCGCGGCAAAGGATACGGCACTGCGATCTTGGGCGAGGCGCTGAAAATCTGCCAGGCGCGCGGTTTGCAAGATGTGCTGGTGACAATTCACGCCACGAACGTGGCCAGCCGGCTCATGGTCGAAGCTAATGGTGGTAAAGTCTGGGATGTGATCCGACGCGACGGGCGTGACGTAGCCCGCTACTGGATCTGCCTGCACTAATCTCCGTATCTTTCTCACTTCCCCGCCTATTTTTGGCGGGGAGGTTTTTATGGAAGTTATGTGTTATACGCTGAAATATTTATGTGAAACAATCATTTTATAGGAAAGTGTATTGACTTTTATTAAGGTACCATTTATAATGAAGGTATACTGATATTGACCGACCCAGAAAGGGCCGGATTTTCGTTGGAGAGGGTAGTCAGCAAGATTTACAGTTTTGGCAGAGCTACTTGGACGAAAATATTAACCAATTTAGGAGGATAATGGAAGATCTAGATATCAAACAGTTAGTGAGCATGGTGAATGTAATTGCGGACGAAAAAGGTTTGCCGGAAGAAACCGTGCTGGATGTAGTGCAGATGGCGATTGCCGCCGCTTGGCGCCGAGATAATGGCGACAAAGAGATGAATGTGCGCTGCTTGCTAGATACGAATAATGGTACAGCTAAGGTTTTTGTGAGCCGCGAGGTGATTGAAGACGGTTTGGCTTATAATCCATCGACGGAAATTCCGCAAGAAGAGGCGAAAAAGATTAAGCCGGATGCAGAAATTGGCGATATTGTAGAGGAAATGCACGAAGTAGAAAACTTCGGTCGCGTGGCGGCAATGACGGCAAAGCAAGTAGTAGTGCAACGTTTGCGTGAAGCAGAACGTGATGCTGTGCTGGCGGAGTTTGAAGACAAAATTGGTACGGTAGTAAATGGCATTGTATCGCAAGTAAACCCACGCATGGTGCATGTGGATATGGGGCGCGCTCGGGGGATTTTGCCGCGCAGTGAGCAGATTGATGGTGAATATTACACCGTAGGCGAGCGTTTGAAAGTTTATATCAAAGGGGTGGAGCATGATGACGCGCGGGCGCAGTTAGTCCTCTCACGCGGGAATACAGATTTCATTGAATATCTGTTCCGCCAAGAGGTGCCAGAATTGGAAAATGGTTCCGTAGAGATTAAAGCCATCGCGCGCGAAGCGGGACGCCGCACTAAGATTGCGGTGCGTTCGACGGTTTCTGGCGTTGATCCGGTAGGTACGTTTGTTGGTGGGCGCGGTATGCGCGTGCAAGCGATTATGAACGAGATTGGTGATAAGGAAAAGATTGATATTATCAATTGGAGCGATAATGCGCAGGAATTTATCCGCGAGGCGCTGAGCCCAGCCGAGGTGGTGAAGGTGGAGATTAATGGCAAAAAGGCCAAAGTTTATGTGAATGAAGACCAACAATCGATTGCAATTGGGCGCCAGGGCCAGAATGTGCGTCTAGCTTCGAAATTGACGGGTTATGACATTGATATTATTCTGGCTAAAGCTCCAGAGAAGAAAAAGCGCAAAAACGCGGAAGATGCCCTGCTAAATGCGATTAGTGAAGCGCATGATGAGGATGGGGGCGCCGTGGAGGGTGATGCGACTGATACAGCGGCAGATAGTAGTGCGGCAGAGGATGATATGGCTAGTGCGGCGGTAGATAATGATGTCGCCGGTACGGCAGTAGAGACACCAGAGACTTTTGAAAAAGCCGAGGAGAAAGAAGCCAAGGTGGAAAGCAGCGAAAGCACAGATAACGCTTCGGTGGAGACGCAAGACGCAGCTGACCCAGAAAAGATTGATGCCAAGCCACATACGGAAAAAGACAATTTCGTAATGCCAGAAAATACGGTAGATGAGAATTTAGACAAAGATATTAAGATTGACGATAGTGAGACGACTGATAGCGAAGTAGAGTAGAGAGTCTGGGATTTAACCAACCTCTGGATTCTGGTTCGAGTCCAATCGCCCCTGACATTGCTGATTATAACCGACCTCCGAGTTGTCGCTAAAGCACTCACCGTATCTTCAACAATTCTGGTATTACTTATTACAATTAACCTCCGGATTGCGGTCCGGAGGTTTGTAGGACTAATTACAAAAGAGCCCTGGTGATTGAGGGCTCTTTTTGGTTTGGTGCCGTGCGGGGATTATGTGGGCGCTTATATTGGTAGAGACCAAAATAGCGCCACATCGGGGGGGCGATATGACGCTATTATGGTGGCGGGAGTTGGATTTGAACCAACGACCTTTTGGTTATGAGCCAAAC
>CAYUHY010000033.1:0-9866 GCA_964444615.1 uncultured Candidatus Saccharibacteria bacterium | reverse complement strand
TTAAACAGAGGTAATGGTTAGTTTGGGTAACATTATTTATTAGATAATGCGATTTTTAGGTGCTCAATTAGGTAAAAACGGTTGGATAACTGTTTTTTGTATATTATTTTGTCTCGGTAAATGGTCCTCAGAAACGTCCAGGTAGTCGTTTCTGAGAGGATGCTACCCCTGTAAGTTTTGTTTACAAAACGTCCAGGTGGTCGTTTCTGAAACCAAAATAATGGATTTTTAGCCACAAAACGACCTTCTAGGATGCCTGAGAAGCCTATGGAGATTCTAAACTTTGTTCATACCGTACTTTGAACCTAAAATCGCTTGTAGGGCTTCTAAATAGCCTTAGAGGGTATTTTGGGTGAAAATGATTGTTTAATTTAGATCTGTAACATGCTAGATGGGGTGGTAAAGGGGCGAAGATTAGAGTTGAATATTAAATCTTATGGGAAGGAGGAAGAAGATAGATAGGTAATAGCGAGGATAGAAATAACACAACCTGGTGGTTGTGTTATTTCTATGGCTGGGTCGGCAGGGATCGAACCTGCGAATGCTGGGACCAAAACCCAGTGCCTTACCACTTGGCGACGACCCATTATCGTCTGAATTATTTGTATAAAGATTTTTGCCTCTAAGAGAGGATACACTTATTATAGCATATTTTGTGAAAAATGGAGTGAAAATATGTGAATTTCTTGTATTTTGGCTAACAAAATCCCAGGGCTCAGAGAGCCATTACTATCATTTTATCATACCATAAGTATTTTGTCAATAGAAAAATGAGAGAAAATGTGATATAACTACGATGAAACCCTGGATGAGTGTAAACTAGGGAATTATAATCCGCTTAAACAGGCTGAGTCAATAATTAATCTCTCTGGCGATGCTTTACTTTCTGGGAATTATGACCACCTTAAACACACTGAATTAATATTAGTGAGAACAAGGTAGTGATATTGGCGATTATCTCGTTTCAGCTAAACAAGATATATAATTATCGATGGTTTGAATCCGCCAAAAGATTACTTAGAATAGGGAATTAAGCGCGGGAACTTTGGGCTTCGGCTTCGCGGAGATTGGGGAGCTCTTCGAGGATGACTTTGATACAGCCGGCAATGGGAATGGCGACGATAGCACCAATAAGGCCAAACATATACATGCCGATAATAATTGCCGTTAAGACTAGAGCGGTAGGGAGATTAAGGGCGTCGCCTTGGAGCTTGGGGGCGATGATGTTGTTTTCGATTTGTTCGTAAATGACGTAGAAAATTAGGAATATGATAGCCGCAATAGGAGAGCTGAAGAAGAGCAAAATTGTAATTAAGAATGTGCTGATAATTGGTCCGAACATGGGAATGAGGTAAAAGATAAGTGCGATTAGACCCATGGGCAAGGCGAGATTGCTGGAGAACCCACAAGTAAAGGAGAGTAGCAAGACGGTGATAGTTACTACACAGCCATCGAGGATAGCGACGCAGACTTGTTTGGACATGTAGGTGCTGATGACGTTGGCAAGGCGTCCGGCGAGTTTTTTCCAGGCACGAATGGTTTGATTTTTACGTTTGCCTTCGAGAGTGGACCAGAATTGCTGGACGAGCTTGGGCCCCTCAATCGCAAAGAGGAGAGTAAGTACGAGGGTGAGAACGACGGCGGTGGCGATTTGTGAAATTGTGCCGACGCCAGCGATGACGAAATTGCCAAAGTTGCTGACGAAGCTATTAGAAAAATTACGAATGCCAGTGAGGATTTCTTCTTGGAGGTTTTCGATGCCGATGGTTTGGCCGAAATTATTGATGCCGTTCCAACCGCCGATGGTGTTTTCGAAAGTGGTAGGTAATTGGCGGACGAACTGGACGGATTCGTCGACTACAACGGGGGCGACTACGGAGATGATGATCCCGATTACCACGATAATTAAGCCATAAGCGATGGCGGAGGAGACAGAGGAATTGTCTTTTTTAGTGAGGCGATTAATGCGAGTGGCGAGAGGCTGGATGGCGATAGCGAGGAAAATGGCGATGCCTACGATAATTAAGCCCACGAGAGCTTTCCATAGGAAAAGCCCCACTAAACCAAGACCTAAAATAACTAGCCAGAAACGGACAAAAGTGCGTGTGTCTACCTCAATGGTTTTCTTATTGTTCATATTTCCTCCATAATTATTATAATTGTATCATAAGTTTCCGATTTAAGGAATAATGGCGCTGGGCTAGAAAAGATATTTGATAGTATATTGTATCATGTTTTGGGGAGAATTGATTTATTGGTGATAATAACGCTTGAGGAAGTTGCGTTTGTAAGTGTCGAAGCTGTCGTCGAGGATGGCGGCGCGGACTTCTTCGGTGAGGCGAACGATAAAACGAAGATTGTGAGCGGAGGCGAGGCGGTAGAATTTGGCTTTTTGGAGTGGGTCGCCCGAACGCCACATAGCGCGGAGGCTGCCGAGAGTCCAACCCGCTCGACAGGTGGGGCAGTCGCAACCGGAGTCGAGGGCGGCGCCAGAGTCGCGGAATTGGCGTAAATTGAGGTTGCCGTCACGGGTGTAGATTTTGCCATGACGAGCTTCGCGCATAGGGGCGACGCAGTCAAAGGTGTCGGCGCCCATTTCCGCACCGATGAGAATGTCGTCGGGGTGAGAGAGCCCAAGGAGATGGCGTGGTTTGTCGAAGGGCAATTCTTCGTTGCACCAACGCAAAATTTCTCCTAGGTCTTCTTTGAGAAAAGCCCCGCCTAGGCCAAACCCATCAAAACCGATGCCGTCAATCTGCATAGCGGCAAGGTGCCGAGCGGTTTGGCGACGCAGATCTTCCCAACGTCCGCCCTGCAAAACGCCGTAGAGATTTTGGCGATAGCCGAGGTCGTCGCGATGCTCAAGATGGGCGGCGAGGCTGCGCAAAGCCCAACGTTCGGTGCGTTGCATGGCTTCGATGTTATATTCGTAAGTGTCGGCCAGGGAAGTGAGTTCGTCAAAAGCCATGTGGATGTCGGCGCCAATTTGGCACTGAATGCGCATGGATTCTTCGGGCCCGATGAAATCCGGTTGACCATCAAAGGGGTCGATAAAATCCACGCCTGATTCGGTAACGTGCGCAAGGCGTTCTTTGTGCGCGGTGTTGGTGACGTGGCGCTCTTTTTCCATCGAGACGACTTTGCCGAGCCCGGAACCTAGCGACATGACTTGAAAGCCGCCGGAATCGGTCAGCGTAGGGCCAAGCCAGGGGTCGCTGGGGAGACCATCGGGGCGGAGCGAGGAGGTTGAATCTGTAGGGGAAAGTGATGGTTTCGGGTCTGTGGGATTAAGTGAGGTGCTAGAGGCTGTGGAATCGAGCGGTGAGTTTGAATCGGTGGGATTAAGTGAGGCATTGAGGCTCGTGGGGTGCCAATTAGCGAGTCCGCCAGCGGCGGCGATAGTGGGGGCTTGGCGGCGGAGATGATAGCCATTAGAAAGCATCGCTTGAACATTCAGCGAGCGCAAATCTTCGCTACTGAGAAAGCGCACAAAACCGTGGGTGCCGACAGCCATAAAAGCAGGCGTTTTGATCTGGCCGTGCGCAGTAGTGATGACGCCGGCACGACCGAGGCCGTTGGGGAGAGATTTTTCGACTCGAAAATCCATAGTATCTATTATTATAGCACAATATGGGAGAATAGTAAAAAATATCGTATTGTTTGTTTAGTTTTGTTCCATAAATACACTTTTCTTGGGGGCGCGTTCAGGACGCCTATCTTCATTGCATTCAGATTCTTGGGCGTCACCTCGAAAGAAAGAATTATATTCTTTCTTTACTCGGTTCCTACAAGATTCGTCACAGGGTCCTGCCGCTACTCCGCACGCTACGCTGTCTGTCGGGCGTCGTCTCGAAAGAATAAGCAAGCTTATTCTTTACTCGTCTCCTACGACAGTTCGTCGTAACTCCGGACCCCCTGCGAAAAGGTATTTATGATACAAGGCTGATTCGTTTAGTTTTGTTCCATAAATACACTTTTCTTGGGGCGTGCTGTATTTACGCTATATGGATTTGTAGAGATCTTATCAGGGGAGAGATACTGAGGTATAGAAAAACACCCCTCAGATGAGGGGTGGCGGAAGAATGTTAAACGTCATAATTGTTGGCAAGGGGATCGGTGTCGTAGTCGGAGATGAATTTGCGCAGTTTGACCACCGTGATGACGGTGATGGGAATCATGGCCGTTTCCACAATCATGCCGGCGGCGAAAGAGCCCAGCATTTGATAAAAGCAGCTGCCGAGGGTTAATTCGCCCAGGAAGGCGATGAGCGTGAAGCTGACGGTGTCCACAATACGCGCGAGGAAACTGGAAATCCAAGATCTGATGCCGATATGTTCGGGTGGGGTGAAGCTTTGCAGAATGGCGTAGACGCGATTGTTGACGCGAGTATTGAGGATAAATCCGACTGTGCTGGCAAGCATAATGCGGCTCGATAATCCGAACGCTGCAGAGAGGGAAATATCGCTGGTGCCGGGCAGGGCGGGCAACAGGTCGACGATGCGGAATAAAAGGCATCCGACGACGTTGGCAGCGCAGGCCCAGTATGCGATGTGGTTGGCGAGTTTTTCGTGGTAAAGCTCTACGAGGACATCGCCTAAGACGTAGGAGAGCGGAAAAAGGATAAAGCCACCGTCGAGACGGATGCGGAAAGTGCTAGTGTGGAAGAGGGTAGCCAAAATGCCAGGCAAAGGGAATGGTCCCAGCGCCCAGAGTTTGGTGGCCATGAGATTGGACAAGATGATGGTTGCGCCCATGAGTACGCCCAGAATTGCCAAGACCGAAGCCGTGATGCGTTCGTAGGCGTCGATGATGAGGGGGGAGTCGCTGGTGTCGTAAAGGGAATGGGAAAGTTTGCTCTGCAAAAAACGTTTGAACATAAAAACCTCCTTTTAAGGTGCGAAATAGCCTGTAGTAAAGTAGAAGTTTGGTAGAATGCGTTTCTGTTGTATAGGTGAGAAATGTTTCTGGGGTGATGGATATTTTTGGGGCGATGGGCATTTCTGAGGTGGGATGTTTTCTGTGGTGATGGATGTGGCTTTTTCTGTTAGTATTGAAGGCAGGAGTAAAAACAGGGGATATTATGGGGTAGTATTGCATCAAAACCTTACCTACTACTGAGGCTTATTCTCATTGTAGCACAGATTAGTGAAAATGTCAAGTAGGGGTGGTCTACTACCTATGACAGCCGGCAGGGGTGGCATTTATTAACGACGACTTTCAGTAGGGGTTATTTTTATTACTTATGACAGTAAAGTAGAGGCGGTGTCTTAGATTCTTTAAGCGCGGAAAACCGGAAGATTTTTATGCTTAAAATTAGCTTAATATGGGGGTCAGTTGTCTTGACTTGCTTGAAAAAGCTTTGTATAATGGTCAAATGTTGAAGATGTTTCGTTATCTTAAGCCATATTGGTGGCAGGTGATTTTACTTTTGGCAACGGTGGGTTTGCAAGTTTGGTTATTGTTGCAGCTTCCGGCGATTATGGCAAATGTGGTCAATGACGGTATTATGCTAAAGGATACTGGCTATATCTTTGCGGCTGGGGTGAAGATGATGGTGTTTGCTCTGATTGCGTCGGTGGCGGCTTTGTTGGCGAATTTTCTATCTTCGCGGATTGGCATGGCGTTTGCGCGTGATTTGCGCAACGATGTGTTTAAGCAGATTCTGAGCTTTTCGATTGCTGATATCAATGATTTTTCCACGGCGTCGCTGATTACGCGTACCACGAATGATATTTCGCAGGTACAGCAGGCGGTGGTGATGTGTTTGTCGATGTTGATTCGGGCGCCTTTGACGGCGGTTTTGGCGATTGGGCAGGCGATTGCGACGGCTCCGGATATGACTTGGATTATCGCGCTAGCAGTGGGGATTTTGATAGTGCTGATTGCGATTATTTTGTCGATTGTGATGCCGAAGTTTAAGATTATTCAGAAAATGACCGATAAGATTACTTTACTGACGCGGGAAAATTTGACCGGTTTGCGGGTGATTCGGGCGTTTAACAATGAAGAATTGGAGCAGAAACGGTTTGCGAAGACGAATAAGGATTATGCGAATTTGTCGATTTGGGTGGATTTGATTTTGTCGCTGCAAGACCCGTTGATTAATTTGGTGTTTAATGGCGCGACGATTTTGTGTATTTGGGTGGGGGTGTCGCTCATGGCAGGGAATATTGATTACCTGGGTAATATGATGGCGTTTATGCAATATGCGATTCAGGTAATTATGTCGTTCTTGTTCTTGACGCTACTGTTTGTGATTTTGCCGCGGGCAAACGTGTCGGCGGGGCGTATTAATGAGGTGCTGGATCGTAAAATTAAGATTAAGTGGCAGCCGGATACGATTGGCAAGCCGGCGGTGAAGCCATCGGTAGAATTTAAGCATGTGAGTTTTGCTTACGCTAATGCGGAGGAGAAGGTGCTGTCGGATATTTCTTTTACGGCGCAGGCGGGGGAGACGACGGCGTTTATTGGTTCGACAGGGTCAGGGAAGTCGACTTTGATTAATTTGGTGCCGAGATTTTATGAGGCGACGGAGGGGAAGATTGAGATTAACAGTATTGAGATTGGAAATTATGCGCAAAAGGATTTGATGCGGAGAATTGGGTATGTGCCGCAGCGCGGGGTGCTGTTTGCGGGTACGGTGAAGAGTAATATTATGTTTGGGGCGCCAAATTTGACGGAAAAACAGATGCACGAAGTGGCGCGGATTGCGCAGGCGGCGGAGTTTATTGAGAAGCTGGACAAGAAATATGATGCTCATATTGCGCAAGGTGGCAGTAACGTTTCGGGTGGACAGAAACAGCGTTTGTCGATTGCGCGGGCGATTGCGAAGGATCCAGATATTTATATTTTTGACGATTCGTTTTCGGCTCTGGACATGAAGACGGATGCGAAATTGCGCGCGGCTTTGAAACCGGTGACGAGGGGTGCGGTGACTTTGATAGTGGCGCAGCGGATTAGCACGATTAAAGATGCGGATCAGATTGTGGTGTTGGATAAGGGGAAGCTGGTAGGAAAGGGTAAACATAGCGATTTGTTGCAAAATTGTGAAGTTTATCGTGAGATTGCGCGATCGCAATTGTCGGAGCAGGAGTTTGAGGCGGAAATGAAGAAAGGAGGGAAGCATGCCTAGACCAGTTGCAGAGGGGAAGCCGAAGGATTTTACGGCAACTTTGAAACGCTTTGCGCGGAATTTGCGACCTTGGCGGGGAATGATTGTAGCGGCGGTTGTCTTTATGATGGGCTCAGCGATTTTGGCGTTGTTTGGGCCGATGCTGCTAGGGGAAATTACCACTAATGCGGTAGCTACTTTGACTGCGACGGGGACTTTGGATTGGGGCGTGATTAGTAGTTTGCTGATCTGGCTGGCGGTAATATATATTATATCGTCGATTTTGAACTATTTGCAGAATGCGCTTCTGGGGATTGCGGCGGAGCGGTATGCGGAAAAAATGCGCAATCAGATTCTAGAAAAGATTGCCAAATTGCCGGTTTCGTATTTTGATCAGCATCAATTTGGCGATACTCTGAGTCGCATGAGCAATGATGTGGATGCGGTGTCGAGTTCGCTAGCACGGGTGCTCGCAGAGGTAATTAACGATGTGATTACGATGATTGGTTCGATTGTGATGATGGTGATTATTTCGGTACCTTTGACGTTGGTAACTTTGCTGACGATACCGCTTTCGCTGTTTTTCATTAGTAAAATTGCTAAAAAAGCGCAAGCTTGTTTCCGGACTCAGCGTACGACTTTGGGCGAGCTAAACAATATTATCGAAGAAGATTACGGTGGACAATTGATCATTAAGGCGAATTCGCATGAGGAGACTGCCGAGGAGCATTTTGCGCGGGTGAATCAGAGATTGTATCAGTCTAGCTGGCAAGCGCAGTTTTTCTCTTCGATTGCTTATCCGATCATTAACGTGTTCACGAATTTGAATTACGCGGTGATTTGTGTGCTGGGTGGCGATATGGTGATTAAAGGGACTTTGGCGATTGGGCAAATTCAATCTTTCATCCAATACGTTAGCCAGTTTAACCGGCCGATTCAAGGGATTTCGCAGATTGCGGCGAATATTCAGTCAACTTTGGCGGCGGCCGAGCGGGTATTTAATTTCTTGGATGAGCCGGAGGAACTGCCGGATGCGGATCCAGCACAGGTGATTAAGAAAATTGAGGGGAAAGTGGATTTTCATCAGGTGGATTTTGCTTATTCGGCGGACAAACCGATTATTCAAGATTTTAGCGTGAAGATTAAGCCGGGGATGCAGGTGGCGATTGTCGGTCCAACCGGGGCAGGGAAAACCACGATTATTAATTTGTTGATGCGATTTTATGATCCGACTACGGGGTATATTTCGATTGACGGCGTGCCGACTAGGGAAATGAAGCGGGCTGATGTTCGGTCTTTGTTCGGTATGGTATTGCAGGATACATGGCTGTTTTCGGGTACGATAGAGGAGAATTTGCGTTATGGGCGCAAAGGTGCTACTCATGAAGATATCGTGAAAGCGACGAAGATGGCGAGTATTCATCACTTTATCGAGAGTTTGCCAAAAGGGTATAAGACAGAGATTTCGGAAGATTCGGATAATATTTCGGCTGGAGAGAAGCAGTTGCTGACGATTGCGCGGGCGATGGTGGCGAATTCGCCGATGATGATTTTGGATGAGGCGACTTCGAATGTAGATACGCGCACGGAACAGTTGATTCAAGACGCGTTTGCGAAATTGACGCACGGACGGACTTCGTTTGTGATTGCGCACCGGTTGTCAACGATTCGGAATGCAGATTTGATCTTGGTAATGAAAGAGGGGCGGATTGTGGAACAAGGGAAGCATGACGAGTTGTTGCGAGAAAATGGTTTCTATGCCGAGCTGTATAATTCGCAGTTTGCGGAAGACTAGAGTACCGTTTGCTCTGTAGTGAACCCTGGGGCGAATGTGTGGTTAGCTTTGGCTAGAAATAGTGAACGTGTAGTGATTTTGAATATAGGGTGAATGTGGGTTTTTGACTATAGAGCGAATGGTGCGGCGATTTTGGTAGTTTTGGATGGAAAACGCCCCGACCATATGGCCGGGGCGTGCGGGTATTAGGTTCTAGTAGTCTTGGATGTAGAGATTTTCTGCTTGATATTGCGCTGCGCTAACTTAATAATTAGCGTAACGCTAGTCATAATCAGAGTAGTGATCAGTGCAGTAATAAATGCTATTCCTGTAATGTTGATGAAGTCTTTTGTGGTGCAACCAACGAGTTTAAAGACTGTTGCTGATAAGAGAACCATGGTAGTTGCAATACTTAACGAAATATTAGTGATGGTGGTGTCGACGTGTATACTGCTAAGGAAGTTGTCGGGGATTTTAAAGAATAGCTGGTATAAGAGCACATAGAAGCCGCACACTATGATAAGGCAGCCGATCATGGCCACGCCAACGGTGCTTGCAAGCTTAAGATACGATGCAGCTGCGAGGGTTTTCGCCAGTTCCTGAAACAAGAAGGTAACGCCATAAAACGTAATAGCCGCCGGTGGCGAAACGCAGTACAGGGAGGCGAAGAAATGGGCGACGACCAGGAAGAGACTCAGGTTCTTTTTCATGACTTTCTCCTTTCAGTAATGGGCGGATAGTGATAGATCTGAGTAAATAGGGGCAGATTTGCTGAGGACTGTTAACTTGGGAAACTTATTTGCTGAGGACTGATCAAATCTGTAAACTAGAACTTATAGAGGTACTAGGGGCGTATGGATAAGGTTTCTAACTACACTCCTTTTTCCATTGTAGCATGTATGTGTGATTTTGTCAATAGGCTAGAAGATTGTGACTTATAATTCTAAGTGCAACATAAGTGTAATCAAGAGAATAGGAGGT
>CAYUHY010000032.1:0-9870 GCA_964444615.1 uncultured Candidatus Saccharibacteria bacterium | reverse complement strand
TATAAGAAGAGTTCTTTTTATAGGAACTTATTTCTAAATTGTTTTAATGAGCCATTGCAATTCTACAGTCTTGCGGTTTCTGGAGTTTTGTGATATATTGTAGGTGATGGGGTGGTAGCTCACCTGGTAGAGCGCAGCATTCGCATTGCTGAGGTAGGGCGTTCAAGTCGCCTCCACTCCACCATCTATAAGTGATATAGTTTTTGAAAAATCCTCTTTGAGGATTTTTTGTCGCACACAAAAGTGAAATAGTATGGTAAAATGGTATTGTCCAACAATTCAAATATATGTAAGTTAAGTTTTATTTGTTAATAAGTAACACTCAACCATAATAACGACACCGTAAGACGGTTTGTTGAGTGTTATAACTTACAAATTGAATGGTTGGACACCACTTGCGGTGTCGTTTTTATTATCAGCATCTTCATAGTAATTTAGAAACTCTATTACTTATATTCTAATTACTTTTAGAATTGCATAGTAAAACGTCATGCCGTATGTATATATACTAAACCAAAAATCTAATTAGTTTTACTTCTGAACTATTTAGGTTTTCCAAAATCCACAAAAAGGAGGGCGTGATGCAACGCAAAAGACGTAATATTAACTTTGGGTATTTTTCTGGGTCTTCCGGAAAAGGTCTAGCTAAATTTCTTTTTAGCTCGAAGTCGAAGCTTAATAATTCTATTACTAAATTAACTCTTCATAGTATTCCAACTGTAAGAATGAGTGAAAGTAATAAGAAGTCCTATGCGCGTATTGAGCCTTGTCCTATTTGTGGTAAGGAAGATATCTACCAACCTACTAGCGTCGTCTGGTGGCGCTCTGCTCATCTAAAGATTCGCACCCGCGCCAGCCACGTAGTCATGACTCCGCTTAGTAGGTTGGCTAGATATCTAAAACAGAATCGGCCCCGTAATAGTCGAACATTTATTATTCCGTTTGGCGGAATTGAACGATCATCTAAAGCTAAAATTTCAGTCTCGTCTAGTCGGGGAATGACCCCTTATGGTGGAATACAGAGATATTCTAAACGTTTGCAAAGCCTTAAATTTCCACTATATATTATATGTACGCTTTTGCTGAGTTTTGTGGTAAATGGTATGATAAGTGGTTTTGAATGTTACGCTGCCGTAAATCCGACAGCTTCACTAAGTGTTAGTAATCCGACTTTATCTACCACGGTAGCGCCTGGCGATACTGCGTATCTAAGTAGTAATGTAACATATAGTGCTAGTGATATAGATAGTTATACATTACAAGTATCATATGCAAATGGCTATAATAGTTTAAAACTAGATGGCGGTACTACTACGCTTTCTGGTGCAGGAGGTAAGACAGGAAGTGGCCTTAGTAATAACTCCTGGGGTTTTGCTTGGACGAATAATACTACTAATAATGACACTACTAATGCTGGATTAACATATTATACTGTACCAACTTATGGTACTAATGGTAGTAACTTAAGCACCGGCAGACTAGAAAATGCTACACTGCCAGAAAGCGCTAATAATACTTTAGATTCTACTACCAAAAGAATAGTCTTTGCCGCTAAGTTTGCAGAAAATAACAATAACTCGGGACATTACAAGACCGGTATACAACTCAGCATGGTAGCAACACCCAGAAAACTCATCGGCCTAGAAAAAGCCAATACCATGCAAGACCTCGCCACTCATCCTGAATATTGTGAAGAAACCCCACTACTAGACGGTCAGAAGTACAGTGCCGAATATAAATTAATGGACAACCGTGCCTATCCAAGTGGTGTTAGTAACCAATACACCATTCGTAAGTTTGCTGACGGTCGCTGCTGGATGACAGAAAACTTAAGAATTAATAATACTACTATCAAAGCTACTGACTCCGATTTTACTGGTAGTGATATTGCATTACCCAGTTCTACTCGTACCGAGTTTAATAATACGAATCGATATTCTTATCGTTCCATTACAGAAACCGCGTCTCCTGCTGGCCTCACTGGCTATTACAACTGGTACACCGCTACTGCTGGCGCTGGGAACTCTTCTGTAACTACAGGCAACCAAAGCGTTAATACTTCTATTTGTCCAAAAGGCTGGACCTTGCCTACTGGCGGGATTAGCGGCAACACTAATTCCTATAATCTCTTTAAGAATATGCCTCTATCTGTCAGCGGTAGCCTAAGCACCACTGGTAATACTAGTTGGGGCTCAGACGATCTAGCTATTGTTCAGGACGATGAGTATAATTTTAAGTATACTGGAGTTGTGGGGGATGGCTCGCTCCATAACAGCTCCGAAGAAGGTATTTGGTGGACCAGCACGACAGAAGATGCCTATAATGCATATTTTTTATATATTAATGGTAGTGGCGTTCGTCCTGGTACGGGCGGATATGGTCATTATTATGGTGTCGCCGTGCGGTGTATCGCCCGAGATCCAGACCTTTCTGAAATCACCACTATGCAAGAAATGACTCCAAGAGTTTGTGAGAAAACCGCTGTTGGCACCAGCAAAACTTTAACTGATTCTCGGGATAGTAATAAATATACGGTGCGTAAGTTTGCCGACGGCCGCTGCTGGATGACCGACAATCTTAAGCTCCGATTAACTACCGCTGGCCTGAGTAAGGACGATACCGACCTTAACCAAGGTTATGATTGGGATCAAACGACTAGGACTGGCGTAGCAAAACCTACTAATACTCTTACTTCATTTAATACTACTTCTGGAAATAGGGATTTTTCTGAAGACAAAGGATATTATGCGGTACAATCTTATATAGCCTCTAGCTCCAATGCTGGAGAAACTGGTTACTATTCTTGGAATGCCGCTACAGCAGGCACCGGCGGTACAAGTTCTTCAAACGCCATAGCCGCCAACAGTCAAGCCCCATCTTCCATTTGTCCTAAAGGTTGGAGACTCCCAACCGGTGGCGGTTCCAGCAATGCTAGTACAGAAAGTACTTGGTCTGACTATTACAAACTCTTCCGCAACATGGGACTCACTATTAGCAATACTAATCTCAAACCAGGCTTTGCTGAGTATACTAACTGGAGTACAGGTGATCTAGCAATTGTCCAAGACAACATTTATAACTTCAAGTATACCGGGCGCGTCGGCAATGGCTCCCTCAGCGATGATACTACCTACGGCTACTGGTGGTCTAGTACGGCGCTCGATGCTACCAACGCGTACAACCTGTACATATATAGTAGCGGCGTCCGCCCTGGTACGGACTACTACTACCGTTACGCCGGATTCGCTGTGCGGTGTGTCGCCCGCGATTCCTAAAATCTTAAAATATAACCCTCGAGAGCTATCAAACAAAAACACATCACGCAAAGGGGTCGGGAGTAAAATCCGACCCCTTTTTAAAATATATTAGAACTTACTTTGATCCTTTAGTTGTCTCTTAGGAATTATATTAAAGCTTACTTTGCTTTCTTTTCTGCAGCCATTAAGACATGTTCGAATAGCGCTGTAACCGTTAGTGGGCCAACGCCGCCAATCTTGGGTGTAATTGCACCGAGATCAGGGCGAGAGCGTACTTCATCGCTAACGTCTCCGACCAATACACCATCTTCACTAGCCGTACCCGCATCTATAATTACGGCACCAGCTTTGACCATTTCGGGTTTGATTAAATGTGGCACTCCCGTAGCACTGACGATGATGTCATAATCTCGCAGATTGTTTAAGTCGCTTTTGCTATCAAAAACTGTAACGTCATATCCAGAGTTGCGCCACATGCGTTCGAGTGGACCGCCCACCAACTTACCGCGGCCAACCAGTGCGATGCGAAGATTAGTTAAATCAATATTGTAGCCAGCCAAAAGCCAGTTAATTGCGGTGGCGGTGGCGGAATCAAACTCGCTCGCCTCACCAAGTCCATCCACATCTTTTTGAGGAAGAATATTATTAATATCGTTGATGGAATTTTGATTCTGGAGGGGGAGCTGTACGATAATTCCCTGTACGCTTGCGTCGCCGTTTGCTGTGGCGATGGCCTGTGCAATATTAGAATCCAAGCGATCTTCGACTGCTATACCAATATCTTCGCCATAGCGTTGTTTTAGGTGAACGTATTTTTCGATAACGGGATTAGTGCTGTCACGAATGATGACAAGTTTCGGGTGGATGCTTTGAGCCTTGAGACTGCGAACGCGATGCGCTTGACTTTCTTTAATGTAGCCAGCCAATTCTGAGCCATTGAGACTTTTCATACGGGGATCTCCACGGGTTCTTGATCGAGGATATAACCAAATTTTTCTACTACGGCACTGATAATTTCTGAACGGGCGGCATCCAAATCTGCATAGCTAGTTGCGCTTTCATTGATCAAAACTAAAGCAGCTTTGTCGCTAACGCGAATGCCATGGATGAGTTTACCTTTGAATCCGCATTGTTCGATGAGCCAGCCGGAATTTACTTTGCCGCCGCCATCTTCGGTATGCCAAATAGGAATTTTCATTAATTCTGCTCTTTGTATTTGTTTGCGATTGAGCAAAATATTTTTGAAAAAACTTCCGGCGCTTGCGATATATCGTGGGTCGGGCAGTTTTTCGGTGCGAATTTCGCAAACAATTTTGCGGATGTTCATGGGTGAGAAATCAGTGATTTGATTTTTGTCGATATAGCGTTGCAAGGAATTGTAAAATGGCGGTTGCATTGGTTGCTTGCGTAATTTTACAGTAATGGAAGTGATAAGGAACCTGCCCGCATCAATGCCATGGTTAAAGCGCGTTTGACGATAGCCAATTTGCATTTCGGAAACTGGAATAGTGACAAACTCATGTTTCTTAGTATCGTAGGCTTCGACCGATTGCAAAACCTGCGAGGCTTCCTGCCCGTATGCACCGATGTTTTGTACCGGCGCTGCGCCTACCGTACCGGGGATCATGCTCATGGCTTCAATGCCGGAATAACCGCGCTCACAAGCATATTGCACAAAATCATCCCATTCTTCGCCAGCCATGCCTTTGAGAATAATTTCATCATCTTGCTCGGAAATTACTTCGATGCCTTTTATGCGGTTTAATAAAATTATTCCAGCATAACCCTCATCGCGACCAATCGTATTGGCGCCGTCGCCCATAATCCAAGTCGGAAGATTGTGTTCTCGAGCGAAGTCGTAGGCTTTGGTAACGTCGTCAATGTTTTCTATAGTTAGCAAAAAGCGCGTTTCCCCGCCCAAACGCATCGTGGTCAATTCAGAAATTGGTACATTTTCTCGAATCTGCATGAGATATATTATAGCACACTTTCGGGAATGTGGGGTGGGCGAGTTTGGCCACAATTTTATAATGTAAGAAAAGAGCGCAGGGTTTCAAATCACCCATGCAGTGAGTGAAATTTGGCCAATGTAATTTAGGCTGGAACCTAAGTAGTTAGTAGATTGATCTTATCTCAGTATAAATACATAATTTAATAGCTTTAGTGATTATTCTTATATTTTATAATTACATACAACCAAAATACTATAATTATAGCAAATATTGCCCAATACAATGATACATTTCTCGCCCAAGTTGGCTCCGTATAAGAATACCAAATACCCCAAATTGCAAAACCTATAAAGGGTACGGCTGAAATGATTGTTCCTAAATCAATCCTATTTCTAAACACATTTATGATCAATGTAACCGCAGCGACAATACTAACACAAACTGCAATAAAGAGAAGTAGTGCGCCTGTTACCGCTGATTGAGGTGGACTGCCAGTTTGGTCCATCAAGTGATCAGCCGCAAACGCTAAACTAATCAAAAACAAAGTAATTCCCTCCAGTATTAGAGTGACTCTTGAAAATGGAGCAATTCTTTTAATAAAGTGGGATATCATATTTATTAGTATATCATATGTAAGTTTATTAGAAAAACTCTAATATCCTAAGTTCCAATCCATCGATGATTTGTAAGATTTGCCTAAAGCCTTCTCCTTCGTTGGAGCTGAGTAGACCTTTGACATTCTCAAAGACAAAGTATCTTGGTTGTTTTGCTTTAAGTATTCTTGCGAGTTCATAAAATAATCCTGTTCTTTCTCCAGCTAAACCAGCTCGTTTGCCAATTATGCTTACGTCTTGGCAAGGAAATCCGCCCACTATCAAATCAAAGTCTGATAGCTGATTAGTGTTAATTATTGTAATATCACCGTAATTCTGAGTATTAGGGAAATGTCGCTGATAGACCCAGATGGCAAACTTGTCCACTTCTGAGAAGCCGACGCATTCGGCAGCTATGCCTAGCTCTGCTACAGCATTCTCAATCCCCAGCTCAAATCCTTCTATACCAGAAAAGGTAGAAAAATAAGTAATTTTCTTCATCAGGTTAAATCCTGTGTTAGTTTTTGTGTAATCCCCCAAGTTCCTCTTTTCTTACTACTATTGTAGCATAACGAGATCTGGAGGGTCTTGGCAACAAAAATAAGCAATAATCCTAACCTAGCCCAGCCCAGTGCGGCTATAGATCAAAGGCTAGTTGACAGACCTGACGGATTGCCAACTTGAAGTCGCAAAACCGCTGTATATTATATGTGGAGATTTTGCAGGAATAGAAGCAAGCTAACTAGCGTAAGCGTTAATTGCGATTTAGTGGTTTCGGCGCGCTGACTATTTCACATTGTTCAACAATCGTGCCAGTATATAGGGCAACATTATCATGGCATTCAGTAAGATTAAGTTTGCTAGTGCAGGACAACCTAAAATCCTGTGCATATCTATTCTTGTAGCAGTCTTGGTACGTAAAAGTTATATCTATAGGCAAGCTGAGTTCATTATGAGCCTCAAAAGTTTGCCCTTAAATATGGATATTTTTACCATCTACTGTACCATCTATGACAGGGTAGACGCACAAAAATACGTCATTCTCTTTGTATAAAATAGGAGTTATTTCTGTACGAAGTATTACATCGCCAAATTTGTCCGACTTCATACTGGCAGCTTCCAAGCTATACATCTCTCGCATACCCACATTTCTTAAGTATAAAATTCCACCTAAAGCAACGTTCAGATTTGCAGATTCTGGGTCACCATTAGTTATGACAACTGGTTTTAAGACAGTCCCATAATACGGTTCGACGGCAAGAAGTGGCAAAACTTCTTTGGCGTTATCTTCCTGTCTAGCCTTATTCTGTACATTTAAACTTAGAATAACAGCGATATACCCAGCTATTGCTGCAACTGCTGAACCGAAATATCCTATAAAAACCACTGACCACTCGCTCGGAGGGTTATTTGTGTCAATGAGACCTAAATAGCTCAAGACATTGCATTTATCCACTAAAAACCAAACTAATGGGAATACTACCAATAGCAGTATAAACAGCATTAAAGTTCCTGTTACATTGCTCAGTTTCTTCATTTATTATATGTCCATAATACTTAAAACCCCTGGCGGGAACGAATCCAAACCAGGGTGCTATAAGTACATATTAGCATACCATTACGAAGCCGTCAAGGTTTTAGGCCGCTAATTCGCTCTATATTATATATATAGCGATTTTGCTACTTTAACTAAGGCTAGTCGGCATTTTATATTACCACAAAAAACGCACTTTGGGACGGATAACTGCATACTTCGGCTGACAGTCGCGGATAACTCGTAAAATTGTACAACAAATTTGTTCACTAAATAACAGATACAAAAATAGCCCAATAGGGCTATTCTGCTTCAAATTGTGGTGAGTCGGGAGGGACCGGCTTTTCTAAAGAAAAGCCTTGACCGCGGTCGTAGCGCCCAAAAAGTGAGCGAGCTCCCTTTTTTGGCTACAGCCACTCCTGCGTGACGAACCTATGTTGATTCTCGTACCTGCATAATAAAATAAAGTCCTAAAGGACTTATTTTATTATGGTGAGTCGGGAGGGACTCGAACCCTCGACACTCTGCTTAAGAGGCAGATGCTCTAACCAGCTGAGCTACCGACCCACATCAACTTGGTTTTATTATAGCACAAACTATCAAAAAAGAGAAGAGCGATTTTGGGGATTTTTCCAACATTTGGTACAAATTATTTGCAGACGAATTGATTGCAGTAAATTTCTATATTTCCCCACCCCAAAACCCAGTCTTATTAATTATCAACTTTTGACATATTTTTGCCACCAGGTGACAAAATCAGCTTCGTTTTGATAAACTTTAACATCTTCGTCGCTGTCAGCGCGCAAAAAAGTCACAAGTTTGCCATCATGATATAGTAACATAGATGGATAATACTTAAGTTCTGGAACTAAACCTGAACTTTTGATGTCGGAGAAATTAGTTTTGAGGAAGCTGATTTTGTTTTCGAAACCATATTTTTGGACAATCTTTTCAAAATCTTCTGAAGTACGGCAAGCCGGCTGATAAACAAAAACCGCGAAGGATTTTTTGTCTTTAATTAAATTTCTGATTTCGTCGACGTTTGCGCTGATAAAGGTCTCGTCTTTGCCATAGAACTCTTCGCTAAGCGAAAAAGTCTGTTTAGTTAAAAACGCTACTAGAACTACTATTACTGCAATTAGCAGAAACGCGCTGATTACGATAATGATAAGTTTGGTTTTTGATAGTTTCACGATTTTTTCTCATGCAAATCTGCGAAATTAATTTCGTGATAAGGTACTTTCCAAAAACTATAAACTGTCTCTCCGTCAAGCTCATTCTTGACTTTTACATTGTTATCACCCTCATAGTACCAATATCCACCTACATTGTAGATTTTATCTTTATCCCAACCAAGTTTAATCAATAAATCTTTCATCATACCTGCATATCCACCACCGCCACACATTAAGAAAATGTTTTTATTCTTCGGGAATAAATCTTCTAAAATTTGCATGGATTCGCGATAATTTGCTTTTACGTTGCCGTCAGCATCCTGAGTGAAGAGAGTCTCCCCTTTGTAAGTCTCACCCACTTCCGCTGGCAAACCGTTTACATTAATAATATATGGATACGGCACAGCTTCAAAACCGCGCACAAAACCAGAAAGATATGAATCACCATCAATCGCTTCGTAATTTGCGGGATCCTTCAGCATACGCATATCGCGATAGACCGAGTCTTCGCGATTAAGATAGCGGTCAATAGTGGACTCATTGATATTTTTATCAATTCCAAAAGTCCCTCGCAAGCCTTCAGAAACTTCCGGCAGAGGTAGCTCTTGACTGTCGGAAGCTGCATCATCCGCAGGAGGATTAGTAGAATCAGACGGCGCGACCAATCGTGCAACAGAAAAAGCTATTCCGATCAGCATAATAATTGCCGCTGTCACCGCTACCACGATACTTGCGCTAGGCTTCATCTGTTTTTGTTGCTTCATATTTTCCTCCGCCATGCTATCTTTATTGTAAAGCCTTGGGTAAGAAAAATCAAGAGTTCGGTGCGTGATGATTTTTAGTCTACGATTATTATTGTTTTAATAAACTTAAAATCACAAATAACTCCCGCGGGAGTTATTTTGGAATTTGGTACACTCGACAGGGGTCGAACCTGCGACCTTTGGTTCCGGAAACCAACGCTCTATCCAACTGAGCTACGAGTGCATACTTTACATGTTAATTGGCTAATATCGCTACAGCTAGCCAGGGGTTGGAAACCAACGCGATATTTGATTTTCTCGGCGACAAGCGCCTCGTACAAGCCAACTGAGCTACGAGTGCATACTTTACATGTTAATTGGCTAATATCGCTACAGCTAGCCAGGGGTTGGAAACCAACGCGATATTTGATTTTCTCGGCGACAAGCGCCTCGTACAAGCCAACTGAGCTACGAGTGCATAATATAGTAAATACACCGCGATGCAAAATGTCATCGCAAACATATTGTAACCCAAAAGTGCAGTTTTGTAAATCTAAAGATCCTAAGTTCCAACTCAAGATGCACAAAAATGAGACATCTGGAGGGTTCTCAGGTA
>CAYUHY010000031.1:0-10970 GCA_964444615.1 uncultured Candidatus Saccharibacteria bacterium | reverse complement strand
GGGATATAGCTCAGCTGGTTAGAGCGCGTCACTGATAATGACGAGGTCTGTGGTACTGGCAAATCAAGGATTTGCCAGAGCGGACAGCGATTACTCGGAAGAGCAAAAGCAAGCTTTTGTCTTCGCTCGCAATCTCACCTCACTATTTTTTGTTAGAATTCGCCATTGTGGCGATTTTTTGTGTTTTTAGTAGGACTGAGGGGCAAAAGAGGCGTTTTGGCAGGCTTGAGGGCAAAAGGAGTTAAAAATGACTTAGGCGAATATTCAATATCACGTTTAAGCTTATTTAGAGCCGTTTTGGGGGCTTTTTGGCGCGAAACGCATTCGTATAGCACTTTTGGCTTAAAGTGGCCTTGTAGGCCTTGTAAATGGCCTTAGAGGGCAAAATATGGCCGTTAATAACCTTATTTTGGGCTCATTTTTGTGAAGATGAGGCTTTTGCTATAAAAAATGCTTTTGTGGAGTGGATTTTTCTGATAGAACAGGAGTATAAAACAACCTAAAATTGATATTAAACCAAAAAGATACCTCTGAACGGGGTATCTTTGGTATAACAATATAGGAGTTTCTTCTTTTTGAAGAAGTTTTGAGTATCCTCGCAGTGAATTACTCAAAACTACCTCTATTTTATATCACCAGGTGAATAATGTCAATAGGGTTTTTCCACAGAGTGCGAAAAACCTATGCTTGACAGAATGGGGGATTATGTTAATAAATTTTGGATCTAAAGAGGAGTTTGCGGATTGACTAGAGTAGGGAAATATGATGGAAAATAGTTGCAAAAAGTTAATTTTGGCATAAAAAGTATTGACAAAACGGAAGCAGTATGCTAAAATGGTGATAACACCTGAGAAAAGGGTGGCAATATAGAATTGAATTGGTGGGCAGAAAGTGAGTTTAAAATTATGTCAGGAACTAAGGCTGGTGGCCTTAAGGCTGCACAAACTAACCGTGCTAAGTACGGTAAGGAGTTTTATTCCCAGATTGGTCGCAAAGGTGGCCAAAATGGTCACACTGGTGGCTTCGCCGCTAATCCAGCTCTTGCTCGCATCGCGGGTGCAAAGGGCGGACGTATTAGTCGTCGTGGTCCAGCTAAAAAGACCAATGCTTAATTGATAATTATTTGAAGGCGAGAGCCTAAGCTAGAGACGGTACGAAAGTATCGTCTCTTTGCATGGTCGCGAGTTAAGCTGTGTTTTTGGCCTATATTAGAGATCTGCTAAGCTTACGGTGGAGTAGATTGATAGGGAAATTAGTGTGTAGAAAATATCTGGTGTTTTAAGAGAGGTTTTGAGCAGGATTGGCGGCACAGGGAAAAGTAGAGGCTGTTTTTTCTGCTGAATTATGTCATAATAAGAGGGTTGTGTTCGGGAAAATTATGAGTTAAAAAGGCTAGAAAAATGGGAAAATTTTCGGCTCAAGAGCAGAGAATGATAAGCAGAATAAAACCGTGGGCGGCTGGGATTTGTTCGGGTGGAGGGGCAGGCGGTGTTCGGGTTTTGGGAGATTGAGGCGAAATTTAGAGATTCCCCTTATGGTCGCTTTTAATTGGGGCTTGAGTTATAATGACTTTAGGTAGGAGGTGAATAAAAAAGTGATGCAGTTTGAGGAACTTTTGTGTACTCTGCGGCGCGATTACCCTGATTTGGTGTTCAAAAGTGGGCGAAAATTTAGCTTTCGGTTCCCGCGGACGATTGTTTTTGAACAAAATCTTGTTCAGAGTGAAGGTATGGAGCAAAAAATGGTTCAATCTACCGCTACTAGTCAAAATACAGCTCTGCTCGCCACTGGCAGCCAGGAAATAATTCAGCCGCCGATTCTCCTTGAACAAGAAAAAGATGAGCCGCAAATTCCCTTGGAGCCGAAAAAATGTCGGGGGAATTCTGGGGTTGAACAAAAATTTTTACAGGATAATAATTGTCTGCAACTTTTACATGAGGTGGGGCATGCTCGGCTAAAACACCGGAATTTTGGGGTGGATTTGGAGCGCGTGAAGATGGAGCGAGCGGCGTGGACAGAGGCGCGGCGGCTTTGTGAGGTATATAATATATATTATGATGAGGATTTCGTGGAGGAAGAGCTGGATACTTATCGGGAATGGCTGCATCGGCAATCTTGTTGCAAGAATTGCGGTTTGACCTGCTATCAGACGGAAGATGGGATTTATCATTGCCCGCGTTGTGAGGATTTATTGGGCGGGTAGGCGGCCGGTCTAAGACGGGTAGGTGGCTAGTCTGAGGCTAGCAGGTTGCTGGACTAAGATGGGCGGGTGGCTGATTTAAGGCGGTTAGATTACTGCTGGTCTCAGTTTAATCATATGCTAAATGAAGATATTTTTATCCTGCATAAAAAGTTTAATGAGCAAGTATATTAGGTTTTTAGCTTAAAAAGCCATGAATGTTTTTTGCCCTGTTTGGAACATGTGAACGAATAAGCACATTTAGCTTAAAATAGGCTAAACTTATGCTAGACAATAGAGGAGTAATTTGTTATAATAAGGAGTAGATTTCGGGTTCGTTCAGGAATTATGAAGATCTGACGGAGTAGGGTTTCATGTTTCTGAGTTAGCAGCTTCATCTTCCCTGAACGAGCCTGAAGAAAGGATAATAATTTTATATGGCAAAAGCCAAATTAACTATGGACGAATTGCTGGCTGGAAGCGAGGATAGCTTCAAGCGGGCAACCGTTGGTGAGACCGTTACCGGTAAGGTAATGTCGATTCGCAAACATGAGATTTTAATTGATCTCGGTGCGCGTGGTGTAGGTATGGTGCCGCGTCGCGAGGTGTCATTTGCTAAAGATTTAGCGGTTGGCGATGAGGTTACAGCCTCTGTGATCGAAGCGGAGATGGGCGATGGCACGATTCTGCTTTCGTTGCGCAAGGCTGCTAAAGAGAAGAGTTGGGATGAGATTCAATCTCGCATTAATAATACTGAAGTGATTGAAGTGATTCCATTTGATGCTAACCGGGGTGGTTTGTTGGCGGAGTACGAGGGGATCCGGGGTTTCTTGCCGGTTTCTCAGCTTTCCGCGGAGCATTATCCACGTGTAGGTTCGTCAGATAAGGACGAGATTTTGCAACGTTTGAATTCGTTGGTTGGTAAGCCGATGAAAGTGCGTATTTTGGATGCTAATCGCAAGGATAATAAGCTGATTTTCTCTGAGAAAGAAGCCGTAAAAGATGGTTTGGCACAGCGTTTTGCTGAGCTGCACGTGGGCGACGTTGTAAAAGGCGTGGTAACTGGCGTGGTAGATTTCGGCGCTTTCGTAAATGTTGATGGCGTGGAGGGTTTGATCCATATCTCTGAGATTTCTTGGGAACGCGTCAATAATCCATCTGACTACGTAAAGGTAGGCGAGACGATCGAGGCGAAAATTATCGCGATCGACAAGGAACGTCTGTCGCTTTCGATTAAGCAATTAACGGAAGATCCATGGCTTTCTGAGGTGGCCGACCTGAAGCGGGGCGACGAGGTAGAGGGTACGATTACCCGGATTACTCCGTTTGGTGCTTTTGTACAGATTTCTCCAGCGGTGGAGGCTTTGGTGCATGTGTCGGAGCTTGGCAATGGTAACGATGCGGATCCAGAGAAAGTCTTTACCTTAAACGAGCGCAAGAAGTTTAAGGTGCTGGATGTCGACAAAGATGGTCGCAAGATTAGTCTGACGATTGCAAAGTAAGATAATTGTAATTTGAGCTTGGCGATTTTGGGCTTGGTGATTGCGAAATAAGACAGTTGTAAGTTTTAGCTTGGCAATTGCGAAGTGGGGTGGGCGGTTTTAGCTTGGCGATCATATGGAAAGTATTAAATTCTTCTGGGATTTCTCGATTTCCGGAGGTAGCCGATCCATAAGACCAACTTTCGTGGCGCAATTACTTTTGAGAAATAGCCCTGCTGGACGGCGGGGCTATTTTGGTGGGCTTTTTCTAGATAATGATTGCCTGGATGCTTTCTGGAGGTTGATTTAGGCTTTAGACTTCCTCGTCGGAGGTGGATTTTTTGCGACGACCGCGTGGAGCGGGTTTGATTTTGCTGGTTTCGTACACTACGCGCGAGAATTCCTCGATAATGTATTCGGGGGTGAGGCGTTGGGTTTTGCTGAGAAAAATAAAGGGAATGTGGGCGCTGCGGAAGAATTTTTCCATGTCGCGAGGGTCGCTGCCGGGTTCTTTGACGTCGTTGTGGATGCCATCCTCGAGTTTAACGGCGCAAATTGGGCGTAGGCTGCGCTTGTTACAGAGGACGAAATCGACGCTTTTGTTTTCGATAAAGCGGTAAGCGGCGTAACGATCTTGGGTGCCGACTTTGTGGCTAAGGAGAGAAGAGAGGCTGACGTCGGGGATGATGTAGAATTTTTCGCCAAAAAGTTCGTTTAACATTTGGAAACATTGCTTTTCGTTCCCGACCATAAGGTGTTTGCGGGGGCGATATTTGTAACGCTCTATGGCTTCGCGCTGGCGACGTTTAGTAGTGACGCCGACGAGTACGGACACCAAAAACAACAGCACGGTAGCAATTACGGCTACAGTGATGTAGATTTTATCGGCGGTGAATAGCTCTTCAAACTCAAAATTCATCAAAAACCTCGCGACCTCGCTAGAATCTTCAGAAAATAGGTCTATAATTTCATTATAACACAGTTTGCTATAAAAATCAATAGTTTTATGCTTATTTTGCCGTAGAGTGCAAGTAAGGGCGGGGAATCGGGAGGAATTTAAGGAAATTTTAAGGTGGTTTGCGTGAAGAATGCGTGTGATTAAGGTATAATTGTAAGTATGAGAATATTAGATGAGATATTGAAGTCTGAGCAGCTATGGGATTGTGAAAATATTTATAATGATGAAATGGTTAAAGGTGTAGTTGATGTGCAGAATTGTTTGTTGGCGATAGATGCTGAGATGCATGCTGATCTAGAGCAACTGCTCTTTGCGCAAGGCTCTTTACAAGAAAATTTGTGGGGTATAAATTTGTATCCGGATGGCTATGATAGTGATGGGATAATAGAATTTGATTCAATGATTAATATTCGGCCGCGTCAAGGTAATCGCACTCGCGGTGTAGATGATGCTGAGGTTAGGGGTCAGATACGCGAGGTGGTGGCAAAATGGCTGAAATAAAAGCATATATTCATAAGGAGATGGCGGCGGGAAGATGGGCTGAATTGTCGCTTGCTGAGCAGATGGGAAATATCGGTAGTGAAGTTTCGAGGTCTCTTAAAGCCAAAGAAATGCAGAATGAAAAACGGTTTTTGGGGGCTTTTGAGCGGGCTTTGGAGCTGTTTGATTTGACTATAGAGGGCTTGCGGAATCAGCCGGCGCGTCTGAGGGAAGTTTGTCGGGCGCGAGAGGAGTTTTGTGATTATTTTTATGGTGGGGAATTGAAAACCGATGCCGCAAAGATGATGAAATATTATGATGAGTTTGCGATTTTGGCGCGACAGAGGAAGATGGGCTGAATTGTATCTTGCTGAGCAGATATCTGATAAAATAGCGGGAAAGTTATTGACAATTCGCGAGAGGTGGCTTATACTATAAATTAGTAATCCCGGGTAGCTCAATGGTGGAGCAAGAAGCTGTTAACTTCGAGGTTGCCGGTTCGAGCCCGGCCCCGGGAGCCATAATTTAGTTTTAGATGCGAAAAAGAATACGTCGATGCCTTCCAACAGGGAGAAATCGACTTTTTTGTTGGTCGATTTTAGGTTCGAGAAAATGGTTTTCAATAATTTGTTCTTTAACTCATTTCTCGAACTTTTGTATAGGTCAGATGCACGTTTTGCCAGTTCTAACAGATACGCAGCATCCACCAAGAAACTTCCATCCTCACTTTCCAACTGTGCTACTTGCTCATCCAATTCAGCCATCCGTTTGTCGCACGTGGCTGCAATCTTCTCATACTGTGACAACGTAATACTACCATTGAGGCGGTCGTCGTATGCCACGTCCTTCTTGCGTTCCAGTTTGCGATACTCAGCACGAGCCAAGTTGATTTGACTAGTAAAGTAGCGTTGCTCATTGTCGTGCTTATCTTTCATCGTCTTGAGAATCCTTAATACATCCTTATCGGTGACTTGAATATGGGCGAGCACATCCATAATGGTCTCATCTACTTCGACTTCAGACACTCCACAATTACCACATTCTGCTTTGCTTTTCGAACAACGCAAGTAAACGTGACCTTTCTTGGTGTATGGCGACATAACTCCACCACAAACACCACAGTAAAGGAGTTTCGAGTGAGGATACACCTTGCAGACACTCGTTTTTGCTGCACCAAAACTATCCTTTGCATTTTCGTCATTTATCCTCTGCACTGCTTCAAATACCCTCGAATCAATGATTGGTGGGTAGCAATGTTGATAAACTGTATCACCCCATTTTGCTTGACCAATATAAAACGGATTCTTCAACATTACGTCAATGGAACTTGGCGGCAACGGTCGCATTGTTTTCGGATTCGTCAGACCATCCTTCTTTAATTGCAGTGTAATCGCTTTGACCGAATATCCTTGCAGCCTTAGCTCATAGGCTTTCTTGATGTATGGTGCTCGGTCTTCATCCACGATGACATCCGTAATCTTATCGCCACGAGCATCGTAGCCAGTAGTGATATTGCGATACCCAATTGGCACCTTTCCAGGGTATTTGCCCATTGCAACAGCGTTCTTTTGCCACCGTTTAACATTGTCAGACACGCAAGCCGAGTAATTTTCACTCATCACCATACCCATTCCGAGCCTAGTCCAATCGCTGGCAGGTGAATTTTTGTGGATGATAAGTCCTTCAGATGCAAAGTGTAGTTCGATTTTGCCTTTTTTCACAAGTTTGCGAAAAGTTCGCACCGATTCATCAGAATAGTCACGAGAAAAACGGTCAATCTTATCGAACACTACGACCTGGAACTCCTTTTCAGCCGATTTGCTAATCTTCTCGGTGAGTTCGTGGAACTTCTCACGCTCATCGCCTTTATAAGCCGTTTCGTCAAATTCGTAGTAATCCTTCTCCTCGTCCACGGCAAGACCACGTTTGTCGGCATACTCTACTAGGTTTCGCTTTTGGGCTGGTAAGGCTTTTCGTTGACCTTCCTCTGACACCCTCGCAATTAAAACACCTTTTACACCTTCGTAATTTTTAAGCATATATTTCTCCTTCTGAGATAATTAGTTTTTACTGTCAAGAGAGTGTTTCCTTACCTATACTATAACATAAATAAGGAACATTCTCCATTAAAACGGATTCAACATCCTGAACTCCTCAACCGCTTTTTTGACGGCTAATAAGTTTTTTAATTGGTAATGCCCAGGGCTGCCTCGGATATTCTTCAACTGCCCAAGTGCTGCTTTACCAAATCCACCTTCAGCCATTGTTTCCAGTTCTCGCATACTCACCCCACTCTTTAAGGCATAGATAAGCCCTAGACGTGTGAGTGACCTGTTAAGACCACCTCGCTTTGATATTTGAGACTCTTCTGCTATGATGTTAGCCAGTAAGCTTGAAGTGTTCTCTTCATCATCGAGTGGAATTTTGGGAATGCAATCCAAGATATAGTTCAGTCGTTTCAGTAGTAATGTCTGACATACTTCATTCGTGAATAGATTTTGAAACTCCCACGCATCAGGAATTTTTAATCCAGTAGCCTTCATCTGCCGTTCGATTAGCCTCTTACTGTTCATCTTAATTTCGAACCGCAATACGCCTGAAAATTTTGTTGGAGACAAAGCACCGTCGCCTACCGAATTTTGCTCAAGTTCTTTGCTCTTGTCATAAAAAGCTATATCTTCGTTTTTAGAGTGAAATCGAATAAGGCAACCACCATTTTCATAATTCACTTTGTCGAACTTCAGCCAATGGTTCACATTAGCATTAGCGATGCAACGAATTACATTATCAACTCCAAGACGGCTATTCATCAGTATATTTTTTCCAACGTCCATTCGCCTCACATAAAGTTGTGGAATGTCAGTCTGCTGGATAAACATAATCCCCATTTCAGTAATGCGTTCGTGCAGAGTCTGCACGATAAGGTCTAGCGATGCCTCATCAAATTCGTATAAGTTACTGCCGCACAAGAGTTTTGGTATCGAGAACTCAATCGCTAACTCCCAAGTAGTGCCTGCAGTTCCACCACCGACTGGTCGTTCGCAATATCGTATAGTGGGATAGTATAACCCACGCTCTCGGTGTAATTTATCACCGTTCAAGACGGCTTGAGTGAAACCTTTGTTATTCTTGGAGAAGTCTAAAAATGGTGAGTTTGCCTGAGTTAGACGTTCTTTACAGGTATAGATTAGTGTCACGGTATCCATCATCGCAATTTTCCTCATCACATTTTCCAAAAATTTCATCACATTTCTTTGCCACCGCCTCAGCAATGGCAATACCAGCACTTCTAGTAATCGGATTGAATACGTTTACCTTCGTGTCACCAATCACCTTAGTTGGAAATACTAAACGATATTCGCCAGATGGACGAGTATGCACGGCGATAGAGCCAAGATATAGCGAATCGTCAATCACGCAACTCGCAAAAGCAACTAATCCATCCTTTGGTCGAATCGGCACTACATTGACTTCAGACACCTTCATTACTATTCTCCATTCGTTGTTTACGTTGCTGCTCGAAATCCATTTCAATCAAAACATCGAAAAACCGAGCCAAGAGTTCGTCTGCACCAGTCAATGATTTTGACTGTTCCTCACTCTTTACTCGGTTTTCTTCACTTTGCATACCCCCATTTTAGGGGGCACTAGACTTTTTCGACTCTTTATTTTACCCCTGTTATCACGAAAAAAGTCAGACTTTATTTTTTGGATAAGCGTAAATATCGCTCCTCAAGCTCATATTTACCATCGTCTAATTTGACTACGTTCGGCAGCCCAAGCCCGCTTTGGAATTTCGTATTCAACCTGTCACGAGTATTTCGAACCATCTTGAACTCGCAATCTTTATTGGTTGCTCGCTCTAAAGAACCGACCAACTGTTGTTCAACAATAGTTTTATGTTCGCTCTTGGCTGCTCGAACCAGGATACCAAGCATTTCGTTTTCGAGACCACCTTTCTTAAACTTTACCTCTTTACCATCATACTTCGCCACGGTATAGTCGTCATTGAACTCCAAAATTGACAGTTCTTCACAAGTAAAAGCAATATCTCCGTTCTCGAGTGCCTTACGGAGGCGATAGCTAGCCTCTTCTTTCTCTTCAAGATAATCTACCGCACCTTGCATTGTCTTCAAGAGCCACTGATACCATTCTTCCCAATTCTGTTTATTGATTTTTGCTTGTTCTTCTTTTGAGCGTCCTTCGGGTCGTTTATCATAGTAATAACGTTTCGCCATCTTTCGTCACATCCTCTAATTTCATTACCCTAATTATAACAAAATCACCCCTGTTAATCAATCGGAGTGATTGTTTTTTTGAAATTAAGTCAATCAGTCAGGATGCTCAGACATCTTTGCCATTACTAAACACAAATAATCCATCCTCCAGTCGATTTTCCTCGCCTGTTATTTTATCAATCACCGTTTTCCAAAACCTGTAAGCCGATTCACTCCCATCCGCTGGACCGACTTCCCAGTTGCCAGGATACATCGCAAAGCACCGTCTTGCTACTTCGCTGCCTACTCCGTTTCGCCTAAACCTCGGCAATACCAGAAATTCGGCAATTGAGTGTCCAGTCTTCACTTTTTGAAGGTATTGGTTAATCATTACGAACCCCATCAATTCGCCAGTTTTCGACTTTATCAAATAAGCATCTCGGTCGCTATCGGTAAAATAGTTATCAAAATACTTATAGTCAAAACTCCCATCTTCGTTTGCCACATTCTTGCCTGATGGGCTGGTCTCAAAAAGCATATACTGTAACAGATTCCAAAGTGCCTGCCGTGTCGATTCAGTGACTCGCTCTAACTGAACTTCTGCTGGATTTATTTCACTTTCCATAATAAAATTATACTATGAAAGACCACGAACTTCAAACCATCGCACAACTCACAGGCGTGTCGCCAGACCAGGTCAAACTGGCTGACGATGTTTTTTGGAGTCGAGGTTATGTTATCGACAATGGTCGCATCGTCTTCAAGTTCAAGAAATCGCCAGAAGTGAAGTATGAACCAGAAATCAAGGCTCTGGAATTTATCAACTCGCTGGGGCTCGACATCAACACTCAGAAGGTAGGCTGGATTTCCCCAGACGACAGTTATCTCGGTATTTACGGCGTAGTCGGACAGTCACTTGATTCACTTCCAAACCCAGATTATCAGAACATTGGCACACAACTCGCCTCCGTCTTACGCAAGCTTCATCAGGTTCACCCAGAGAACGCCGAAGTATTTACTCTTGACAAAGAATTGGCTGCTTGGCAGGAACGCTATCAGAAATCACACGAAAGATTGGCTGATTACTTTTCTGGGGAAGAAATCGCTCGGTTCGACCAGTTCGTATTTGAGACGATTCCGACAAGACTGGGAGAACTGGGGGAGAACATAGTTTACTCTCACGGCGACCTCGGTGATGGGAATATCTTTGTCGATGACGAGGGCAAGGTTGGCATCATCGACTTCAGTGAGATGTGTTATTTTGACGAGGCTGGCGACTTTATGGATGTCAGCAGCGAGGAACTCCGAACAGCAATGTTGGATGCCTACGGAGCAGACGATGTTCTACGAGAAAAAGTTAGGCTCAGGGTGCTAGTCCGTCCGTTTATCGTATTTGGTGATTATGTTAGGTGTGGTGATACTGAACAGGTAGAACAACTTGTTGCCAAGATGAAACAAATCTAGGACAAGAAATAACCCTCGCCAGTTTCCCAGCGAGGATATGTTGTATGCTACGCTTATTAGCACTTATCTCTGCTGTGTTAGTCGCTTTAGTTCGCTTTTTACATATTCCAAATCACTATTTGTAAGTAGCGGAATCAGAGTTTGAATCTCCGAGATACTCTTATCCCACCATCTGAACTGCTCCAAGAGTT
>CAYUHY010000030.1:0-11198 GCA_964444615.1 uncultured Candidatus Saccharibacteria bacterium | reverse complement strand
ATCTTCGCCGATGATCTGGGTCATACCAATTTTGGTGCCGATGATGACTTGCATCTTGATCCTTTCCCTTAACATTACGAAACCTAGACTAATGAGTGGTTCCCTTGCTATGGTCGATCGGCTCCACTCTCTCAAAGATAGAACCGACGGACCAAGCTCTAAGGCCTGCTCTGTCGTCTAGTAGCGTAATTGTTGTTTAATTAATATACTATACCATCACATTTTATCATATCATGTAATTTTTTACAACTAGTTTTTATGGTTTTGCAAGATAAAATTGCTGTGAAGCTTAAAATAACCTTAAAATTTCTGATTTTACACTCCGGGGGAGAATTGTTTGAGTTTTTTGCGGTGTTCTTTGTAATGTGGATCGTGGGCGCCGACTTCTTGCCAAAAATGATCCGAATGGTCCATGTGATTAAGATGGGCTAATTCGTGAATAATTACATAGTCACGCAGAACTTCTGGCACTTGCATCAAGCCGATATTGAGTGAAATCGTGCGATTACTACTGCAACTTCCCCACCTGGTGGCAGCGTGGCTGAGCCGGCATTTGTCGTATTCGTAGCCGTATAATTTAGCATAATACTCAAGCCGGTACGGCAAGTAATCCCGGGCTTTTTTCATGAGAATCTTTTTCTTGGCGTCGCGGGCGCGTTGAGACTTAGGGTCAGCAAGGGGGATTTTTTCTTTGATGAGATTGCGATTAATTTTGATAAATCTTTTCACCAAAAAATCACTCGTATGCTGAGGTACAGACATTTGCAAGCGTCCGGATGGCGACACGGAAAAACGCACACTTTTGGAAAGTGGGTTTTTGCGAATAATCACCTCCCCGAATTCTGGGTCGTTGAGAATCATTTTAGAGCTGAGTCAGGACTTGCTTTAGCTGGGTAGGATAAGTGTGCTTGCCAGACAAGACGATCGGAGCCTCGGCGTCTGATGGCGCCTCGAGAGCCTTGACACGGTTATCGTAGACTTGCTTGGCCTTTTCGACAGATTTGAGCTTATTCTTGAGGCGTGCACGAATTGTACTGACGTCGGTTTGGATCCAGATAAGAGTAGGTGTGTAACCGGCGTTGCGTAAAATGCTTAATAATTCGCGACGATCTTTTTCGGTATCATTACCGCCTTCTAAGACTAGCGTAGCGCCAGTTTTGGCGATCTCTGCTACTAGTAATAGAATAAATTGACGTGATAAATTATGTTCTTGTTGCAAAAGGTCAAGGTCGTAGAATGTGGCGTTGAACTGTGCGGCGAATTGCTGACTGAATGTAGTCTTACCACTACAGGGGGCACCAAAAACTAGAATTGCGCGTTGACCACTGCTGGGTGAGTGTGATTTTTTACCTTCCATATACCTCCATTAACATTTACCTTCCTTTGCATCTATTGTAGCACACTTTGTACTGTTTGAGACCAAAATTTGCGACGGATAATAGAAAAACCAGGCCAAGAAATTGGCAGGTGCATACAGCCAGGCAGGAAAAACGCTCGTCAGAGACATAAAAGATACTACTGTACAGAGGTCGCAACAGGCGAAAAGTGTAAAACCGGTCAATCCGCAGATGGCTGCTAGATTTTTGGTATTGGATTGATACCAGCGCCAGTTCAAATAAATATTACAGATTAGCGCAGTAGCATAAAAACCGCAAATCAAGAAAATCGGTGGTAGTAATTTTGCAAAGAAGTTGAGAATAATGACAAAGGCAGCGCCCGCTATGATGGTAGCGGTTTGGGCGCGATGGGCTTTTGACTGTAGACGGTAGAGGTGAGTGCTCTGTGCTAGATAAAACACAAAAAGTCCAACCGTAGAGATATTATTATATGCTAAAATACAATCTGCTACAAAAGTAGTAAGCATGGCTGCTTGCAAGAAATGATCTTTTGGAAAAGTACACAAAGTATAGATAGAACATAATAATACCCCGCCGACTTTGATGGCGGTAAGGAGTGGATTCTGAGGTGCAAAAAGTCCGACAGTGATAATCGCAGCGTAAATAATAATCCAGGTAGCTATCCAAAATTTGTTAATCTGAAAACGGGCCGGGCTCATACTTGCGGTTTGGGTGTGATTTAGATCCATGTGAAACGATTATAACATGTTTTAAGTGGGCTGGCTAGGGATGCGGGCATATTAGTGGCGACAGCTTCTTGACAGATTTGGCTACGATAATAACAGAATGGTTAAGTGGGGCACCAATGAGTTTTTCAATGGATCTGGTCGTAGCGGTCGTTAAGATGTGTTGGGGGCGTAGCAATGGTTTCTCGATAAACCTGGGTAGCTATATAATATATGTATTTTTATATTCATTTGCTAGCTAGAGGGTTCTTTTAGCCTGTCTTAAAACCATTGCCATGCCCCGTGTTAATCTGGTAATTTTAGCCTACTTAAAAACTATTGGTGCTCCACTTTTAATTTTACTTTTGCTCTCGAGGGGTTTGGAAATTAGTTGCGGGCGATACACCGTACAGCGATACCGAGGTAACGGCTGCCGTAGTCTGTACCAGGGTAGACGCCGCTACTGCCTATATTCAGGTAGTATGCGTCGCCAGCATTGTACGCCGTACTAGACCACCAGACGCCGGCGCTAGTACTGGTGAGGGAGCCAATGTAGACGAGCCCGGTATACTTAAAATTGTAAATTACCTTGCTATTAGAATCTACACCTGTTTGGACTTTTGCTAGATCACCTGAACCCCAGTTAGTGCTACTAGTAGTTGATAGGCTTGAGGTACTAATGGTGAGGCCCATATTGCGAAAGAGCTTATAGTAGTTAGACCAAGTACTTTCTGTATTAGCTTTACCGGCGGTTCCGCTAGTAGGCAGAGTCCAGCCTTTTGGACAGATACTCGTATTTACATTTTGATTATCAGTTTTTACAGAAGAGCTTCCAGCACCTGCGGTAGCGGTGTACCAGTTATAATATCCTGACGCCCTAGCATCAGCTTCATAATCACTAGATACATAAGCTTGATAAGTGTATTGATTTGCACTCGTAAAATCTGACTTGCTAGACCTAGGTAACGTAATATCACTTCCTGTAAAGTCTGTAGTAGTAGAGTTTAGCGTTCGTCCACCACTATAATTGTATTCAATATCGTAATAACCCAATCTTAGGTTCTGTGTCATCCAACACCTTCCATCGCCAAGCTTCCTTACCGTATAACTATTGCCATCACGCACATCAGTTAGCGTATATTCTTTACTATAAGTTTGTCCAGATAGATAGGGTGTATTAGCGCAAGCACTGGGCGCTAGGCTTAATTGTTGCATTTGTGTGAGGTTGTCGAGGGTATATATAATAGCTCTGGGCCTAGCAATTAAACTTAATGTACCGCTATTTTTATAATTTCCAGGTGTAGCAGTAGCAGCAAATTTAGTGGCGAAAGTAAGTGTCTTAGTAAAACTGGTCGCATTATTACTTAAAGCTGGTACTGCTAACTTATTTCCTGAGGTACTAGGTGCAGAATAGCTACTAGCATTGTCCCACTTGTATCCCCAAGTATTATCAGCTACAGCATTGCCGGCACTAATAGTGGTGCCACTATTAGTCATCGTAGCACTATTAACTTTAAGGTATAATTCGTAACTCTCAGCATCACTTACATTTACTGTAACATTGGTACTAGCAGTAGCCGTATTGCCTGGCGTAACTACTTCACTGGTTATATTAGCTTTGCTCAGAGTTAGACTAGCAGTCGGTGGAGTGCTAGTGACGTTGATGGGCGAAATGGTAGTATAATCAACGGCAGAGCCAAATCTATCAAAATCGTCTTCAGCAGCAAAAGTTTCCTGAATATTAATGCAGCAATTAATTAATACAGTCATTCCTAGCGCAAACGCAACTAAAGATAAGCTCCGGTATCTAGCCAACCTACTAAGCGGAGTCATGACTACGTGGCTGGCGCGGGTCCGATTTCGCCGCTCGCTAGAGCGGCAATGAGGAGAGGTCCACCGGACGACGTTGGTGAAATGAGAGATATCCGACAATCCACAATTAGGAGAACTAATACAAGCAGTAGACTTCTTATTACTTTTACTCATTCTTACAGTTGGAATACTATGAAGAGTTAATTTAGTAATAGAATTATTAAACTTAGATTTTCCGGAAGAACCAGAAAAATATCCAAAGTTAATATTACGTCTTTTGCGTTGCATCACGCCCTCCTTTTTGTGGATTTTGGAAAACCTAAATAGTTCAGAAGTAAAACTAATTAGATTTTTGGTTTAGTATATATACATACGGCATGACGTTTCTACTATGTAATTCTATAAGTAAAATAGAATATAAGTAATAGAGTTTCTAAATTACTATGAAGTTTATAATAAAAACGACACCGCAAGCGGTGACGAAACCAAATCAATCCGCAAACACATTGTTCACCAATTGAACTTGCGATGCCGTTCTTAGTTGGTGAAAAATATATTTTGCAAAAATACAAACTTGCGGATTTTAATTAATTTAGCTTCGTCACTTCTTATTATACTAGTGTTTGGCGTAATCTACAAGCCTAGATTTTATGGAATTTTTATGTCGTAAAATTTAGATGTTAGTATGATATAATATATGGTATGAATAAGAAGACTTTGATTGCGGTGGGTGTGATAGTAGTAGCATTTTTTGGCGTGATGGCTGGCTTGTTGATGGCGAAAAAATCGGCACCAGGGTCGGATTCCGTTGGCAGTTCTACAGAAGATGGCTCGAGGTATGAGTTAGGCGCGATTACGGAAATGGCGGAACGGATTGATTATAGTGATTTGGATTTGAATTCGATTATTCCCCCGCAGGCCAGCAACGGTAATTTCGCGGAAAATGTTGAGGGTGATGCCAAGGCGCCGGTAGTGATTTATGAATACGCGGATTATCAGTGTAGCTCTTGTGCTTATGCGAATCCAGAGATTAATAAGCTTTTGGAGGAGTATGATGGCAAAGTGGCGTTGGTGTTCCGGACGTATGTTTTGCCTTATCATAATAATGGTGTGATGGCGGCCGCGGCGGCAAATGCGGCGGCTTTGCAAGGTTATTGGCGTGAGTATAAAGATTTGTTGTTTGCAAATCAGAATGATTGGTTTTATGCAAGCGGAAGTGGTTTGCAGGAACAGTTGGAAGGATATTTTACAAAAGTTTCTGGAGGCAAAGGTGATTTAGAAAAGTTTCGCACCGATATGTCTAGTGAGCAAGTAGCGCAGAAAATTGCTTTTGATTTTGGTGCGGGTAAGAAAATGGATCTTGGCGGCACGCCGTGGTTTTATATTGATGGCGAATGGATTGAAAATGGTCATATCGTGTCAAATTTGCGCAAGAAGGTTGATGAGAAGTTGGCGGAAATGGAGAAAAAGTAATCTTAGGACGGGCTTGATAGTGCGGAAAATTAGCCTTAGAGTTAGCGATATGGCGAGTGGATTAGTAATATGGTGAAGAAAATAATTTTATAGTGATTTGGTAATACGGTAGCGTCCAATAATTTCGGCTTGGTATCGAGGCAAAGCGTCTTCTTCGTAAGTGACTTGGAATGGACTGTAATGATGAATTAGGAAAGGAATACCGTTATGGTTACGTCGGTCAGAAATGATGCCGATGTGGTCTTTGAAAATCACAATATCGCCACCTTGCCATTCGTTAATTTGATTGACATTAGTAGTTAGGCTTTGGGCGTGATTTTGGAAAAAGATGGTAAGATTTTTGACTCTGCGAAAATCAATATTTTGATCCGGGGTGTCGATATCGTATTTATCAGGATGAGCTTTGATGTCTTGGGCGACCAAAGTCATGAGATCATAGCCTGTACCTAGTAAAGCTTGGGCGATGACATCGGTGCACACGCCGTATTCGTCATCCGGATAGCCAGTACTGTAATATTTGCTGGCATATTTGGGGCGGGTGGCGAGGTAATCCTTGGCGCTTTGTAAAACATCGGTTTGGTCATTGATGCCGTCGTGATCCTGATCGTTGCTGCTGAGATATGGCTCGATGCCAAAATCGGCATTGGTATAGGATCGATGCGGGATAATGTGCAGGCTGTAGAGCGTGCCGATGATGATTATAATAATAGCGGCGAGCGCGAGTTTGAATTTGGTGTGTCGGCCGCCGACATCGATAATAGTAGTAGATTTATTGCGTTTCATATTTACCCGCATTATAACACTATTAATTAAAAATGCCTACAACAAAGCGGGTACTTTTGGTGATTTTGTATTGTTTTGATTTTTGTGGGAGGATATTTTAGCTGGTTGTAGGGATGTTGGTTCTTTACGTTTTTCTGTGGGTTTGGTTTTATTGGTGGTATCTAGGATTTTGATGGGGATTTTTGAAATTTCGTTATATTATATGGTATAATGAGTTCGGGTATTTTAATATAGGGGCGTAGTACAACGGTTAGTATAGCGGTCTCCAAAACCGTAGATCATGGTTCGATTCCGTGCGCCCCTGCCAAATAAAAAGAAATCCCCTTTGGGGATTTATTTTTATCTGTGCTTTGTGGTGCCGGAGAGAACCATCGGTTCGAAACACACGAGGGGCGGTAGTCTAAAGAAAATGCTTGCATTTTCTTTAGACGCTCCGAGTGTGGGAAGAAAATACGAAGTATTTTCTGAATTCCGTGCGCCCCTGCCAAATTCTTGTCAAAATCCGCCATCTTGGCGGTTTTTCTCGTTCACTCGTCTAGTAGACGCGTTTCACTCGAATAAACACGCCAATCTGACGAATTTATGTTCAAGAATTTTATGATTAACTGTGGGTGTCGGAGAGAACCGTTTTGCGCAGCAAAGTGGTTCGAACTGTTGGGGTGGCTGTAGGTAAAAAGTGAATATGTTCACTTTTTAACCGCTACGACAACAGAGAATAAATCTCGAAGAGATTTCTGAATTCCGTGCGCCCCTGCCATTAATAAAAATAAGTTCCTCGAAACTTATTTATACAATGTTAAAATGAATTGCTTGTAGCCACGGGGTGTTTGTATTACACTGGAGTTGTTGAAAGGAAAATGAAAGATGTTGAAAGATAATCTCAAAACGTTAAGAAAGAACAAAGGACTTTCGCAGGAAGAATTAAGTGCGAAAGTGCATGTGGTGAGGCAAACGATTTCGAAATGGGAATCTGGGCTGTCGGTGCCGGATGCGGAGAGGCTAGTGCTAATGTCGGAAATTTTTGAGACGCCAGTGAGTGAAATTCTTGGTGAAAATATTGCCGAAAAAGAAAAGTCTGATCTCAAAGTCATAGCCGAAAAACTTGCGTTGATTAATGAACAGCTGTCGATGCAGCGCAAGCAAAAGCGAAAAAGGTTAATTAATGTTTTGGTGGTTTTGGATGTTGGCGTAATTTTGCTTTTTGCGCTTTTGGTGATGCTCGGGAGTCCGTATCAAGCGTGGGATTATAGTGATCCGGAATGGTCGGTGGTGGGGACATTGTGGCATGGGTTTGAGTGGGTATTTTTCAAAGTGGCGCCGGTGATAGTGATTGTAGTTACGACGTTGCTTGGTGCAATTTTTATGAAACGCGGCGAAGAATAGTTATACTGTGTCGGTCGGATATTTAATATATATGATTGTCGGATTTTGTGTTTTTGATCTTGAACGTAGATGAAGAATAGATTTTACTCAGGGTGATAGGAAACGCGAGAGATTTTTATACTATAAAAAGGATTTTATGGTATGATTAGAGTAATGTTTATAAAGAGAGGTATCTAATGCGCGCGCTTCATCTGTGTTTCTGGTTGCATCGACCTTACGAGCTAATGCCGGCTGATCGCTGGCAAAAAGGCTATTTTGGCGGCGAAGAGGAGTTTCGGCGGGCGGACCAGCAGCATTATCAGCCACTCTTTGCACTATTGGAACGTAATGCGCAGCGGTATCCGGAGCTGAGAGTCTCGCTGGTGGTTTCGGGGGTGTGGCTGGAGCAGGCGGAGCGTTGGGATAAGGAGCTGATTAGGCGTTTGCAGAAATTGATTCAGAATGGCAATGTGGCTTTGGTGGCGACGCCGTATTATTATAGTATGGCGGCGTTTTATGATTTGGACGAGTTAGCGGCGCAGCTAAAACATTATCAAGAAAAAATCCAGCAGCTTTTTGGTACGACCAGTGAATTTTTGGTTTTGCCGGAATTGTGTTATAATAATCGGATTGCGCGCTGGGTGGATAAAGCTGGCTATCGCGGCATGTTGGCTGGTGATGCTAAGCAAGGCTTGGATTGGCGCACGAGCAATCGGATTTATGAGGCCAAAGGTACGGATGGTTTGCGAGTGTTGTTTAAGAATCGGCTATTGAGTCAGAATTTAGCGCAGGCGGAGGCAATTGCCACGGTAAAAGTAGCCAAAGAAGTAAAAGTGGCGCCGGAAGATTTGGAGGCTGAGCCGGAGGATGCGCAGGCGGAAGTGACGGCGGCGGATTTTGTGCGCAGTATGACGCACGCCGCGGAGACGAAGCGCCAAGCTGTCGCAGAGACGACTACGCAGACTTTTAAGACGGAGTTTTCGGCGAAAAAGTTTCAAAAACAATTGGATTTGGCGTTTTTGCGGGGCGATATTGTGAATTTGTATTTGGATGCGGAGATTTTTGGGCATTGGCGTGAACTGGGTGTCATCGGGTTTTTTGACGAGTTGTTTAAGATTTGGCATGATTTGCCGGGAGCGCATTTGGTGAGTGCGCGCGAAATTGCAAAATTGTCGCCGGTGTCAGAAATATCGCTCAAGAAGACTGTAAGTGATCTGGCGGAGGCGGCGGAGGATTATCAAATTCCGGCTACTTGGTGGAGCAAGGAGCAAGATCAGCAGGCGCGCGAATTGTATGATTTGCGTAAAAGTGTGCTGGCTAGTGAGGATAAGGATTTGTATATTGATTATGCCAAATTGACAGCGATTGAATATGCGGATGCTTCGGCGGAGTATGCGGCAATTTTGGCGGATGTAAAAGACCGGCTCTCGAAATTGGTGATGCAGACGCAGACCGATGAAAAGTTTGAGCCGGTGCGATTTGGTTTGACGGAAAGTACTTCGGTGCGTATTAATTTTGATACCAAAGCCAAGGAGGCGAAAGAGCGCAACCAAGCCTTTTATCAGCAGCTGAAAGATGCGGCCGGTGATCCACTCTGGAGTGCGGAGGATATGGATGACATGGAGGCGGCAATTCAGGTGATGGCGCAGCGCATGAAAATGTCGCATTTGGAAAAGGAGCGGGATTTTACTGATTTCGTAGAAGCTGAAGTGGTGGGCACGGAGGCGGATTTTGCGGATATGGAGGATCCTAATTTGGTAGATCTAGAGGAAGAGGAGCGGCGAACGGTGAAGAATTCAGTCTTTGCGAAGAAATCCAAAGAAGCTGCTGTAGAAGATGATGAAGAAAATGCTAAAGGTGTGAACGACGCCGAGGACTCGAAATTGAATGCAAAAGAGGCTAAGGATGCGAGATTGAATGTAAAAGACGGTAAAGGCGCGAGATTGAATGTTAGGGCTGCGAAGCATCTGAAAGTGAAACCACAGAAAGAGAAGAAAAAAGGTTTCAAGAAGATTGTGATTGATTAGACTTGAAGCTCCAAGAAGATGTTGATTGCGGTGGGGGTTTGAGGAGGTGGTGATGAATGAAGTTGGGGGTGCCGCGGGGTTTGTGGTTGATTAAGGCTTGGAGGTCTCGAGGATATCGTGATTGATTAAGGCTGCGTTTTAAGGAAATTGTGATTGATGATCGCCGCGCCGCAAAAATCTTGCCATCAAAAATACCCCGGTGCGGGGTATTTCTTAAGATTAGCGCTTCTTTTCCTTGACTTCGTTGCGACCAAGATTTTTCTTAGTTTCCGTGAAAACAACGTGCTTACGAAGAACAGGGTCATACTTGCGGAGGCTGAGCTTGTCTGGAGTATTCATTGTATTTTTCTTAGTATAATACTGACGAATGCCAGATTCCTCAGAAACTAGACCGACGAGCTTGCGCTTAGTATTACTCTTCTTTGCCATAATACCTTACATTTTATCACAAAACCTTGCGGTTGTAAATAATTTTAGAGGATGTTTTTGGTTTGAGTTTAAAATAGCCTTAAGTAATATTATATTGGTTGGATTTGGTGCGAAAAATGCAGGTTTTGGTCTGAAAATACTAATTTATTATTGACAAAATTATAAATCTGTGGTACAATAGGAGTAAGAGGCTGTGAATTTACGCAGCCTAGTATATTTGAAAGGGGATTTTAACAATGACAAAGCGCGGACCTAGCAACTTGGTGAAAGTCCTACTCCTTTTGGGGATGGTGGCCGTATTGGCCTTGGCACTGAGGGACTTTCATAAGACCGAATCGATGAACGCTACGGTGGACGGCTGGATGAGCGAAGCCTCTAGTATCAATTCTGCTTTTGGCATGATCGACGGCGTCAGGGTGATGGGCGTGAAGGACGACGAAAAAGAGGCGCGGCTCGATGGTTTCCCGAACGCTTGGGGTGCGGTGCTGAGTGACGGAACGGTGATTCTGAACCCGAATGTGGGCAAGGTCATGTATAAACCTGGGGCGGAGTTGCCGAGCGGATGGGTGTTTATGCCAGCTGGCGGTGATGCTTTTGCCTTGCAGAATGTGGACCTTCCGGAATCTTGGCGTGGCCGTTTTCTGATCACGGTCAAGCGAGATGAAGCGGCTGCTTGCTATGTGATTGTTTTTGCCGGTAATGGAAGCGTCCAGGCTTGGCGCAATGCCGAAGGTGGGTACGAAGAAGTTAGCGATCCTGTTGGTGCGTTTTGGCTGCGGCCTAAAAATTCTGGCTCTGATTTCGGATCTGGTTCTGGCTCGGATCCCAGCTTTGATTCTAAGTCTGATTCCGTTTCTGGTACGACTGTGAAAAACATTTAGTTCCCCTTTGGCCCCGTTTCGGCGGGGCCTTTGGCTGGGTTATGCAATTAATGCACTGTTTTGTGAATAGTTTGAGATACTTTTGAGACTAAAAATAAAAATGGAGTTGCTTTTGGGATTATAAAATATATTGTGATTTAAAAACAAAAATGGAGCCGTGTGTCGGCTCTGCCCCGACGACCTGCCGCTTACAAGGCGGCTGCTCTACTAACTGAGCTAACACGGCATAAAATCTATGTAATTATATTATCAAATCTTGCCAAAAAATGCAAGCTTTGATATAATAGACGTAGTTGGGGAGACTCAGCTAGTAGTTTATGCTGGAATCGTCTAGTGGCAATGACAAGAGACTGTAAATCTCTCGGCTTC
>CAYUHY010000029.1:0-11531 GCA_964444615.1 uncultured Candidatus Saccharibacteria bacterium | reverse complement strand
TCTATGGTAGATAGACAACTACTCCAAATACAAAAATGGCACCACGAGGGTGTTACTAAGACCAGTCTTTCCATCAAACGTTTTAGTATCAACAGAAACTGGTACCTCATGGTGCCAAAATTATTTCCATTGATAACTAAAACCCCAACGTTTGGAATATTTTTTGAAAAAACTGTCTTAGTAACACTTCCATTGTATCACGAATTTTCATTTTGTACATAAAAATCTTCACAAAAAGCAAAACAAAAAATACAAAACCAGAAAGCCTCAAATACAAATCCATTAAAAAATACCCTGACCAAATAATCCCAATTCCCCGCCTCACTCATGTTATAATAAACTTAAGCATAAATTAAAAGGTATCACACAATGAAAGAAGAAATCAAAGACCCGGCTTTGGGCACGATCGTCGATGACAACATCAAAATCCAAGCCAATCCAAACCAACCAATCATTCACGTCCGCGAGAAACCCCACAAAGGCAACCCCTACAAGCTCGCTATTATTATTCTATCAATTGTTGTCTTCCTCCTCATCGCCGGCATCGCCTACCTCTTGTTCTGCCCGCTCGCCAAACGCGACGACACTGCGGATCAAAACACCCCTACCTGTCCCGAAACCCCCGTTTGCGAAAACACTCTCAAAGAAGAGGAGGCCGTCAAAGCTGTGATCGCCGAACTCCGCGAGACTATCCTCGGTGTCCTGCAAGAAAACAACCAAAGCGCTTATACGCTTTTGCAAATTTACGATTCCGGCGCCAGCTATCAGCCCGAGGGCTACGACATTGGCGTCCCGCTTACCAAATCTTACGGCATTTCCCTCGATTCCCAAAATCTCGAGCCCGGGCAAACCCTCTACAATCTCATCGATAATTACACTATCTTCCAAGCCCTAGAGAAAACTCTAATCAAAGCTGGCTTCACCAACACTAATCAAAAAGTCACTACCAGCAGTGCTGGTCCCGGCGCAGTGTCTTTCGTCAATCAAACCAGCGGCGTCGTCTGTTCCGTTAATCCTAACGGTGCCGACTGCGGTTACAAGACTTGGTACAACAAAGCCGACGCCCAGCTCTCCAACACTCTCGCCCAAGTCTACAAAGAAGCTACCGGCAAAGACGCCCATTACCTGGTCGCCCAAGTCTCCGCCATCAAAGATTCTCCCGTCGCGCCGTATCAAAACATCAGCGTAGGCATGCCTGGCTTCGGCGCTCTCTTCTATCGCCTCAGCCCCGATGCTGAGTGGCAATATTTCGCCGAGGGGCAAGGCGCCCCTCAGTGCAGCGAATATAATACTGACGATCTCCGCAGAGCTTTTGCCGGCTTCTCTTGCTTCCCTGACACCCCTGGCCCCATGGAAACCGTCCAACCGTAAAGTATAGCTTCTGCACCACAGTACAATGTAGCCACTATATTACAGTACAACCATAAAATGTAGTCGGCGCATCACAAAACACAAGAATTGACCTTATTTACCAAGGTCAATTCTTTCTCCATAAAAAAATTCACCTTATCATTATAAAATCAACTTTTTCTCCATCAAAAGTGTAGTATATATAGAAGTAAATATGCTATAATGGCACGAATGAAACAGTTGGTCTTTATTGATGATAGCAGTGACCCCGGCCTTAAATCAGCCTCTAGTTCTAATTTTGTAATGGCAGCGGCGGTTTTTATTGATCCAGAAGTAGCATTTTCTTTATCAAAGTGCATATCAGAATATCGCAAATCTTTAGGCTGGCGCGATGATTATGAATTCAAATTCGCCAAAATTCGTAAAGATATTATCGTAAACCTACTACAAATAATCACGAAATATGATTTTCAAATCTACGCCACCTGTGTTTATAAATCTAGTTTTCAGTATACTTCATCAATTGTAGATAAAGAAAAACTTTATAATTGGACAATTAAAGAATTACTAAGTATTATTCCACTTACGAACGCAAAAATCAGAATTGATGGCCGTTCTAGTAAACAATATATGTATCATACTGCCACCTATTTACGCAAAGAAATTAATGCCGACAAATCTAAAAAACTAGTCATAAAATTTGAAGACTCAGTTGATGATAATCTAATCCAATTAGCTGACATTATCGCAGGATCAATTCACCGCTATATCAATGCGAACAAAACCGATTACACAACTTATATAAACATTATCAAAGATAAAATCATCCAAATAAAACGTATAGATAAAAGATAGATAAAAAAGAACCCCTAAAGAGGGTTCTTTTTTGGGTTAACCCTATCTCTACAATAGAGCAGGCATCCATACGGATACTTTTCGGGCTAACTCCATCTATCACTATACTACCACGAATCAGACTTTTTTGCAATAGATAATGTAAGAAATCTTCTACCAGCACATCCTAATACATCCCCATATCACCACCTGCTGGAGCGGCTGGAGCTTTTTCTGGAATCTCCACAATCAACGCCCCCATCGTAATCGCAGTGGCCGCAATACTAGTTGCACTCTGTACGGCTTCCTTAGTCACCTTGGCTGGGTCAATCACACCCGCTTTCTTCAAATCCACCAAGCCTTCTTCTGGCTTCATCACATTCACACCAAAGCCCGGCTTAGCATTCTCTACCTCCGCCAAAAGCGCTTGCGCATTCAGACCGGCATTTTCCATAATATGCACAAACGGAGCTTTCAAAGCCCGCTTCACAATCTTCGCACCGTCACTGGTTTCTTTCAGATTGTTCGCGAGTTCCACCAAAGTCACGCCGCCACCAGTCACGATCCCCTCCGCTAGGGCTGCCTTAGTCGCCGCTACCGCATCATCCACACGGAACTTCTTCTCGTCAATTTCCGTCTCCGAAGCCCCACCAACTTTAATCACCGCTACTTTACCCAGCAAAGCCGCCGCACGCTTCTCTAACTCTTCCCGGGCGTAGTCCGACTTCTCCAGTTTCGCCTGCGACTGAATCAAGCTAATCCGATCCGCCACCGCTTTCTTATCACCGGCACCCTTAATGATCGTCGTCTCATCCTTAGTCGCAATCACTTTGCCACAAGAGCCCAGCACTTCCATGCCCACCTCTTCTAGTTTCATACCCTTGTCCGCAGAAACCACCGTCGCGTCCGTCAAAATCGCGATATCTTCCATAATTTCCTTACGGCGATCACCAAATGACGGCGCTTTCAGCACCAAAGTATTAAACACTCCCTTCAGCTTGTTCAATACCAAGACCGACAGCGCTTCCCCCTCCACCTCTTCGGCAATAATCACCAAATCCTTCCGGCCAGCCTGAGCACATTGCTCCAAAATCGGAATCAATTCATTCGCACTGGAAATCTTTTTGTCTGTCACCAGTACTAAAGGCTTGTCAAACACCGCCTCTTGTCGATTCACATCTGTCACAAAGAACGGTGAAGAATACCCCTTATCGTAGGTGAAACCTTCCACGATTTCCTGCTCCATCTCCAAGCCCTGGCCTTGCTCTACAGTCACCACGCCATCTTTGCCAATCTTACCGATCACATCGGCAATCAATTGACCAATCTCGGCATCGCCTGCAGAAATCGAAGCCACCTCAGCAACTTTCTTATCATCACCATCAATTTTTTCCGCCGTCTTCTCAATGCCCTTGATAATTTCCGCGCCCGCATCCTCGATGCCTTTACGCAGTTCCATCGGGTTCACCCCCGCCGCAATCAATTTGTTGGCTTCGTTCAAAATATTATAAGTCAAAACAGTTACGGTTGTCGTACCGTCACCTGCCACTTTGTTAAGTTTTTGTGCTGCAGTCTTAATGAGTTTGGCCCCAATTTGCTCACCCAAATTCTCATCTGTACTACCAAGGTCTACCGCTTCCGCCACCGTTACCCCATCATGTGTAATCGTAGGTCCTCCATACGACTTTTCGATCACCACATTCTGGCCTTTCGGACCAAAAGTTACCTTTACTGCATCATATAATTGCTTCGCGCCGGAGAGAATCTTATCACGCGCCTCCGCCGCATAAAAAATCTTTTTCGCCATTTTAATTCCTTACTATACTCTATTTTGTTACTTTTTCCGCAAAAGTTGCTTGGTAAAACGTCGTTACCGGCGTACTCCCTCGCACTACAGTATTTATCTGTACCGCCCCCACCGGACGTTCATCCAAACCCGCCTCAGCCGCCAAACGCATCCCCGCGTTCACCGCCCTCTGCAAGTCCTCCACTGTTCTACCTTGATAAACTTTATACATTTATAATGTCGCCAAAACGTCCTCTTCTTTCACGATAATATAATCGACTTCATTAATTTTTACATCAGTCGTAGAATATTGCTTGTAGATAATTTTGTCATCTTTTTTCACCGTCTTCACGTCCGGACCTACCGACTCCACCACCGCATACGACGGCGCTTCCTTAGCCTCACCAAGCAAAATACCAGATTTGGTCATTGTCTGCGGTTCTTCTTTCTTCGCAACAATTCTATCTCCTAATGGTTTTAATTGCATATAAACTCCTTTCGTACCTCTATCTTAGCACAAAAAATTAGCACTTGCAATAGTAGAGTGCCAAAATTATCAAAAATTACAGCAAATCTTTAGCTTTCCCTCATCCTCCAGAAGAAATACCACCCATCTACCACCTAGTAATATAGTAATCTCCCATATTAGTAGATATTATAAAATGTTGTGAAATTTACAACATTTATAGATTCTTAGTAATTATCGCTAAAACACCATCGAATCCAAAACCGTAGAATACCCGCAAGCTCAAAACCATAAATTACCCGCGACTTCGAATCCGCAAATTACACAGCACGCCCTACATACTCATCTAATGACGTCGCCTCTTCCACCCGATATTCCCCTACCTGCGTCCGCCTCAGAGCCGTCAAATATCCCCCCACGCCCAGAGCCCTCCCAATATCTTCCCCCAGCGCCCGAATATACGTCCCACTCGATACCTTGCAACGCAAAGTTAAATCTGGCCATTTATAATCCAAAATCTCTAATTCGTAAATCTTGACTTTACGCACCGGCATCTCTACAGTTTTGCCTGCTCGCGCCAGCTTATAGGCTCGCTCGCCATTGATTTTTACTGCCGAATAATTCGGTACGCGTTGTTCAATCTCCCCCAAGAAACCTCGCACCACCGTCTCAATCTCTTCCGGAGTCGGTATATTATTAAGATCTTCATTTTTGCCAAGCGTCAAATTTCCCTCCAGATCACCCGTATCAGAAACCGCCCCCAAACGCACCGTCGTAATATATTCCTTATCCAATTTCAGAAATTCATTCGCATGTTTGGTACCCTTACCGATCAGCAAAATCAGCAAACCAGTCGCAAACGGATCCAAAGTCCCCGTATGTCCTACTTTTACCTTTTTGCGTTTTTCGCGCACAATTCCATCTTTACCTTTAATCTGTACCATCCCCGCTTCTTCGGACAACTTCCGTCGTACTCGCGCTACTACACCAAAAGACGTCAAACCAGCCGGTTTATCAATCAACAAAATCTCAGAATCATCAACTAGCGCCATGTGTTTATCCATGTTAATAATATATCATGAACCTTCATCTTACGCAATCTTGACAATTCTACCAATCTATCACACTGGTACGCTCCGTCTCAATGCCTACTAATTACCTTGCACGGGCGGCAAAACCGGTGGCATCATGTCTCCACCCGGATTAGGCGCTGGTGGCGGCGGCAAAATCGTCTCTTCATTCGGATTCGCTACCGGCTCCATCGCTGGCGTCGCCGTTGGCGGCTGCATCATTGGCATCACTGGCACTGTCGGTGCCGCATCAGAAGCTACTGGCATTCCTGGAATATTCAATTGTTCAGAATTCGGATTCACGGCCGAGGGCTGCTCAGCTGGCGGTACTGGCATCATGTTAGGCATATTTGGCACCTGCGCCGCCCCAATCGGGTTAGCAATCGTCGGCATCTTACCTGGCATCGGGCCCTGACCATTATCTCCCGGAACCCCATCCCCTGCCGGATTATTACTTACATTCTGAGCATTATCTAAGTTCTGATTCTCACCCGGCAATGGCTCCGCCAAAGCTTCCGCCATCATTTCTGCATAATTCTTTTCCGGTTTCGCTTGTGGTGCGGGCGGCTGTATCGCCATCCCAAACTGCCGCTCGGTCGGAGCCGCTGGCTCAGCTGCCAATACCGTTCGCCCACCCGCCGTCTCCGCCGCTTCCGTAGCATTTGGCGCACTCGGCTGAGTAATATTATTGTTCAGTGTAGCATCCGCCGGTTGCGAAGCCCCACCATTCGCTACCACATCAGCCATTTGCGCAACATTCCCATTCCCGGCTAAATTCTCAGACGCAACCGAACTATTATTCGCTACCGGAACATTAGAACTCGTTGCAGAATCAGTACCTACCGGACTAGAAACCCCTAAAGGATTAGCAGCCCCCGGATTAGAAGGATTAGAAGGATTAGGAATAATCGGCTGCACCACTACGTCTTCTGGCGTCACATTATTCGTCGCGCTGATCGCTCCCGCCGGATCCGTCACCGGACTTTGTGCCGGAGCTACTTGTGTTGCTGGATTCACCACCGGGACATTCGTTACACTTGGAGCATTCGCACCGTCAACAGCATTCGCACCAGCAGTACCCATACTACCAACAGTACCATAAACACCCACACCAGCACTCATACCAGCCATAGCAGCAGTGCTCAAGCCACCCGCCACATTCGGCATTCCTACTGACACCATCGGATTCACCGCACCGCCGGCTCTAGCTGCTTCCAGCTCCGCCGGCGACATCTTCGCATACGGATTCATGCTCGGACCATCTTCTTCATGCTCAATAGTAAGATTAGTCTTATCCTTCCGGGCGGTTTCGATTGGTGCATGCCCAGCCTTATCATTATGTACAATATCATTCCCCCGCACATTCGCAGAAATCAACTGCTGATCCGCCCCCATCGACATCAGCTTCGAAGCCAAGCTCAAGGTATCCGAATGTGTTCGGTTATTAGAAAATCTTTCCGTCGCCGCCACAATACCTGTCAATAACGCCGTCGCTACATCCTGCTCTAATGGCGATTCGTCTTCACCCTTTAAGGCAAAAACCAGCTCCGTGGTCATTTCACAAATCGAACTCGCCGCCGGATTACTCCATTCTATTTCACCAAACTTTCCCGCATCGCCAGTCGTAATATTCACCACCGAAGCATCATGCATCACTCGTCCATGCTCACGCAGAGCCTCATCCAGGCTCGCCGCCGCCGGCACATTCATCGCCACCACAAAATCTACATTATAATCACCATAAGAAAAGTTCAAATCCTCCTCCGTCAAACGCGCTTTATACGGAGTGATAAATACCTTTACAAAATCCCCCTCCAGCTTGTAACGCAAATGATCCGCCTTATCCTTATTCAAGGAAATAATAAAATCCTGCAAACTGTCCGTCGTCTTCTCAAACGTCTGACTCGGCTGCAAAAAACTCAGCTCATCCGGAGTATGACCGGAATAAATCGCCGTCGCATGCTTCTGCATCCCATCAAGATAAAGCGTCAGACCAATCGCTGCCGCAATCTCATCTACCGAAGGATCTTTTGACAAAGCTATCAAAATGTTCTCAGAATTTTTAATTTTGTCCACAATTTTGCGCACAAAATCACTTTGCGTCGCCTTGCCTACCGCAGCCGCCGCCGTCGCGTCAGCCGGATCCGCCAAAGTTGCTGGTGTAATGTTATTTTTATCTTGCATATGTTTTATTTTGCGTTTTGTTTTTTTGGTGAGGTTTATTTAGTAAAAGTATTTATGCTTGTAAACCTTATATCTCTATTGTAGCACACATATCTGTAAATGTCAATATAATAATCCTTAAAACTTCACCTCCATGACCTTATTCTAATAGCCAAGATATATCAAAACCGCCCCAATTAAGGGGCGGTAAGAAGGATTAGATGATGACACAAGCCGGAACACATAGATTGTCGCGAGACAAGAACCCGTAAGCAGTACCATCCGTCCATATAGTCATCGGCTCATGCCACTGAAAAGAACGCGTCCAGCATTCACTAGCCTCGCCTGACAAATCCAGAAAAACCCGCTCTTCACATAGTTCCTCGCAATCAGTCGGCATATTAGCATAAAACTCCCATACCAATTTCTCCAGAGCCGGATTTTTATCAGGATCCAAATGCAATTCCTCCACACGCGGCAGGAAAAATTTCACTTCTAAGCCACCCATATCCTCAAGAACAATTGGCGTCACCACTTGCAACAATTCTTCCGAACAACCCTGAGCATAACCTTCCTGCAACCAAAAATGCACATCCGAATCAGGATAAGACTTCTTCCGACCAAATTCAATCCAGTGCGGCACTGCATTGACACGCAACAAAACCGCACCCATACGCTTATCACCGCTTGCTAAAGTAACTTTCCGATAATCTACCAAACGCAAAGGCATCTCATAAGTTTTACCGTTGTCAATATCCGTCCACATGTCCGCAAACACCGTTCCCACTGGAAACCGCTCTCCAGCTACACCCTCACCCAACGCCAGTTGTAACTGTTGCAAGTTTCCAATTGGCCGCTTAACAAGAATCGAACTAGTGTTAGGTTTATCGTTAGCAGCAAGGCTCAGCTCACCAACTTCAGAACCAAAACGCGGCTCATTATTTGCTTTACCAGTAGTAATCGGTTTTCCATCACTACCCAAAATTTGCCGTTCCCTCAAAATCCTCGCATACAATACCTGATTCTCTTTCAGCACACTCGCCAGCCGCGGATCATTCAGGGGATTTTCGCCCTGTTCCAGCATCAATCTCTGAATCTTCAGGAAAGTTTCACCGATGCCAATAGCAACGCCTTTCAAATCCTCCACCCCGGCAACACTCCTTGGATTTTCTGTCATTCTAATTTCCCCTTTCTTAAAGTACTATTGATATTAACCTTAACCCCCCATTCATGAAAGTTTCACCAATATTCTACTCTCATAGGATAGCACACCTAACCTCATCTGTCAAAACCCATTGTATCAAAAAGCAATAATGTACATACTTAGAAGTAATTACCCACTACCAAACGCCATTACCTTTCCCAGCGCAACCCCAGACAATCAAAAGTTTCCTCAGACTAATCTCAAAAGGTAATTACCAATTGACAAACGTCATTACCTTTTGCTATAATCACCTCATGAACACCGATATTACCAAAAAACTCCAAGCCATTCTCAAAGCTACGCAGTGGTCTCAAGAACGCCTTGCGCATTATTTGGGTGTTTCTAGCAAAACCATCAGCTTCTGGATTACCGGCAAAGCGCAACCTCACACCAAAAACTTGCTAGAAATCGACGAGCTTCATTCCGATATCATCGGTAGAACTTCTATCACTCCAGAAATCTTAGCGAATACCGAAGCTAACGCCCTCCAGACCCATCTGGAATTAGACGAACTTCTAGAAAATGAGGAGCTTCTCAAGCTCACCACCCTCTATCTCACTTATCATACCAACAACATCGAAGGCAGCACTATGACCATCGAAGACGTCGCCACCGTTCTGGACAACGACAACGCCATCCTGCCCGACAAAACCGTCCGCGAACAGCTCGAGGCTCGCAATCATCGCACCGCTTTTCTCTACATCCTCTCCGAGCTCAAAGCGCAAGGTCAAAACTTCCGCTGGACCGCTGATATCATCAAAAACATCCATCTTCGCCTTATGAACGGCATCATCGAAAGCGCTGGTAATTACCGTCAGCACGGAGTTAGAATCATGGGTAGCCCCATTCCCCTCTCTAATTACCTCTCTATCCCTACAAAAGTTGATCAACTTGTGAATTATCTTAATTCCCCTTATGACAATCTCATTGAGCGCATGGCCATAACTCACGCTACTTTTGAACAAATTCACCCCTTTAGTGACGGCAATGGCCGCACTGGTCGTCTTATCATGTTTGCTCAGGCCATCCAAGCCGAAATTGTGCCACCGCTTGTCATTCGCGAGCGCAAAAGAGCCTATTATAAATACCTCGCCCTCTCCCAACTTTACGAAAATTACGACCTTCTGCGACTTTTCATCGCCGAAAGCACCCTCTTCACCGACAACCTACTTGGCAACCCATAGGAACAATAAGCGATATTAAATTTAATATTTATTAACCATCCCTGCCATAAAAGCAGCCCCTAGGCTGCTTTTACTTCATATGTACGCAATAAGCTCAAAAATTAAATATTAATTAAATTTTATTTCACCACAAGTGTCTAGCTTAACTGTCCTAGTCTGAGCATACATATACAATGTACCGCCTACATCATTACTAAAAATAGGCAAGGATAGAGTGTCTCCAGGGCCATAAATCACTTCTCCAGCGGCATTTTCAACTTGCGTTGTACTCCACGCTCTAAAATTAAAACATTCCATAGTGTTATTATTGAAGTCATAATTACCAGGAGCTTGTCTAAAATAAGGCTTAGAAACTTCCACAGTGCAGGTCTTATCGCTCCCCACAGCTAAACAACTCTGCGATCCAGGAAGCTGAAGATAATTAGCAGCCTCCCATGAATATTTACCTGGTTCATAGTCTAAACGATGCCTTAGCCCCCAAATCGCATACAACGTCCTCGTTGCAGAAGTTGATGTTAAACTAATCGTATCATTTGCTGCATAGGTAATACTATTGGCATTAGCATTTTCGCTCCAGCCCACAAACTCATAACCACTTTTAGTTAGCGAACCATTCCCGGCCGCCGTGAAGCTATGGCTTGTCGCCGTTGTGGTTGTCGTCTGTGTCGCTGGCACATCACCCATACCGCCATTAGCATTATAAGTCACCGTATAAGTATAAACCGGCTGCCATACCGCATACAACGTCGTATTAGCAGACAAAGTAATACTTCCACCTGGTTGATAACTAGCCGAAGAAGCCGTGCTACTAGTACTCCAGCCCAAGAAATTATGATTTGCCTTGGTGGGTTTAGTAGAACTAATCGTTATGCTGCAAGAAGTACTGGTGCTACTGCAGCTCTGATTGCTTGGACCACCACTACCACCATTCATGTTGTAGCTGAGGGTTCTGGTGTAGATTTGGGCCCATTTGGCGTAGAGGGTTTGAGTAGGACTAGAAGCACTGAGGGTGATAGTACCACCTGGATTGTAGTTGGTACCAGTACCAGAGCTATTAGTATTCCAGCTCGAGAATTCATAACCAGATCTAGTAGGTTTGCTACTACTGATCGTAAAAGTATGTGATCCGGCTTCCGTATCATCCGTATAAGTCTGCGTACTAGGCGCATTACTACCACTGTTAGCATTATAGCTAAGTGTATATGTAGTGATTACTTTTGGCGTAGCGGTAAGGGAAAGTTTTACGGTAGCTTGGTAGTGACCAGCTTCAGCACTATTGTCAAACTTCGCTGCAAAGACCAAGTTCTTAGTAAAGTTTGGACTACTACTAGCTTTTTCTAGTTGTTGATTGCTGCCAGTGAAGGAACTATAAGTCATTGCGCTATTATTGCCGCTTTGGTTATAGGCATAACCCCAAGAATTATTTGCCATATTGGCAGGAGTTTTGCCACCGGCTCCAGTGATTGTATTAGCT
>CAYUHY010000028.1:0-11787 GCA_964444615.1 uncultured Candidatus Saccharibacteria bacterium | reverse complement strand
GACTCCGGCTGAAGTATTCTATTCTGAGTGTTGCACTTAGTTGACGAATTCACCAAGATGGTGAATTGGGGTGTGGGTGTGTGATTTGGAGTGTGGGTGTGTGATTTGGAGTGCGGTTGCTTGAGTATACCTTACAAAGATAATTTTGTCTTTTTGGCTATTATCATGTATAATGAAAGTGTGAAGAATAGGCCTTCACTGGTTCCGACGGAAGCCCTTGGGCGTTTTTGTCTATGGCGGAAGCGTACCCGGCGACATTAGGTGCCATTCGTATTCTAACATTACGATCTATTCCTACGTAGCGAAGTCTATCGCAGATAATACGTAGAAGAGTTTAACCCCAGTATTAGCTGGGGTTAAACTAGTGTTTTGGCGTTGGGATGGGTGATATTGAGGCTTGGTATGTGGGTGGAGTTTTTGATAAGTGTGCTATGGAGGTAGGATTGGGGATGAGATTTAATTGGGTAGGAGTTTATATATTGTATAATAAAAATGTAGTTTTGTCAAAATACGGGGCCGTGTGGGAGGGAATGAGGAATTATGAAAATTGCCTGTGTAATATGGGGCTGGATGGTAGATGATGAGGCTTCGTGAGATAAGCGGGGTGGGAATCGGACGGGAATGAAAAAGGCCAAAAAGTAGGCAAAAGCCGAAACCGCTGAAAAAGCTGGCGATCAGGAGCGGGCGTGGTTTTGGTTTAGTTCGGTATTTGTTCGGGCGTGGAGAATGAGGAAAATTAACTTTTGCTATTATGGAATGGTGGTGGCGGATGTAGCGTGGTTTGGAAAAATAAAAACGGAGCGGGAACTAGGGAATGTGCAAGTCTATGAAAAAACAGGCCCTTAGATGGCTGGAGCCATAGCTGGCTTGGTTAGCTAGACGAATGTTTATATGGCTTTTTACTCCAGATGTAATGTCGTAAAATCTATATTGTGCGACATTGGACGTATAGCGAAAAGACGATTACTTATGCCTGGTTTTGTATACTATATTGTGGTTGCGGGGCTGATTCTGGTGCTATTTTCCCTCGCTTTGGCTGGGGGTTTGCACTTGGTCGGATTTGCTGTGTGTTGTGTAGGTTCTGATGGTTGGGTTTATGGTTGGCTGCGGGGCTTTTTGAACTCTATTGTGCGAGTGATGCAAGGACTGCTGTAGTAAAATAGTTAAGCTATAGATAAAAAGGTAAGGTAGAGCAGTGAGGATTGAAGATTGGGAGTCACCTTTTGTGGGGTTTGTTCGGTATTAGTTCGGGTGCTAAAAGGGGAAATAAGAAAATAAGTTTTCAGACTTTTAGCTTGGTATGACATAGTCGGTCCGGTCCGGAGCTTAAAAATAGTCTAATGATTTAAGGATAGACTGTCGTGTTGAGGCTTATGGTTACTCGAAATTTAAGACAGTAAATATCTCATATGCAGCAGAATAGTTTTGAGTCACTACTTCATATTAAACTAAGAGCTCTATTGGTATTATTTAAATCAAAGTTCCCTTCAGCTATTATTAAGTTGGAGTCACAGTGGAATGAGTCCGAAATCGCTCTAAAAGGTTAACATTGAGCTTTAAATACTCCAAAATAGACGAATAGACATCCCGAAATGTTCCACAAATAGAATGGTTTTCAGCGCGGAATAGTGGAATGGAATAGTGGAATAAGGTGAGAATACTTATCTTGCGGCTATTTCTTACGGTTGCGGGTGGCGGCTTTGAGGGCGTTTTTACCACTATTTTTGTGGCGAGGGCTTGTATTTTTGCCGGTAAACTTGGTTTCCGCGCGGCGAGCGATCTCACGCTCCACGATTTGATAATTTTTGAGCATTTCTAGATCAGTGGTAACAGGGGTGGTGGCTGATTGGCGAGTGTCTGAAGCAGTGTTTTTAGCCTTATCGAGCTTATGGTTTTGCGTTTTAAGGCCATTTTTAGGCGTTTCTGGGGCTTTTTGACTGGAAGCTGGCTGATTATGCGGTTTTGAATGTGAACGGTCTTCTGGGGCTTCTAAAGCAGGGGTTTTATCACCTCTGATTTCCTTTTTAGAGCTAGATTGTGCTGCGGGAGCGGCCTGAAGAGGCGTATCAGGGGTAGAATTTTCGTTAGACTGATTCCCCGTTTTGGTTTGTTTCTTGACTAGAGTGCCGAGATCTTTGAGACTGAGGCGGTTTTTCCCTTCGGCGGCGTTGGGCGAGAGTTTCATCTTACGAAAATCGCTTTGCGGGGTAGGAATGAACTGGAAATTGCTGCGTTTCGTTCCCTGCGCTCCAAAATTGGCGTTTTGTTCGGGATTTGTTCGGTTATTATTTTCTAATTCCCTACCGTAATTTCGGGAAGTATAGCTATTATTGATTTGCTCGTTGACTGCGCGGCCACTATCGGAGAGCTCTTTTTTGTACTTTTCGGACTGTTCGATAGTTTCGCGAATTTCGGCTTCTACTTCGGCGCGATTGCGAGTGTAGCCACGACGAGAACTTTCGACGATTTTGTCAAAATTGTCTTGCGGAGTCTTAGGTAGCGAGAGTGTGGTGGCCGAGAAAGCAGGGACTTTTTCGCCGTTAATAATCATGGAGATGATGAAATTACGGTTGTTGAGCTGGAGGAGGTCGCCGGCTTCAAAGGTGGGTTCAAATTGCTTGGCTAGTACAGGGGCGTCGTCGGCGGAAACGCGGAAACTAATGGTAGTACCGACGTTGCCGAAGACGGCATCGCGCACGGAATCAGTCATTTGCGAGGTGTACTGGTTGGCGACGGTGAGGTTGAGGCCGTATTTGCGAGCTTCGGAGAGAATGACGGCGAATGAATCGGTGGCAAAGTTTTGGAACTCGTCGACGTAGAGGTAAAACGGACGGCGATCTTCGACGTTGGCGATATCGGAGCGGCTCATGGCGGCGAGCTGGACTTTGGTAACTAAGAAAGCACCCAGAATGCCGGCATTGTCTTCGCCAATCAGACCCTTAGAGAGGTTGACGACGAGAATTTTGCCTTCGTCCATGATTTTGCGGACATCAAAGCTGGATTTAGGCTGGCCGATAATATTGCGAATGATGGGGTTGGCGGTGAAAGCACCGACCTTATTGAGGACTGGGGCAATGCTTTCGTTGACTTGCTTTTCGTTCCACTGGCCAAATTCGTGCTTCCAGAACTGCAAAACCGTGACGTCGGTACAATAATCGAGGGTTTCTTTGCGGAAATCTTTGTCCGTGAGAAGGCGAGAGATGTCGAGCAAGGTGGTTTCGGGGCGATCGAGCAGGGCCAAAATGGTGTGGCGCAAAATATGTTCGAGACGAGGACCCCAAGAATCGCCAAACATACGCTTGAGTACGCCGATGACTTCGGAACAGACGTTGGGTTTGCGCGCAGGATCGTTGATTTCGAGCGGATTAAAGGCGACGGGATAAGCTGTATCAGCAGGATTGAAATAAATCACGTCTTTAATACGACTTTCCGGGACGAAACGGAGGTTGTTGATGGCGAAATCGCCGTGCGGGTCGATAATACAGTAACCTTGATTGTAAAATACATCGGAAAGGGCAAAAAGTTCGAGCATACCGGATTTGCCGGCGCCGGTTTGACCGATGATGTAGACGTGACGGGAACGGTCGCGACGGAGCATGCCGAATTGATGGTTGATGCCACGGAAATTAGTGAGACCGAAGGCGGAAATGTTTTCGTCGTGGGCGGGCTGACCAGTAATTAATGGTAATTGTGATGGTGGTTCGGCGGTCTTGGAAGTGGCCCAGACGATGTTTGGGGTCTCTACGGAAGTGTGCGGTAAATGGTAAACCGAGGCTAATTCGGAGATATTGAGAATAAAACCATGGTCGGAGAACTGGCGCATCTTGTATTGGTCGAGATCTTCGGCTTTGAAGCTGCCTTTGGTGAGCTTGAAGCCATTGAGATTGGTAGAATTGTATTGTTTGAATGTGCCAACGAGGGCTTGCATGTTTAATTTGGCGTTAATTTGCTCTTGACCGAGATAAGCCAGGCGGATTTTGACTTCGTAACCGAGTTTAGTGGCCTTTTCTTCGGCCTTAGCAATGCGAGTTTTATCACGCTCGGAGAGCTCGATGGTAGTGGGGCTATTGGTGCCACCCTCAGGAGGGCGGAAAAAAGCGCCGAGAGCTTGACCTAGCCAAACCCAGTCGATAATGCCGCCTTTGCGACCACTTTTGAGACGGCGGACCCATTGGTCGGTGGTTTTGTGCCAAGTGTCGGGAATTGGACGGAGTAAGATTTGGATCCAAAGTTCTTCCGAAGCATCCGGATTAAGTTTGGCAAGGGTACCGGTAATGCCGGCGAGAGGGTCAACTTCGAAGTTGTCAAAAGTTTTGATTGGGAGCGCGTCATTTTCGGTCAGAGTTAGTTCGGCGGAGTAGGTGATGGGGTATTTTTCGCGTTCGTCGGCGTAATCTTCGTTCATTTTGTAGATTTGCACCGAAGGGTATTGCGCATAGATTTGCCCTTCTACGAAACTTTGGAGAATTTTGGGCACCCAGACGTAGAAACGGATTTGTCCGCTTGTAGAAACGATTTCAAAACTGAGGTGCTCCTGCACGCCATTAGAATGTTTGAGCTCGGCACTATCCCGCAAAATTCCGTGCAAGCTTGCGAAAAGCTGCTCAGCGGCAAGTTCCTTTTTGTCATTGGTGCGAGGAATTTCTAGCATTAAGAGCACAGAGTCGACATTGAGAACTTTGAGACGATTGAGCTTGCGGTAGTTTAGATAAGACAAGACACCCAATATAAGGATAATTGGAAGCCAAACGTAAGGTTGTAAAATAAACTGAATAATTTGCGCCAACATGATGTTTTCATTATAACATGCATTTAAAGCAGAAGCAACTTTATATGAAATTGTTGGTTTAGTGAGAAATCTTTAGTGAGTTCAGGGAGAAATGTTGTAAAAATTACAACGTTTTATAGGAGTGAGCGGGATTGCGGTCTGGGAATATGAGGCGAAGGTATAGGAGTCAATGCCGGGGAATGTGAGACAAAGGTGCAGAAAATGAGGCTCGAAAAATCTTAGGCTAAGGTGTAAGAATCGCGCTCGACTTTTTTGAATAGATCTTTGTTTTGGAGATTTAAGAGCACGGTAGTTTCTTTGACCTTGCGGGCGTGCAATACACGCTTGACGATTTCTTCACGGGTAAGTGGGCCATCAGCTTTTTTCAGAATGTCGGCAATAATGTCGGCGACGGTGCCGCGAGCGTAGCCCCAAGTACTAAGCGCGTAAATACCACGACCGATGAGTACGAAGCGTGAATCTTTGATTAATTCGTTGTGAATAGCTTGGACGGTGACGTTTTTGCGACGAAATTCGGATTTGGAAATGGCTTCGGCGATTTCGGAAAAGTGCATCGGCTCTTTTTTGGCTTCTAAGACGACGAAAATCTTGTCGCGAATATTGCGTGGATTAACGGTAGGCCATTTGGTAAGTCCCCACAAGCCATTGAGCGAAGCGAGTTGCTTAGAAATCGAAGCGATTGCTTGAATATAGCTAGGATGCTCATAATCCAGGACGCCGTCGAGTTGGTCAATTGTCATGGGTTCGCCGTTTTTCTTGATTACGTCAACAATTTCGTCAACCTTTTCGCGAATTGTAAAGGCGTCGCCATAATCAGCGATGCCGATGCCAGGATAATAGAGATCGTTTTCGTCGATGGCGGTGAGATTATTAGAAATAGAAGCTAAGAAAAAGAGTTTGGCGTTTTCTTCGTTGGAAGTTTTGTGGCCGTAAACTTGTTCACCGAGGGCGGCGGTGCGGGCGACACGGCCAAGCTCGGTAAGATTGCGGATCATGAGCTTTTCGGCGGGGCCCAACTCGGCGATTTGAGATTCTTCAGCACCGATACGTAGGCGCACCAAAATTGCCTTTTCGAGCTGTCGTACGCGTTCGCGGGTAATATTGAGTAATTCGCCAATCTGCTCTAGGGTTTCTTTTTGTCCGTTAAGCCCAAAACGACGAGAAATAATCTCGCGTTCGCGCTCTTGCTCAATGATGTTTAAGCTACCCGTAATGGCGTTTTCGATGATACTGGCGTTTTGGTCCATCAGAGGTTCCCTTCGTTGATGTTGAATAATTAATATAATTTAACTTATTTTATGATAGCATAATTTTATGTTGCTGTCAACGATGAAATTGCATTTTTCGTGATTTTGTTGACTTTCTAGGTTTATTATATCACTTTTTTGCCGAAAATGTAGGTTTTGATGGGGATTTTTGTGGGTTTTGTGTGGTGGGTTATAAGAGTTGTTGTTTCGGGTGGTCGTATGATTGCGAGTTTGTTGCGGTTTTTGTGTTTTGGTGTGATATATTGCTATTGGTTCATGCACTTTTGCTGTGTTTGCGGGAAAAATATACTCTGTAATAGTTACTTGAAAAATGCACCCCGTGAGAGGTGCATTTATGGTGATGGTTATTCTTTAAGCAGTGCGGGGAAATTTTCGGTAAGTTGGGCGGCAAGGGCGGCGGTCTTCGGGACTTTTTCGGTGAGAGTTTTGCGGTCTTTGGGGATAGTAATCCAACGCTCCATGAAAACAGCAAAATATTCTTCGGGACTCGTCCAGCCGTATTTACGCATCTTGAAATTGGCGGCTTTTGCTTCTTCGTAATATTCGGTGAGGGTGTCGGCAGAGATATTGGCACGGTAGATGAGATAATGAACGAGTTCGTGAGCGACACAGGATGGTGTGCAGCAGCCAGTCCGTAAATAGATGGTTTTATGGGCGCAGACGGTAGCGGCTCCAGGAAGCGTGTCGGGAACGTTGAACTGTGCGGTGATCTCGGATGGGATTTCGTACGCAAATTGCCAATCTTGAGCGAGAAAATCTTCATACCAAGCTGTAGGGAGTTGGTCGCGGGCGATTAGGATAGCATTGCGCAGACCAAAGGTACGATAATCCCACTTCGTATTGGCAATATTTTCTGGTAGTTCGGTGGGGGCTTCGAGCGGAGTAAATTCCCCCGCTTCGAGTTTGGCTACGAGATTAAACAGATCGATCTTGCGCATAGCATTAATATCGCGCCAGGCGGTAGGCTTAGTCAGACCAATGAGGACGGCGGCAATGCTCGCGTCGAGATCTTCAGTAGAATCAAGATGATTTTCGCGAGGCAGAATGTCGGGATAATAAAATGCAGGATAAGGGTAGATGCCGTAAAGCGGGAGGAGGACTTTGTACGCATCGCAGAAGTGAAGCTCTGTATCGTCGGTGCGCCAGATAAACGAATATTCAGGGACGATATTTAGCCTGATCAGCGAGTCTTTGTCGCAGGGAGTATCGAGACACGCGGAGATGATTTCTAATAGCATGTCGTTGGTAGCTATCTCATTCGCGTCAGCGGGCGGGTTTAGTGGGGTAGTGGCAGGATTCGTGGATGTGGTGGCTGGAGGTGTAGGAGTATTGGTGAGATTCGTGGATGTGACAGTAGGAGCTGTAGAGGCAGTGGTTATCTTAGTCGCAGTGGTAGCGTATGCTGGAGAAGCAAGGCTGAAGACGATGAGGAGGGAGAGCATAAAACTGCTGATTTTGGTATAAAATTTCATGATGATTCTCCTTTTCTGATTTATTCTGTCTTTCTGGTCGGTTTTGGCTTTCTGATTTGATCTTTTGATCTGATTTGTCTTTTCTGATTTGATCTCTCTTTTTGGTTTGGTCTGGCTTTCTGATTTGATGAATAACCTTAAGGTACGAACGCGCGTGGAGCTAATCTATATAAAATAGCCGAAAACGGTTATGGTTGTAATTATTGCATAAAAAAGAGACCAAAGCAATGAAAATTGTGGAAAATACAACAATATTAGAGGTGAAATTTTCTGAGAATCCTCTGATAGTCTCCCAGTAATCCTCTGGGAATTCTAGATGACTATAATTGTATGTTTATGGAGTTCCGGAGCTTTATTCGCAAGTTGGAGATAAGTTTACAATTATGCTTTGGGTCCTATATTTAGCTTACAAGGGGCATAAAAATACGAAGTGCTATGATATAGCCTTTTTAGCATAAGGGGCTTTGTAGGGCTATTTTGAGGCCTTAGACGCGGTTTTGGGCTTACGGGTAGTGGTTTTACGGGTGGTTTTGGTCGATTTTGAGGCGGTTTTTTTGGTGGAGGCAGATTTAGTGGATTTTGAGCTGGTTTTGGTGGTTTTGGCGCGTGATTTAGTGGTTTTAGTGGTAGTTTTCTTGGCGAATCTACCGCCTCCGGTGGGCTTTGCGGCGAGCATCTTTTGAGCTTCTTCAAGGGTGATTTTGCGCGGATCTTGATCTTTGGGGATTTTGACGTTATTAAAACGCCCTGGACCCTTGACATAGGGGCCGTATGCGCCATTGATGATCATAATATCACCCCAGTCGGCATAAATACTGTCAATTTTGGCTTGATAGAGCTTTTCGGCGGTCTTAAAATCAATGGTATAGGGGTCGTAATCTTTGATCTGGATGTTGTATTTGCCGGCTTTGAGATAAGGGCCGAAAGGACCACTGGCGGCAATCAAGTTATTACCGTCTTTGGTGGTGCCAAGCTCGCGTGGCAGGGCGGGCATGGCTAATTGTTTCAGCGCTTCTTGAAAGGTGACGGTCTTTTCGGTCTTCCCTCTTGGCAGCGGTGCAAAACGAGGCTTTTCGCCGCTAGTTTTTTCGTTTTCGCCCAGCTGAATAAAACCGCCGTTGCGTCCGACTTTAGCGTAAATTGGTAGGCCAGTTTTGGGGTCTTTACCCAGTTCGCGGGCATTATTATAACGGACGGCGCCATCGGATTTTTCGACTTCTTTGGAGAAAGGCCCGTAGAAATCCCGGAGCATTTTGACGCGTTCGAGCTTCTTTTCGGCAATTTTGTCAAGGTCTTCTTCGATGTTGGCGGTAAATTGGTAGTCGACGATATTATTGAAATTGTCAACCAAAAAACCGGCTAGTAGTTCTCCAATAGGGGTGGGTAGGAGTTTTCCTTTGGTAGAACCGGTTTTTTCGGTGACGATTTCGCGCTTGATACTGCGTTTGGTGAGTTTGAGCTCGATGATTTCGCGGGGTTCGCCTTCGGATTCGCCTTTGACTACATAGCCACGGGTCTGAATTGCCGACATAATAGTAGCGTAAGTGGACGGGCGGCCGATACCGAGTTCCTCGAGCTTTTTTACGAGTGAACCCTCGGTGTAACGAGCAGGCGGTTTGGCGAAATTTTGACGGGCTGTGATGGTATCGCGATCGAGTGGTGCGCCTACTTCCAGACGAGGTAATTCGTCTTCTTTGGTACGGCCGGTGACTTTGAGAAAACCGTCGAAGACGATCACTTCACCTTTGGCTTCGAAAAGATATTTGTTTTCTTGGTCATTGACAATTTTGATGGTGGTTTTTTCAGTCTTGGCGTCGGCCATCTGGGTGGCGAGGGTGCGGTTGCGGATTAGCCGATAAAGCTTGCGCTCGTAATCGTTTTTGCCGGCCACTTCTTGCTCGATGTGGGTGGGGCGAATGGCTTCGTGGGCTTCTTGAGCGCCCGCAGATTTGGTCTTGAAATTGCGAGCTTTGAGATACTCGGGACCGTATTTTTCTTCGACGTAGCGACAAGTCTGAGCAATAGCTTGCTTAGAGAGGTTAAGACTATCGGTACGGTGATAAGTGATAAGGCCGGCTTGGTAGAGCGCCTGGGCGGCGGTCATGGTCGTACGGGTAGAGAAACCGAGGCGCGAATTAGCTTCGATCTGCATCGAGGCGGTAGTAAAAGGTGGTGCGGGATGGCGCGAGCCGTCGGTTTTGGTGATATCGGCAACGGTAAATTTGGCGCTGGTGATTTTTTCCAGATAATTGGTGGCGGTTTTTTCGGTATCAAAAGAATGGTTGAGAGTGGCGGTAAGGGTATCTTGGTCTTTGGTAGTGAAACTGCCGGTGACTTTGAATTTGGCGCTGCTGGCAAAACGTTCAATTTCCTGCTCTCGCTCGACAATCAAGCGCAGAGCCGGCGACTGTACGCGCCCGGCGGAAATGGCGCCCGGAACTTTACGGCGGACGACGCCAGAAAGATCATAACCGACCAGCATGTCGAGGGTTTGGCGGGCTTGCTGAGAAGCGACCATCGCCATATCGACGGTGCGAGGATTTTTGATGGCAGCCTCCAGGGCGGGTTTGGTGATTTCATGAAAAGTGATGCGCCGGGTGCCTTTGGGAAGCTTCAGTACTTCCATTAAATGCCAAGAGATTGCTTCGCCCTCGCGGTCTTCGTCCGTTGCTAGCCAGACGGTGTCAGCGTTTTTGGCGGCTTTGGTGAGTTCGGAAATAATTTTTTTGTGATCAGGGTCAATTTCGTACGTAACGTCAAAAGTATTGCGGTCGACTTGGGTGTCTTTGCGAATGTGTCCAACTGAGGCCAAGACATGAAAATCTTTACCGAGGTATTTTTCGATAGTATGAGCTTTGGCAGGCGACTCTACGATAACTAAGTTTTTTGACATATATTACTATCATAACATACTTGTCAATAGTTTTTCGAATGAAAAACTATTGCTGGCTGCGTCGCTCGAAAGAAAAAGTAAACTTTTTCTTTACTCACTATCCTCCCTAGTTCAATAGTCAATTATAAAAAGTTAAGTGTTGCTGATTGTGTCGCTCGATAGATAAAACTAAAGTTTTATCTATGTTCGCTATCCTCGTCAGTTCAAGCATTTCCTGCGGAAATGCTTGCTAGGTGCGTCGTTCGAAAGAAACAGTAAACTTTTTCTTTACTCACTATCCTCCCTAGTTCAATAGTCAACTTTAAAAAGTTAAGCGTTGTTGAAGGATTTAGTAATACAGTAAAAAGCACCCCGGGTGGGGTGCTTGTCGTTTATTCGGGTGGGTTTACTTTGGGTATGGCATTAGGAATGGCGGCGTCTGGTATTGCAGGTGTGGAGGCGTCCGAATCGGAACTGGAGTCGGAATCGGCGTTGATACTAGTAGAGTCTGAGGGAGTGGACGCAGCAGTATCAGAGCCGGTGCTATTATTGGTAAGGGCGGTGACGGTGATAAGGCTTTCTCGTATGGTTGGTGTTTTGCTTTCTTCGCTAGTAGCTTGCGCCAGAAAACGCGTAATTAAGAGTACGTCTTTATCGGTATCGTCCACGGTCGTGGTGAAACGTGCGAAAGCATTGGAGGCAGGCTGAGAATCGGTATGAGTATCAGCGGGGCTGTAGCCATTATAATCGCCAAGTACAATTCCCTCGCCCAGGGCCAGGCTGTCCCTTTCTGGAATGTAGCCCTCGGTATGCTCGGCATTGAAGATCCGCGTGCTGCCTTCTACATAAGTAAGACCTTCGGCAATGGTGACGAAGAGCGAGACATTGCTATGCTTGATGGTGTCGTAGTTGGCGTACTCGATCTGAATCTCGATGCGGTCGCCGGGATGGGCTTCGACGGTGTCTTGCCAAGTATGATCTTCGGCTTCGGCGAGCCGAGCTTGGGCGCTAATGACGTAATTTGCGGGTGTTACTGTATCTGTGGGGGTACTGGGGGCGTCGTAAAGGGTATCATCGGTGGGTTGGCTGCAGCCAGTCAGGCAAGCTATGCAGCTAACCATGACTAAGCAATAAAGCAGCTTGAGGGGTTGGAATGGCAGATTTTTCATAAAATTCCTCCTTTAGATGTGCGGTAAGGGTTGAAACTGCTGGTAACTAGGGGTAAAACTACGGATAAACGACTTCAAAAAGAACTAGGCGTAGGCCTATACTTACCATTATAGCACACTTTGGTGAAAAAGTCAATAGTTTGTGCGTATGGGGCGTTTTGGTAGGCTCATTAAAACAATTTAGAAATAAGTTCCTATAAAAAGAACTCTTCTTATA
>CAYUHY010000027.1:0-12444 GCA_964444615.1 uncultured Candidatus Saccharibacteria bacterium | reverse complement strand
TGATTAAACAGAGGTAATGGTTAGTTTGGGTAACATTATTTATTAGATAATGCGAAAATCTCATTCACCACGCAAAACCCCACGCAAAAACCTCACAATACGAAACCATACAAAAATACAAAAACCTCAGCAGCAAAACCGTACAAAAGCACCAAAAAAGCACAAAGACACCAAAACGCCACAAAACTTATTTATAATACGCTTTTCCCTCAATCCGCACGTCTACATAAGTTGGATGCAAATCTTTTTCTTGCAAATATCGCACCATGCGATCAATATCTTCAGCCGTCACCGCCGTATCTCGATCGGTATTGACTTTAAAATACGCCTCATTCTCCGCTAAATCCACATACAATTCCCTGCTCATGCCTGTCGGCAGAGTCACCTGCGTGACATCGTAACCCAAATCCGCCAAATCTTGTTCCAACTGCGCCACATAATTTTTCGTGCGCGTAGAAACTTGCCCACGATTATCTTCGTCCACAATTTGCGCTTTTATAGTATATTCTGGCGTCTCGTCTTTACCGCCAAATTCATATTGCTGCATCGCGTTTTTCCCGGTGGTATAAATCAAAAGCCCAATTACCACCAGCACCAAAACGCCCATTACCACGGCACGAGTATGTTTGCGATGCAAACGCTTACGCTCTTTTAGGCGTTCCGAATCCGACTCCGCAGCCTCACGCTCCGCCGCAATCGTCTGACCGCGGTTTAGCCGTTGCATTTTTTTATTTCGCCCACGCACCGTCTAATCTCCTGCCTACTTCGTCTTACGCTTGGTCGCCGCACGCGACTTTTGTTTTAATTTTTTGATAGTTTTTTCGTTACGTTTTACAGCTTTTCGTTCTACTTTGGCTACTTTGCGCGCAGTTTTTCGATCTTGCGCCGCTTCCTCTTGATGTTCGCTCACATCAATTAAAATTTGCGCCAAACGTTCTGCCGAATCCAACTTCGCCTCAGCGTGTAATTTTTCCGCCAATTCCTTTCGTTCTCGCGGTGCTCGCACCAAATGGTGCACCATTTCTAATAATTCCTGCGGATTATTACGCATCTTCGCATCCGGCAACATTAGTACCGCACCTCTTTCTGCCAATTTCTCAGCATTTTTCAGCTGATGCGACCCTGGCAATTTCTCAAACGGAACCAAAATTACTGCCTTACCGAGCGCTGATAATTCCGCAATCGTCGTCGCTCCCGCGCGACTTACCACCACATCCGCCGCACCCATCAGCTCGTGCATCGCCGAATTAAATTCCCACATCCGGAAATTCGATTGTAATTTTGCCTTATCCCATTCCTCATAAGATTTTAGGTCCACCACTTCTTCATAATATTTCCGCCCCGCTACTAACCCCACGCTCGTGAATTTCAACATTTCCGGCAAAATCTCATGAATCGCCTCGTTAATATTTTGCGAACCCTGGCTTCCGCCCGTCACCACCACCAAAGGACGCTCCGGATCAAACCCAAAATCTTTTTTCAGATTCTTTTGTTGCGCCTGCGTCACTTCCTTAAACTCCGACGCCACCGGCACACCTACATGCACAATATTATCGTTTTCACCTTTCATGCCGCCCCAGCCACTCGCAATCACTGTCGCATGCTCCATCAACAAGCGATTCGCCAAACCCGGCACCATATCCGACTCATGCACCACATACGGAATCTTAAATTTGCGTGCAATGATCCCCACCGGTAATCCTACAAATCCACCTTTCAGGAAAATCACATCCGGGCGTTTACTAGGCCACAAAAGCCGGAAGAAACTCTGCATAATTCCGCCCACGAAGCCAAAAAACCCAACAATATTACCAAAAATCAAATCTTTAATCACAATCTGCCAATTACGGAACCAATCTTGCCAAGTCCAATTAGCATAGCGCCGAAACTTCCCTGCGCAAATTTTCCGCACCCGAATATAAGGAATCCGCCGATTCCCCTCCTGAGCATGCGAACCCCATCGCACTCCAATTTCTGTTGTAATTTTTACAACATTTTTATAATAATTCTTATCTGTCCAAAACTCTACTTTGGTACGCGGTTTCTTTTCTAATAATTCCCGCACTACCGCTACCGCTGGCGTGATATGCCCACCTGATCCTCCCCCTACTACCAAAACTTTCATACAATCCTCCGATTTGATGCCACATTCAAATTTCCATGCGCCGTCGTAGCCGCAACTTTTTGTGGAGCTTTTTCTTTTCTCGGCACTCGGCTCGTATAACACGACAATTGCATTGCAATGCCCAAAGCCGCCGCCGTAAATAGCATACTCGTACCACCATAACTCAGCAGCGGCAAAGTAATACCGGTAAGCGGCACCAAGCCAGTCATAGAAGCAATATTTACCACCACATGCGTCATCGCCCAAGCAAAAATCCCAATCACCACCAGCGATTGTTCATCATTCTCCAAATAATTAGCCACCCGCAAAAGTCGCATCAACAAAACCGTAAAACACGCTACGATCACCACTAACCCCACAAATCCCAACGTTTCGCCCATAATCGCAAACACGGAGTCGTTAATGGATTCCGGCAAATACCCTGTCGCCTGCACACTATTACCCATTCCCACTCCAAACAAACCGCCCGTACCAATCGCAATCATCGCATTCTCAATATGATAAGCATCACTCGAATCTTCACTACTAAAAGTCAACAAACGTTCCACCCGGTGCGGCGAACTAAAAATTGCCACACCTGCCCCCGCCAGCGCAATCGCGACAACTGCCAAAAAATAACGCATTTTAATTCCACTCATAAATAACATTGCCAAAATAATTGCCGCAATCGCAATCCCGGTGCCCAAATCTTTTTGCGCCACCACCACAAAACCCAACGACAAGACACTAACAATACCAAACGGAATCCAAAAATCCCAAGTCTCTAATTTTCCCTCCGCTTTACGTTCGGAAATTAATTGCGCCAAATATAATACTAACCCTAATTTCAAAATTTCCGCCGGCTGAAAGCTCAAAGCACTTCCTACATTAAACCACCGGCACGCCCCTAGTTCACATTTTGCAAGCGGACTATGCATCACTGCTAATATCGCCAACAACAAACATAAAGCCAAGCCCCCAAACATTACCACCTTAGCAAACTTCCGCATTACTTGATACGGCATCTTAAATGCAATCACAATTACCACAATCGACAAAATCACATTCCGAATCTGCTGCAAGAAAAACGCATTCTCTTCCAAATTACTACCATAAACCGCATTCATTACGTTCACACGCATCGGACCGATCGCATAAATTACAATCAAACCAATGCAAAGCAAGGCAATTGTCAATGCACCAATAATTCGATCACTCTTATGTCGTCGCATTTTACTTTGCCGCTCCATGATTGATATTTGCAAATATTGTCAAATTCTGCTTCATCGCTACCTCACCACGCACAGAATCCGCATTTTCTCCCGGCCGTTCCGGCATCACCACTTCGCTAGATACAATACGTTCCAGCATTACCGCTTCACTATATGTAACACATTCCGGCATCACCATCTCACTCTGTACAGCATGTTCCACCATCGCCGCCTCACCGCGCACGGTATCTTCAATTTGTTTCATGCGCGTATCACTAATAATACCACCCTGAATGGCCAAAAACACTCCCAAAATTGCAAACACTCCCGCAATCACCCAAAACCGCATCACAATCTTAGCTTCTCCCCAACCTTTAGCTTCCAAATGATGATGAATCGGCGCCGACACAAACAATTTTTTATGGAAAACTTTTTTCCAAAAAATCTGGATCAAACTCGACCCTGCTTCCACTACAAACAAAATTCCAATAATCGGCAACAGGAAAAACGCATTGGTCATCATCGCCACCACACCCAAACCTGCACCAATCGCAAACGAGCCTGTATCCCCCATCATAAACCGCGCCGGCGGCACGTTAAACCAAATATACGATAGTAGCCAACCCACTACCGTCAAACAAAATCCCGTCAACATCCACTGTCCTTGGAAAAGGGCAATAATACCATATGCTCCATATGACATCAAAGCCAAACCGCCCGCCAAGCCATCCAAACCGTCCGATATATTCACGGCATTAGAAGTCGCTACTACCGCAAAAGCGAAAATAATAATCATTCCGATCGTCCCCACTTCAGCGGCACCAATAAATGGGATTTCAATAGTCGTCCAGCCCAATTTCACTGCAAACCACCAACCCAAAAAAAGTCCAATCGCTGTAATCATCGCAAACTTCACCGGCGCACGCAAACCCGCCGCACCTTTACCACTACCAAAGACGTTAATAATATCATCAATAAAACCTACCACACTTCCACCCACAAAACCAATCAGCGGCAACCAAGTCTGCTCACGATTAAGATTACAAATACAAGTTACCAACAAAACCGTCACCACACCAATAATTCCCGCCATCGTCGGAAAATGACGTTGGAATTTTTTCTCGTGCAACTTCGTCATCACCGGCAAAGCTTCACCCGTCAGAGTTTCTTTTTTCTGTTGTTTCCAAAACTTATATTTATAAGCAAAATAAGTATAGACTGGCGTTAAAAAAGTTGCCAAAAAGAAAGCCGATAACGCCAAAAGTAGACCGTAAAAAGTTTCATTATTAAGAGTATCTACCATACTTACTCAATATTATATCACATAACGCCACGCTTTCCTTATTTTTATGATGCTATTGGTAGTCGTATCTTGTAAATATCTTTTCGCAGGGGATCCGGAGTCACGACGAGGAGTAGCGGCAGGACCCTGTAACGACAGGCGTCCTGAACGCGCCCCAAGAAAAGAGTATTTACAAGACACGGCTCATTGTAGGCCAAACAACTGGACTACACTATTCCTTCTTCTCCACCTCTCGCGGCTGTACCCGCAAGTAATCTTGTACATAATTTTTCAGATCGTTAAACACTGGCAGAGCATGCTCCTGCCCACCGGCTAATTTGCCCTCTTCCCATACTCGTACCATGATAATATATTGTGGTAATTCCCCCTCCGTACCACCCACGCCTACATAAGTAGCCTGAGTTTCATCCATCGAATAAGCACCGTCTTTAATCACCTGCGCTGTACCAGTCTTACCGCCCACATAATATCCTGCCGGATCCGTACCGTTGATCCTCCACATACTGCGCGTATTATACAGCATCTCACGCATCACTGTGCTGGTAGATTCACTCACTACGCGCCGCACCGCCGCTTGCGGTTCCTTAGCTACAAATTCATCATTCACTATCTTGCCCGCCACAATTGTCGGAGTATAATAATTACCACCATTCACAATCGCCGCAATCCCCGCTACCGTCTGGATCATCGTTGCTTGCATATTCTGACCAAAAGTCATGTTCGCATAGAGCGACGCTAAGCCATACATATCTGCATTAGGCTCTACCAAATATCCGGGTGACTCATACAATTCAATTCCCGTATAATGTCCCAACCCAAAACGATTGTAATAAAAATCATATAATTTTTCCCGCGCCGACTGTGTAATTTCCGTTTCACTACCGCCCATCCACCGCAACGCTTGCGTCGAGCCCGTATTTAGAGAATAATTAAACGCCGTTTGCATCGTTTGCGATCCTAATAAATTTGCACCTTGCTCCGCATTCCGAATCGGCCACCCATCAATCGTAATTTCACCAAAATTCGTAAACATTTTGTCTGGTGTCATCACACCTAATTCTGTCGCCGCCGCAAAAGTAAAAGTTTTACAAACACTCGCCGGTTCAAACGGATCTTCTACCACATGATTAATATATGCTGCCGCACTCGGAACATTCCCAAAATCCGCCGGATCATAACTCGGATAATTAGCCATTGCTAATACCTTGCCATTATTCGGGTCCATCACAATCGCACTTAAGTTCGCAAAACCAATTTCTTTCGACTTCCGTTCCAAAATCTTCTCAACATTATATTGCAATGTTTTGTCAATGGTCAGTACTACATTCTCTCCATCTACTGCCGGCACTTTGACATTATCATCACCAATCGAAAGCGCCACGTTATTAATATCCTTACGCGTTTTCAACAATCCATCTGTACCGGTCAATTCTTCATTCATCGCGCCCTCTATGCCATATTGCCCCACGCCATCAGCATTCACAAAACCTAATAGCGCTGCCGCTAGAGTACCTTCCGGATAAACCCGTTTTGTATTGGACTGCAACCACACACCTGCCAAATCTAGTTCCGCAATCCGTTCCGCCGCCTTGCGTTCTACATTCTTCCCCACTATATAATATCGTCGCGTACGGTCTGCAAAAACATCCTCCCATTTTGCAATTTGCTTATCGCCCAACAAACTGCTCAAAGATTCCTCCACCGCTTCTTCATTCGCGAGCATGGGATCTACAATTACTGTATAAACCGTTGCGTTCATCACCACCGCCACCGGCTCGTTTCCGTCCATCATATAGATTTCACCGCGCTTTGCCGGCAAAACGTTTTGCATAGTTTGCTGAGCCGCCGCTTTTTCTACCCATTCATCATGCTGTACGATTTGTATAAAAAACAATCGCACTACAATGACACTCATTGCTGCCAAAAGCCCCAGCCGCAAAACTTTGTTTCTGCTCATACTTTTATTATAGCATAACCAACCTACACTACCGCCAGTTATCTATAAAAATTTATCCCAATCTAATCTTTCACGTATCCACTAGGTGTAGCATTTTCCATATTTGCTGCCACTTCGCTATCTTGCGCTGACGCAATCGAAGTCAAACGCGCCTTTTCTACTGCCAAATCTTCCTTCTTGGCTTGCAAATCAGCAATTTCACTATCAATCGCAGACAACTCGTAATCATAATTCGTCGCCTGCGTACTTTGAGAAACATAAATCAGACCAATCATCGTTACTGTAGCAGCCACAAGAAAAGTATAGGCCCACGGCCCCAAATTCTTTTGCGCATGGCGCACTGTATTATAATTGCGTGACCATGACGAAGTCGTCGTCGCCGCATTCCTCTTCGACACATAAGTTTGGGGTCTCATTTTAATTTTATTCCTCGCTGTTTTTTGTTTTTATTTTTCAATTTTCAATTCAAAAAGTTGCTGTCGTCAAAACCATGAGTGCAATCAGCAATATTAAGCAGAAATACAATTCATAGACCAGGAGTACTATATGGACAAGGGACAAAATACCATATAGTCTCCTGGGAAGGTCATGTATTTCACAAACACTCACACGGCTTCAACTCTACAACCGTGGCGGGCTAGAAGAAAGCCCATGTCACGGGGTACCCATCATCGTACACTTTAGTACCCCGCGGATTATCAATGTAGCAAAGAAAATGCAATAACTTTGCTAGCTAATGCTCAATTAGCGAAAGTGAACTTGTACTTTTTGAGCACGTGAACGGTTACTAGTTACAGTGATTTGACGTGGCATAATATTAGCCTCCTTTTTTGTTTTATTTTTGTTATTTTGCTCGGTCATCAGCATACTAGACATGCCAAAAACCGATTTTATCAACGATGAGGGCTTGTAGCTCCACTAGATTCACCTTTGGTACTTCTCTAGCTTACGCAGCTCATCTGCCGATTGCACTAGTCTCAAATCACTCGCCTCAAAACTCGCAGAATCTCCACACTCTACTTTTTGATTGCGGCGCGCAATTTCGCACTTCGTGCCCTCGGGTTGATAAACAACTCCTCAGTATCCGCAACTATTGGTTTTTTGGTCAATACAGTTAATTCCGATTCCTCGCCATGACTCGTCGCTTCCTTTAACCAATCTTTTACCAGCCGATCTTCCAAACTATGAAAAGTAATCAAAGCAACTCGTCCACCCTGGCGTAAAAGCCTTGGCAAAAGTGGCAAAGTCCGCTCAATTTCTCCTAGCTCATCATTGACCGCAATGCGAATCGCCTGGAAAGTCCTAGTCGCCGGATGAATCTTACCACCGCGTCCGTACTTTTTCAAAGCTTCGCCTAATTGCATTGTCGAGTTCCAAGGTCGCCCATGCACAATAGCACGCGCAATTAACTTCGCAAAACCCGGTTTTTCCTCGCCATACTTTTCTAATATCTCTACCAAACGTTTTTCACTCCAGTGATTCACTATCTCACCTGCAGTCAAAGTTTGATTTTGATCCATACGCATGTCGAGCGGACCGTCTTTTGCAAACGAGAACCCTCTCTCGGCTCGGTCTAGCTGCGGAGAAGAAACCCCAAAATCCATTAGTATCATATCAAAAACGTTTCCACACTCAATTTCCTGTAGCACCGCGCTATAAAAATCACTCTTCACTATCTGCACCGGCTCTTTAGCAAACCGGCTCTCCAGTACTTCGATGGCATTGTGATCACGATCAACCAACACCGCGTTCTTATAATTCCGTGTTACATCCAAAATCTTACTGGCATGTCCTGCATAACCCGCCGTTAAGTCTAAATACGACTCACCCAGCTTCGGCCGCAAAACTGCCATCACTTCTGATAGTAATACAGGCTGATGAAGTTCTTCCATATTATATATTATAACACAACCTCCTTAAATAATTATTTTTGTATTTAATTCAGTAATATAATATATAATTCCCTTTTGTTTGAGATCGTTCAACTAGAAATTTTCACGTTTTTGTTTTTAGTTGTAATTTTTTGTTTAGTTTTTTGATGTTGATTTTACGCTAATATCTACCACAATTTTGACCTGCGTTTCGCAAATCACGAGAATTGTGGCCGTTGAGAGACTTATAACGTATTTGTGAGTGGGTTGTCTTGGCCTCAACATCACGAACCAATAATAGAGTTAATTGGGAGGTGTTTGTTGTAGGTACGTATCGGATTCGATTTCGCGTATCCTAAACGCGCGCAAAAACTCCTAGTTGGTCGATCTCAAACTGTGTTAATTTACTTACCTAGACGGTATGTTTATTTTTGTGGTTGTTCCTCACGTTATTTGGTGTTTGCTACTTTTGTTTTTATTTTTATGTAGTTTTTCACTTGTTTGTGTGGGTGTTCGTCCACTGATTTAAGTATAAAGGATTTTCCGAAAAAACACAAGCCTATTTTACAAATAATTTTCCAAGTCTTCCAAATAGTTTTCCACAGGCAAACATTTTTATAGTATTATTTCCCTGTTTTAGTTTTCCACAACAACTTTAATTTTCACATTCTTCGCCATACACTATCTTCACATTATATATATTATATATTACGCATTTCACACCATATATTACTTATTGTTTACCTTATATTATTTTTTAACATCATTTCTTACTTTGTCAATGATATTATCTTCTTGCAATGTTTTACATTTTATTTTCTAATTATTACAACTTATTTACTGTATTTTTACATAATTATGTTATAATTTTCTGAATTTATAATTGCAATTTTCTAATTTTATTTTGCACTAACTTATTGCTCTTCTGCAAAGTTTTTGATACAATATAGGCAATAAAGTGAGGTAAATATGGATTCAGAAAAATCAGCAGAGACATTAGCATCAGACGCATTAGAAAATGCTGCCACTGCAGCTATTGACGAAATAAAAGAAATCGCACATCAATCAAGTGACGATAGTAGCGAGACTCCCGAGCCACAAGACGATTCCGCTAGCGAAGATGATACTTCTGCAGACACATCTGTTCCCTCTCCAGCAGCTACAGACGATAGTTCTGACTCAGATTCTAATGATGAAGATGGTGATTCTGACTCAGGTACTGATGATGAAGAAGAAGATTCCTATACTGAGCCTACTCACCATATCAATACCGACGGTTTTGATGTCTTCCACTGGGCTAATGAAATTGACGAAGTTCGCAATAATGTCTCCGTAGAGCTTTTCTTATTTAACAAAAATTACACTCCTTTTCGCGTGCGTTATTCTGACGCTCTGACTGCTAGTGTCAAAGCTATGTTTATGCAAGAAGCTGCCGGCTACATTATCAAAGAAGCCGACAAAGGCCTGGAATGCCGCGAGTACGAAAAAGCCGATGGCGAAGAAAAAGTCATCTATCGTACTAAATTAAGCAACGTCGGTCGCGCCGAGACTCTCATTCACCTCATCGAACACGAATATCGCAATATCGATTCCTGGAATGATCATGTCGATGAATTCAAAAAAGTCAAAGGTATCATTGCCAAATTCACTTACCCAGGCAGCGATGGAGAGACCAAAGTTTTCTATATCGCCAAAGCCCTCAGCCCCTCCTCTGCTCTCAAAGGCGGTAGTTCTTGGGAGCTCAATGGCGAAAGTTTCGAGCCTTTTTCCGCCGAAGTTGCACTAAAAATGCCCGAAGACAATCAAGTAGCCATCATTGATGGTAATGTCGTAATTTTTAATCAATCCAAGTTCGAAAATCTTTTCCAGTACGATTACAAATCCCAAGTCATCGCTGACGAAAAAGCCAAAGAACTTACCGACAAATATAAATTATCTTTCGCCGAAGGTCTCACCCTTAACGCTCTCCTTCAAGACAAGAAGCCACTGGTCAAGAAGCTACAATCTCTTGACATCGCCGAAGAAATGCCTCAAGAAAAACTCATCGACTACGCCGACGATATGCAATTAGAACTCATGACCGACGACGACGGCTCCATCATCATCATGGACGACAAAGATCTCTCCATGTTCGTGAATCTCCTCAGCGAAGATTATTTCATTTCTCCCGTCAATGGTCGCCGTTACGAAATCAAATCCAAAAAACTCCTCTCCGAACCCACCGGCGAACCCCCAAGGGGATAGAACTTCATCTTCTTCTAATCTCCTCCTGTAAACAGAGACTAAACCTGTAAAATTTTACAAGATATTCATAACTTTTTATAAGATGCCCCCTCAATCTTTATGAAGGGGTATCTACTTAAATATAATATCTATACGTCAGCAATCATGCCTTTAGCGATACACCGCACAGCGAGACCGAAGTAACGGTTGTATCCGTTGTACGTACCAGGGTAGACGTCGCTACTGCTTATGCGCAGGAAATATGCGCTGGTAGCACTGTACGCCGTGCTAGACCACCAGTAGCCGACGCTAGTACCATTGTTGAGGGAGCCACTGTAGACGTACCCGGTATACTTGAAGTTGTAAGGAGCACCTTGGATCTTGGTAGAACCAGTAGCATCGCTTGTAATGGATTCAGCAGTGGCGAACTTTTGGAATTCTCCATTGCTACCACCAGTAGGTAGTTTCCAACCTTTAGGGCAGATGGATGTATTTACAGAACCAGAAGTGAGTGAGCTATTTGCACCTGCTCCAGCCGTAGCAGCCGTCCAAGAATAATACATGGTGTTTCCAGAATTGGCTGAACCTGCGTTATGAGATTGAGCTATATAGTAATTACTGGGCGAGAAATCAATACTAGATAATGAGGTGATTGGTGCTGGTAGGGTATAGTTAGAAGTTACATCAGAATCAGCAGATGTGAGCGTACGACCGCCAGTAAGTAAAAGATTACTTGTCATCCAACATCTACCATCCGCATACTTAGCAATAATGTATTCATTTAGATCTCTAGAATCTTTTAGCCTCATTGTTGGTACAGTGCTAGAGCTTGATGCTGGAGTAGAGACTTGATCACATATACTACCCGTCATTTCTTGCATGGTAGTAATACCAGATTTTTTAATCGTCGTGGCCTTATCATATCCATCTGGTGTAGCATTGCTATTACGCCATTCACCATAAATAATCTTCTTTGGTGTAGCTACCATACTTAGCTGTACACCAGTCTTATAGTGCCCGGAATTAGTGTTATTCTCAGCAAACTTAGCAGCGAAAACTATGCGTTTAGTAGTAGAATCTAGAGTGTTATTAGCACTTTCTGGTAGCGTAGCATTTTCTAATCTACCCGTACTTAAGCCACTACCATTAGTACCGTAGCTTGGTACAGTATAGTAAGTTAATCCAGCATTAGTAGTGTTATTATTAGTAGTATTATTAGTCCAAGCAAATCCCCAGGAGTTATTAGCTAAACTACTACCACTCGTACCATTAGCGCCAGAAAGCGTAGTACTTCCACCATCCAACTTCAGACTATTATAACCATTCGCATACGACACTTGCAAGGTATAGCTGTCTATATCAGAAGCCGAGTATGTTACATTACTACTTAGATAGGCAGTATCGCCAGGAGCTACCGTAGTAGATAAAGTTGGATTGCTAACACTAAGTGAAGCAGTAGGATTAACCACCGCGTAACATTCAAAACCACACATCATATCACTCACCACAAAGCTTAGTAAAAGCGTACATATAATATACAGTGGAAGTTTAAGATATCTACCAATCTTATTAAGCGGAGTCATGACAACGTGGCTAGCGCAAGTATGAATTACATCCTTAGATGATCGTTTAATTCCGCCAAACGGAACTATGAAGGCTTGATCGATGCGGTTCCTGGCGCATTTAGGGTATCTAGCCAACCTACTAAGCGGAGTCATAGCTACGTGGCTGGCGCGGGTCCGATTTCGCCGCTCGCTAGAGCGGCAATGAGGAGA
>CAYUHY010000026.1:5942-12528 GCA_964444615.1 uncultured Candidatus Saccharibacteria bacterium | reverse complement strand
ATAAAATGATCGTGCGCAGTCGCCACGAAGGAAAGAGGAAATAATGTCTCGGAGTTTGAAAAAAGGTCCATTCGTGGACTACAAGCTTGCGAAGAAAGTCGCTGCCCTCTCTGCCGAGGACCGCACCGTAATCAAGACTTGGGCTCGACAATCTACCATTTCTCCAGAAATGGTTGGTCGCACTATTGCCGTACACAACGGTAAAGTCCATGTCCCAGTATTCGTGAGCGAAAACATGGTCGGGCACAAGCTCGGTGAGTTTGCCCCTACCCGTAAATTTAAGCGTCACGGCGGCAAAAAAGCTGCTGAAGCCGCTGCAGCGAAAGGAGCTAAGTAATGACTACTCATTTTGCTCACGCTGTTGAAAAAGGTATCGACAATCAACCACGCAAAGTCAGCATCGTCGCAAGTTTAGTACGCGATCGCTACGCTGGTGATGCAGTCGTTATTCTCGAAAACACCCCCCGCAAAGCTGCTCGTCCCGTACGCAAAGCTCTTGAATCTGCTGTTGCTAATTTGTTAAACAATTCTGGTGTCAGCATCGATCCAAAAACCATTCGCATTTCTCGCATTTCTGTTACCGCCGGCACTCGTATGCGTCGTTATATGCCAGCCAGCCGTGGCCGCGCCCTACCTTTTGAAAAAATCTCAAGCAACATTTTTGTCGAAGTTGCTGGTGAAGAAAAGGAAAAGAAAGTTAAATCAACAGCTGAAGAGGCTAAATCTCGCAGTAAACAAGCAAAGAATAGCGATGCTAATTCCACCGAGACAACGCCTGAAAATCTGGCGACCGAGTCGACAGAGAAAGCTACTAAAAAGGAGGATAAATAATGGGTCAGAAAGTCAACCCAGTCTCTTATCGTCTCCAGATCAGCAAGGATTGGTCGTCAAAGTGGTTTACTCGCAAAGCCGACTTCCGCAACTGGTTGGTAGAAGATACGAAGATTCGTGATCTGATCGAAAAGCGCTACAGCAGCCGCCCAACTATCGCACGAATCACAATTGAGCGCAGTGCCAATCTCACTACGATTACCATTTTGACCGCCAAGGCTGGTGCCGTCATTGGTAAACAGGGTGCTGGCATCAACGAGCTCAAAAAAGAATTAGAAAAAATCGTTAAAGGTCCAATCCGCATCAACGTCGAAGAAGTTAAGCGTCCAGAACTTTCCGCCAAGCTCGTAGCCGAGAATATCGGTTTCCAGCTCGGCAAGCGTATGAACTTCCGCCGCGCTGTCAAGATGGCCTGCCAATCCACCATGAATGCTGGTGCTAAAGGTATTCGCGTAGAAGTCTCGGGTCGTCTCAATGGCGCCGAAATGTCTCGTCGCGAGAAGTTTATCGAGGGTTCAGTTCCACTACATACTTTGCGAGCTGATGTCGATTTCTACGTTTGCCACGCACCAACAATTGCTGGTATTGTCGGCGTAAAGGTCTGGATTTATAAGGGGGAGAAATAAGTTATGGCAATTATGCAACCAAGGAGAGAAGCTCACCGCAAAGTCCGCAAGGGCAAAAACCGCGGCGTCGCTTCTCGCAGCAATACTGTCGCTTTCGGCGACTGGGGCTTAATGTCACTCGATAACGAGCGTGTCACCGCTCGCCAAATCGAGGCAGCCCGTCAAGCAATCACACGTTACGTCAAACGTGGCGGTAAAATCTGGATTCGGATTTTCCCACATGTACCAGTTACCAAGAAACCACTTGATGTTAAGATGGGTAGCGGCAAAGGCGAACCACAGTTCTACGTTGCCAAAGTCAAAGCTGGTACCGTAATGTTTGAAATTAGTGATGTTACCGAAGAACAAGCCAAAGAAGCCTTCCGCTTGGCTGGCCACAAACTTCCGGTACGCGTAAAAATTATTAAGAAAGAGGAGTTTTAAGATGGCGGGAGAATTGCAAGGTGTTGTGACTTCTGACAAGCGCGACAAAACTATCACAGTTTCGATCGCTAGTCGTGAAACTCACCCACTCTATCGTAAGCAATATACCAAGACACGCAAATATACTGCTCACGACGAAAACAACGAAGCCGGTGTTGGCGATAAGGTCGAAATCGCTGCTTGCCGTCCATTCTCAAAGACCAAAAGCTACAAGCTAGTCAAGGTGCTTGAGAAATCACACGAGGCAGTCGAGCTCAAAGACGAAGTCTTAGGTAAGACCGCAACGGAAGAGGAGAAATAATATGATTCAACAGGAAACTAGATTAAGAGTTGCTGATAACAGTGGCGCCAAGGAACTTGGTGTAATCCGGGTCCTAGGCGGCACACGCGCACGCTATGCACGCGTAGGCGACATCGTTACCTGCAGTGTCAAAGACGCCAGCCCTACCGGCAACGTCAAGAAAAAAGCCGTTGTCAAGGCTGTCATCGTCCGCACTAAGCAACAAATTCGTCGACCTGATGGTAGCACCATCCGCTTCGATGATAATGCTGCTGTACTCGTAAACGACGATAAGACCCCCAAAGGAACTCGCGTTTTTGGCCCAGTACCACGCGAACTTCGTGAGCTTGGCTTTAACAAAATTATTAGTTTAGCCCCGGAGGTACTCTAATATGGCGAAGTGTTTAAAAGTTGGTGATCGTGTCAAAGTCATTGCCGGTGATCACAAAGGTGAAGTCGCCAGTATTGTCCGCGTCGACAAAAAATCTGGCAAAGCTTTCCTCAAAGACATTGAGGTTCGCGAACGCCATGTTCGTGCAACACAATATAATCCTAAAGGCGGTAAGAAAACCGTGCATCTTGGCATCGACTTTTCTAACCTGCAAAAGGAGGGTAAGTAATGGCTGATACCAAAACTATGCCACGACTCAAGGCATTATATAACGAAAAAATCGCTAAAGAATTACAAAGCGACTTGAAACTTGAGAATATTCACCAAGTTCCAAAACTAGAAAAAATTGTCATTTCTAGTGGCGTCGGTAAAAAGCGTGAAGACAAAAAGTTCACCGAAACCGTAGAACTTACTTTACGCAAAATTACCGGTCAAGAACCAACCTCACGTCTCGCCAAAAAGTCTATTGCGACTTTCAAGATTCGTAAAGGTATGGGTGCGCCAGTTGGCTATCTCGTCACCCTGCGAAACGACAAGATGTATGAGTTTGTTGATCGCTTGATCAATATTACCTTACCACATGTACGCGACTTCCATGGTGTACCAAAAAACTCTTTTGACAAACAAGGTAATTACAACCTTGGTCTCAAAGAGCAAACGGTATTCCCAGAAATCACGTTTGAAGATGCTAGCGCATTACATGGTCTAGAAATTACATTTATTATTAAAAATGGTTCAAAAGAAGGGAGCACCAAGTTGTTAGAAGCATTTGGCATGCCGTTTGAAAAGGAGGGTAAATAATATGGCGAAGAAATCAGCCGTCCTCCGCGACGAAAAACGACGCAAGCTAAACGAAAAATATAAAGCTAAGCGCGCCGAACTCAAGGCTGCTGGAGATCTAGAAGGTTTGCAAAAACTTCCTCGCAACGCTAGTCCAACTCGTCTCAAAAATCGCGACATGCTAGATGGTCGTCCTCGTGGCTATATGCGTTATTTCGGTCTTAGCCGTATCAATTTCCGTGAAAAGGCTTCTAAGGGTGAAATCCCAGGTGTTACCAAGAGTAGCTGGTAGGAAAGGAGAAGAGAAACATGTCATTACAATCAACTGATCAAATCGCCGATCTTATCACTCGTATTCGCAATGCTATTATGGTTGGCAAAAACGAAGTTCGAGTACCTACAAGCAAACTAAAACTCGCCGTAGCAGAAAGTCTCAAAGACGCTGGCTACATTGAGGCCTGCGAAGTCGAAGAAGGTACCCCACGCGGCACCCTTCATGTTGTGATTAATGAAGAGGGCGCTCCAGCTCGCATTACTGAAATTACCAAAGTTTCTAAACCCGGTCGTCGAGTTTACGCCAGCGTCGAAGAAATTCCAGTAATCAAGTCTGGCCGCGGCATTGTGCTCATCAGCACCAGCAAGGGAATCATGACCGGCAAAGAAGCCAAAAAACAACATCTCGGTGGCGAAATCTTAGTTAAGGTTTACTAAACCCAGCTCATCTCGCACCGATACGAAAAAGCGCTCTCATCGCTGAGGGCACTTTTTCTCGCCAATTTTTTCTCACCAAAAAACGCAAAAATCGCCAAAAACGCAAAAATCGTCAAAATCATGCCTATATAAAAACCGCCCTCGTGGGGCGGTATGTAGCGCATTATTATGCCGCAGGAGAGTCTACAATTTGAAAAACATAACCGAAATCTTTAGCGAAGCGACTCAAAGCTGCGTTCGTAAAATATCCACCCTCTATCGTATCATTCATAAATACTTCCAAATAGACTGGGTCAGTTTCAGGATTACGATTGCTTATCAAATTAACAAAATATCTACTTGCCATCTCAGCGCTAGGCCACTTTTGCTGTTCACGATGCATATAAAACACATGTTTTTCACCAATAATACCCAAAGTAATAATAGATTCATCGAGGCCGGTTCGTACGGGCATTGATAAATCGGTATCGTTATGGCCAACGTCGGCATGAGGATGGTTATGGAAATGGGTGAGATTCTTGAAATGCTTCAAAAGCTGCAAAGCCTCTTGCGGCAGAGAGACGCCAAAAGTCGAATTATTAGTATATTCAATCAACTCCCCAGCTTCAAGACCGCAAAAATTCCACCAATCAACCTCATTTCTAGTTCCAAACTCCATGTCATCAGTCCAGAAGCTTTTGACTTAGCCCCGCCAATTAGCTCACCTTACATTTACCCCACCACCTGCAACTTACCATCCACCATGCGTAAACTCTTATCGTGATGAATTGCCGAATCGAGAAGCACTTGCCCTTTCGCTCCCGAACGCGGCGTCTTCGCTGGATCTATCTGCAATTGATCCTTCCAAAACTCATCATTCACACCTATCGCCGCACCAATTGCTGTGCCAAGTTTTTCATGATCGCCCTCATAATCACTGGCAAAATTTTCAATCGCAATCTGCGCATCATCATAAAGCAAAATCCCCTTCGGCTCCACACCTGTGTGTGCCATCACCCGCATCCAACTATCCAAATCACGGTGCGAGCTCACAAAATACATATCTTCTGGACGTACCCGCACCGCCTCAGTCCTCGCCAAATCAGTCAGATATTCTTGTTCTACTTTGCTAGCATCATTCTTCGCTGTAGCAGCTAGCCTTTTAATAAACTCCTTGTCCTGCTTGCAATATTCTACGATTTTATCCACGCTGTCCAAATACTCATAACCATTTTTCGCCAAAAGCCCACGGTCAATCAGCGTCTGCATCCATGGCAAAGCTGGTGGCACTTCCGCCTTTTGATAAATATCTTCATCCCAAACAATTTGCCCTTGCTCATCTAATTTATAATATTGCCGCATCGCTTCCGGCGAAACGTCGCCCTCGTACTGATACACGCTCGCTCCCGATAGTAACGTATTATTTGGGTTGTACATAAACATCCGAATAAGATTATCCCGAACACTATTCTTTGAGCCCAACGAAAAACTACCATCGCCCCACGTCTCAAACTGCTTTTTGGTTTTGAAAAAATGTTCTGCGTCTACACCGCCGCTCATTTGCAAAACTTCATACGGCGCCGGACGAGACGGTATTGCTAATTGCTGTTCCGTGCCCAAAACATCTTCTGGCGCCGCCACAAATCCTGCCAAATGCCAACGCGACCCTGGCAAAGCATCAATTTGATTCATACTCCAAGAAATACCCTCTTGCCCAGAATGAGTACGCGTTGCATCTGTTTCTGGATCATCCTCCATTAGCGCAATCCCATTCTTCAGCTCACCCGACTGTAAAACCCTTTCTAATCTATCTACAGTTGCACCATGAAAGAGGAAATTATGGCTCGGAAAACGTTCCGCCAAAGCACCGGGCGCTACTTTTGTCAAATCAATCACTTTTTCGCGTAACCGCTCATATCTCGCCTGCTCTTCCTCAGTCAAAGTCATTTCTTCATCATCTGTAAAAGTAGTCGCACCCACTCGATCACTATAAACAGCGTTTCTACCCAAATTCACGGCATCTTCTATGTCATCTTGCAAACCAGCTAATCTAGCCAGCCAATGAATACTATCCAGCCGTCGCGCTTTTTCCTCGGCCGATGGCTTGGCTGGCATTCTATTGATCATTTCTAATAATTTTTTACACAAACGACGATGTTTTTCTATCTCTTCTGGACTGCGATCAAACTCAGCACCATAAGAAATCACCTTCGTGCCACTCTGGGCCAGTTCCTTTAACGCCGCCCACTCTGCATTATCATTACGGCTCCTACTCCCGGCGCCACTAGCCTCATTTGGATTGCTCATAATTATATTTTATCATAAGTATTACAGATTAGGAGGCTTTTTAATATTAAAACCTACTCTATACCACTATTCAGCATTTCCTCTTGTCGCTCGATATAGTCAATCGTTGCCCGCAGGTCTTCGAGCTGCTGCCAGACTTGGCGCTTATGGGTACGCAACATTTCGCGCCGTTCTAGATCAGCAGCCTTGCTCCGCACCTGCATTCTTCGAGCTGCTGCCAGACTTGGCGCTTATGGGTACGCAACATTTCGCGCCGTT
>CAYUHY010000026.1:0-5842 GCA_964444615.1 uncultured Candidatus Saccharibacteria bacterium | reverse complement strand
CTAGATCAGCAGCCTTGCTCCGCACCTGCATCAGCTTTACATATTTACGCAAATCTTTAGTCGAAAACCCAGCGCGGCTTAGATACACCGCCTGCCGCAGCCAGTCCACCTGCTCTGTAGTAAAAGTCCGATGTTTGCCAAACCGCACAGGTCTCAATCCCGGCACAACATTCGCATTACAGTACCTCCGCAATTTTCGTGAGCTCACTCCCAATATCTTGCTTACATCATTTATTTTTAATAGCCCGCCATCACCCATGTTTACCTCTCTTTTACTACCCTTATTATATCATGCCAAGCACACAAAACGACCTTATTATATCATGCCAGGCACACAAACGACCTTATTATATCATGCCAGGCACACAAACGACCTTATTATATCTGCCAGAAACGCAAAACGACCTTATTATACCATGCCGAGCACGCAAAACGACCGCAATGTCGTTTCTAGCAGCTTCTTCACCCCTGTTAAAGACCTCCACCAAACGACCAAGTGGTCGTTTACCGTATTAGCCTAAACTTTTTCACCGTATTGACCTAAACTCTTGTTTTATAACCATTTCACACCACACGCATTCTTATACGCAGTTTTTATGCTGATGGTAATTTTACCCCTAAAACTTCTTGCTTTTCTCTCCAATCTGTGCTAAAATAGTCAAGATATTAGTTTAAGAAAGGGAAATATGAGTCGTATCGGAAAACAACCCATCACAATTCCGGCGGGAGTGACAATCACGGTCGGCGACAAAGATATTACTGTCGCTGGACCGAAAGGTTCGCTCAATGTTCCGCTTCAGGAAAATGTCAAAGTTGCTCTTGACGGTAATATTTTGACCGTTACTCGCAATGATGACGAACCAAAATCTCGGGCCTGGCACGGTTTACAGCGCGCATTGCTAAACAATGCCGTACAAGGTGTCACCAAGGGTTTTGAGAAAAAACTCGAAATTAACGGCGTCGGCTTCCGCCTAAGCGGTGGACCAAAAGAAATCGAAATGGCGCTCGGTTTTTCTCACCCGGTCAAGTACAAAGCACCCGATGGCGTCGAATTAAAGACCGACAAAATGACAATCACAGTCTCCGGCATTGACAAACAAAAAGTTGGTCAAGTCGCTGCCGAAATTCGCGCCCTCAAGAAGCCAGAGCCATACAAAGGCAAGGGTATTAAGTATGCTGACGAAGTTATTCTTCGCAAAGCAGGAAAGGCTGGTAAGAAATAATGAATAAAGTATTTCGTGCAAAGCGCACTCGTGCTAAAATCCATGGTACCGCTGAGCGTCCACGCCTAAGCGTTCATATTAGCAATAAACACATCACTGCCCAAATTATCGACGACGACAAAAGCACTACTTTGGTTTACGCTACCACAGTTGGTAGCAAAAACACCGGTAGCAAAACCGATTTAGCAGCCAAAATTGGCAAAGATATCGCTGCCAAAGCGAAAAAAGCCAATATCAAAACCGTTGTCTTTGACCGTGGCGCAAAATTATATGCTGGCAGAATGTCTGCACTTGCAGAAGCTGCCCGTAAGGAAGGATTGGAGTTCTAATGGCAGAATCTGATAAGACCGCACAGGTCGTCAACAAGTCTGGCACTCTCAAAATGAGCGACAATGTCGCCGCTCGCAAAGTCCAGAAAGACATCAACGGTAGAGCAATGCCACGTCGCAACAATCGTCGCGATCGCAACCGCAATGCCGATAATGTAGTAAAAGAATTTGATACCGTTACTATTAACATTGATCGCGTTTCTCGCACCGTCAAAGGTGGCCGTCGTATGCGTTTCAAAGCTTTGGTAGTAATTGGTAACCACAAGAACAAAGTTGGTATCGGTGTCGCCAAAGGTGGCGATGTCACAAGTGCCGTTCAAAAAGCAACCGCAAAGGCAAAGAAATCCATGATTGAGTTCAACATGGATGGCGAAACTATCTGTCACGAAGTCGAGACTCGTGCTACTGGCGCCGATGTCCTCATGAAGCCAGCTGCTCCTGGTACTGGTATTATCGCTGGCGGCGTTGTCCGAAGCATCATCGGTTTGACGGGCATCAAAAACCTCATTTCTAAGTCCTTAGGCAGTACTAACAAAGTCAACATCGCTTACGCAGTCATCGAGGGCCTTAAAAAGCAAACCCCACGCAATGAATGGGTTGGCAATCAAGGTAAAAAATCTACCGATAGTAAAGCTACAAGCAAAAAAGCTGCTTCTGCCACCAAATCCGCCGACAAAAAGGAGGATAAATAATGAAGTACAATGATCTAGAAGTTAATCGCAATACTCGTCCTACGCGTTTTGGCCGCGGCATTTCTGCCGGAAAAGGCAAGACCGCTGGACGTGGTACCAAAGGTCAAAAAGCCCGTACTGGTCATCGCAAAATGCCAGCCGGCTTCATGGGTGGTCAACGTGCTATCATGCAAGCAATTCCAAAATTAAAAGGTTTCAAGAGCTTACATGACAAAGCTACCGTTGTCTATACTGACCGTCTCAATGACCTCACCGGCAAAGTCGACAATTTCACTCTCGCCGAAAAAGGACTCATTGAAAACCCATACGCTAAGGTAAAAGTGATTTCTCGTGGCGATTTTACTGCAAAAATCGAACTTGAGACTCAATTTGCCAGCAAAACTGCTGTCGAAGCAATCAAAAAAGCTGGTGGCAACTTCAAAAAAGTCGCCGTACCACAACGCGTCGCTACTAAGGCTGAATAAAGGTCTTTTAAACCGCTAATAAAGAAAACTTATTTTCTTTGTTGAGCGACGCAAGCAGCAAGATTTTCCGAAGGAAAATCTACCAGTGGGGACTTTCCCAGAAAAGTTCCCAAATCCAAAAAATAGCTCTTCCATGGAGCTATTTTTTGTGGTAGAATAAAAGATGTAAATCAAAGTGTATTACTATTTCTTCTGCGTGGTTGTAGAGTTATAATTATCGAATTTATATTTGTTAACAAAACTAACCACCAGACAATACACTATAACATGAAAGAGTCCAGATTAAAGTTGTCTCAAGTTGCACAAACTATGATACAATAGACAGAATAAGAGTAGGGAAATATGAATTATAAGACTATATTCAAATCACTGAAAAATAAAGACATGCTGAAACGCGTCTTAATCGTATTTGGACTTTTAATAATCTATCGATTCTTAGCCCACATTCCAGTTCCACTGGGTGAGCCTGCTACCTTCCAAGAAGCTGTCCAAAACTTAATCCAAAAATCCGATTTCGGAAGCTTCCTTAATCTAGTTTCTGGTGGTGGCTTGACTACATTTTCCATCCTACTTGTCGGTATTTCTCCCTACATTACCGCCTCTATCGTCGTCCAGCTTATCACCAAAGCCATTCCACGTCTCGAAGAGCTATCTCAAGACGGCGAAACTGGTCGTCGTAAAATCAGCCAATGGACTCGCATTCTAGCTGTGCCTTTAGCAATTGTCCAGTCCATCGCTTACATCTTCATTCTTTATCAATCCGTCATTTCGGCTAATACTTCAGTAGCCTACACTCCTACCACCGCCGATTGGATTCTTTCTATTACTGCCATGGTGGCCGGCTCGATTATCCTCATGTGGTTTGGCGAGTTAATTACCGAACAAGGTATTGGCAACGGCATGTCAATCATTATCTTCGCCAGTATCATCTCACAACTACCAAACACCTTGGCAAGCCTCTGGACGGCGCTCTTTGATACCTCCGCTGGATCGCTATCATTGTTTGGCTGGTTCAATTTACCAGTCAATCCCGTCATCTTCTGGGTCCTAGTCGGCTTCGTTATTGCTTTACTTATCGTCATATACTTCTTGGTCAAGATCAACGAAGCCCAACGCGTCATTACTATCAATTACGCTAAACGCGTACACGGTAATAGCACCTATGGTGGCATCAAATCCATTTTGCCTATCAAGCTTATCGCTGCAGGTGTAGTACCAGTAATTTTCGCAACCGCCTTCCTCTCACTACCTGCTTTGTTGGGTCAGCTTATCCAAACAATAAATCCAGATGGTACATTCGGTACTACTTTAATTACTTTATTTACCGCACCATCCGCCAACAACTTCTATACTTATTATCCTAACGGTATTACCCCGCAATGGTTCTTATATCCAGCACTCTACTTCCTCCTTGTTGTACTATTTACCTATTTCTACACCAGTATTATGTTTAATACTACCGAAATTGCTGACAACTTACAAAAACAAGGTGGCTTCATCGAAGGTATACGCCCCGGTACACAGACCGCGGAATACCTTGGCAAAACTATCAATCGTCTCAATCTATTTGGCGCGCTCGCACTTGGCGTCATTGCTATGCTACCATTCCTCACTGATTATATCTTTATCATTTTGACAGGCGCTCCAATTGGCTTATCAATTTCTGGTACTGGTTTACTAATTATCGTCACCGTAGCCCTCGAGAATCTACGTCAGCTCAACTCTCGCGCTCTCATGGTTACATATGACGAATATAAATAATAGAAACGAAAAGGGTAGGGTAAAGAATGAATAATAACGATGCCAAAAATGCTAATCCCATCAAGGAGTCAAAACCAAAGACCGAGAAAACGCAAAAACTAAAATTGCCTTTTCTACGAAAAATCCACATCAAGCCAATTTATTTAGTTTGTGGAGCCATCATCACAATTCTAGCAGTTTTCTTCTTGCGAGTTGCTTTGTGGGAACATAGCTACCTCTCTGCCATGGAAGGTAGTGAACGCGATGTCGTCAAAATAGGTGTCACTAATGAGACTGCATCCAGCGAAGAAGTTGACGAAACCGAACATACCGAACAAGAAATTATCAATTGGTGCGAAGTAGTCGGACCAAACAAACCTTGCCATCTTTCTATTCCATTCCTAGGAATTTACGCCAATATTATCGAAGTTGGTCTAAAAGGCCCAGGAGAAATGGCTACGCCATATAATATATATGACGTAGGTTGGTATACCGGCGAAGGTTCCGTCATGCCAGGTACTAACGGTGTTACAATCATGAATGCGCACGGTGGCGATTTAGGTTTAGGCATCTTCCGTACTCTGCCCAAACTTCCCGTAGGGCAAGAAATTCGCATCGAAATGGGTAATGGCACTGTTTATACTTACCGCGTTGTAGAAAGTGTACACAAAAATCTTGGCGAAGACGCCAACAAGTACATGTCCACCGCCTTTTCATCTTTACCTGGAGCCAGCAATACTCTAACCCTGATCACTTGTACGGGTGACTGGTGGGAAAGCAAACAAACTTATTCTGAGCGTCTTTTCGTACGCGCAGCCTTACAATAAGTATCCCAATCATTATCAAAAACTAATTTATATTAAAAAATAGCTTAAGAAAAAGTATTTACAGCAATCAAAATCTGTGCTAAAATAATAAATGTAATTTATGGCTAGTCAAAAGGAAGTAATTAAACTTACTGGCAAGGTTGTTGAGGCGTTGCCAAACACCCAATTCCGGGTGGAGCTTGAGAACGGTCATAATATCATTGCACACATGAGTGGACGTATGCGCAAAAACTACATTCGCTTGGTGCCGGGAGACCGGGTAGAAATTGAGTTAACCCCTTACGATCTGACAAAGGGCAGAATCAGTTTTCGATTGCAGTAGAATATTAAATAATGTTGTAATTCTTACTACTTTTTTTGAAAAGTCGTAATAAAAACTGTAGTGAGCGTGTTTCAGCACAAGATTGCAACGACCTAATGGAAAGGATTTTTGACACTATGAAAGTACGTGCTAGTGTTAAAAAAATCTCCCCTGATGACATTATCGTGCGCCGCAAAGGTGTACTTCGTGTTATCAACAAGAAAAAACCTAAGAATAAGCAAAGGCAGGGTTAAGCATGGCACGAA
>CAYUHY010000025.1:0-12985 GCA_964444615.1 uncultured Candidatus Saccharibacteria bacterium | reverse complement strand
TACCTGAGAACCCTCCAGATGTCTCATTTTTGTGCATCTTGAGTTGGAACTTAGGTGAGATATTTTGTCATATTCAAAAAGCTTGTGATATAATGAAGATTATGGATGGTCATGACAATAAGGATGATGGAGCAAGGGACGGCTCCGCGGCGCAAGGTATTTTTAGTACGCCAGAATTGACTGTGGATACGGAAAAGATCACGCAGCAGAATAATTCGGCAAAAGAAAAAAATCGTGTTGCTTCAATTTTTGCAAATACGGATGCGGGAAGACAAGCGCAAAATATTAATGATGCTATGGTGACATCTAGCGCACCGGCAACTGAAGATATTGTCATTCGTAATGAACCAAAAAAACGCGGTAAAGTGTTAGTTATTGTCGCGATTGTTATATTATTAGCAGTTGTGGGTGGTGGGGTAGGATGGTTAGTGATTAATAGCTTATCTAATAAGGGCAATTCTACAATAACTTTTGATGATGTAAAAACACAATTCAACAAGTATTCGAATTATGTACTGTATGGTAATGAAAAAGATGATAGTTTTCCAAGTGATTTTGAAGAGAATTATGATTACAAAATCAACCAGCAAGTTGTTGCGCAAGATAGTGCTAATGAGTACTGGTCCCGTGCGGAAGCTCTAATAACTAATGTTGTTGATAGTTACAAACAGTTAGAGAATAAAAACGATCAGATTTTGAGCTTACTTGAAAGTCAACAAAAAACTTTATCTTTTCTGAGAACTTATGTCAGTATTGGTACACCTGATGATGAGGCGCTGATAACTATGATTGAAAATCAGGGCGTAGATACTGGCAAAGAATATATTGATAGCTTTTATTCAGATCTTTCTAAACAGGCTCAAGACATAACATTAACACTCACAGAAAATAGAATTAACCAATACAAGACATTGGCTGATATTTTAGGTCTTTATTCTGAGAAAAATTGTTTAAGCGAAAATGAAATAGACATCGAATGCACAGAATCAATTACTGACAATCAGCTCAATTCTCTTTTAGTGCAGTATAGTGCCCTCGAACATGATGCGGATCAATTACTATCAGTAACAATACAAGATTTTGAGAAACAAATTTGGATAATACATAGTCAATTTGATATAGATTCTTCACAGGGTTCTGCCAGTAAGGAGGTTGGATGAAAAAAAATAAGAAATTGTCATATATCATATCTTTTGGTGAAGTTGTTCTGTGTTTGATGTCTGCTGTTTTTGTTTCGCTATCCTTTTCTCATTCAACTTATGCCGCTAGTGATTTACAAAGAAGCGTTACGCAAAAAACAGCGTTACATGGACTTTATGATTGTTATTTAGGCGGCTCTATCAAGCAGACAATCACAACGTACAATGGAACGTTAACTGATGGTGCTTCAGGTGGTTCTACAATTTCTCTACCTTTTAATGGAAGTCGTAATTTGAGCTGTTACTCGTTACTAAGTGGTAGCGCCGGAGGATATAACGGTTTATATAAGCAATCCGGTATCGCCAATATACCGCCAAGTTCATCGTCTATGCCAAACGCCATTGATTCGTTCTTGACGAATATGGGTTATTCTAAAGGAAATGGTGGCAATACTGCCGGTCAATGTGTTTCTTATAATTTTTTATCATCTAATAAAACTTTACGTCCTGATCAACAAATCAAGATATGTAATTCCAATGTTGACGGCAACAGCATTAAAAACGGTAAGTTTGAAATTACGAATCCATTGTCGCAATTTATTCAAATTAAAAATCCCAATGAATGGTCTATCCAGGTTTGTGCGGGTTATTTTAAGTGTGCTGACACGCACAGGTTTACATCTGGCAGTAGTTGGCAAGACTTAACTAATTCTATAACTTCGGATTTACGTACGATTGGTAGGGACAAATTTACTGATAGCTGGGTTGATGACTTGCTTGTAGCCAATAGTGTGACTTACCAGTTCAACAATACTCAACGTGAGCCCTATAGCACTGCGGCTTACTCCCTAGGAACTTCGCTTGAATCTCGAGAGGCAGCTGCAAGTACCGCAATTAGGTATTTATCTAATAAAGCATATAACGGGCTCAGCCAATTAAAGCTAAGTAATGACGAGAAGGTTTATCTACTTCAGTGGTATTTAAATAATACTTATAAAATTGATATTTATGGTTGCGACCTAGATACCGATAAGAAAGTATTGATTTCTGGTGATAAAGATTATAGCTCCACTTATTTGTTTACTGGCGGAAGCTGGAAAGAGTGTTATATCAAACCTACATCTAATAAAAATCATGACGTTGGTGTTTACAATAGCAACGCTTATATGGACGGCAGAACTACGGCAACTTATAACCAAGTCTTAGAAATGCTGAAAAAACTTAAGGGTAGTGATATTGAAGACCCCGATGCAGTAAGCGGGCTTATTTCTGGGGAGGGCTCCTCATCTTCACCAGGTAGTAGTGACGCAGCTGATGGTAGCGATGAAGCTAATACGTGTTATAAAACCATTGGGGGTTTGGCATGGATATTATGCCCGGTGACTGAGCTTGTAGGATGGGCGTCCGTGTCATTATATAATTCTATAATAGAACCGTTTTTAGTAATAAATGCTGATACTTTTTCTCAGAACGATAGTAACGGGGGTGTTTATAGTGGTTGGTCTACTTTCCGCAATGTAGCAAATATCGTTTTTGCAATCGTCTTCGTGGTTGTAATTTTAGCGCAAATTACCGGTATTGGTATTAACAATTATAATATTAAAAAAATCTTACCAAGGTTAATTGTAGTGGTGGTTTTGGTAAATATTTCTTTCATTATATGTCAGCTAGCAATTGACATATCTAACATCGTTGGTAGTAGCTTGAATTTATTTTTCCAAGATTTAGCTGGAAAAGTCCAAAACGTACCAACGGTTCCCGTTACAGGTTTTGGAGAACGCGGATACATTACACAGACTATAATGCAAGAAGTTAATGGGCAAACAGTTCAAGTTGAAGGAGTGCCTGGATATAATTTTGCAGCGATGGTGGGTGACACTTTAGCTGCTATGGGGATGGTCGGAGCTGGCGCTGCTGTTATCGTCAGCGTAGCTTCTATTCACCTTTGGATTTTGCCTTTTATAGTATCCCTTCTTGGATGTTTGCTGGGCATTTTCTTTTTCTTCGTTTTACTAGGCGTGCGCCAAGCTGGAGTGATTTTATTGACCGTGCTAGCACCAGTAGCTATTGTGTGTTACGCGCTACCTAATACAAAAACATTCTTTGATCGTTGGCGAAAAATGTTTACATCATTGTTGCTGGTGTATCCTATCTGTGGACTTTTAATAGGTGGTGGCCAGTATGCTTCGGCGCTTTTGATTTCTTCAGGAAATGGGAATTTCTTCTTCGTGCTAGCAGCAATGTTACTCTCTGTGGTGCCGTTCTTTATGATTCCAAGTATCCTGAGAAGTTCGATGGCAATGATGGGGAACCTAGGCATGCGTATTTCTAACTTTGGTAGAGGTGTTAGCGGATGGGGTATGCGTACCGCTCGGGGTTCAGAATGGTATAAAAGCGTCCAGCGCCAACACCAGCTTGATTACGATACTCGACACGCAAACGATTTAAAAAAGAGAATAGATGCACTTGAAGCCGGTAAGTCCGAAGAAGAAATTAAGGAACTCCGCAATCGTCACAAGGGGCTATATCGTAAACGTGCTCGATACTTATCCTCGGCGTCTCGTGCCTTATCCGAGGATTTACGTGCTATGGCGTTGACGGGCACAGGAGAAATAGGGCCAGGAACAGCAAGCTATGATAGTGCTATGAGTGCGGCCACACGGGAAGCGATGGAGACAGAGACCAATCAGGCCCAGGCTAGGTACGAGAGCGGTATTGTTCCGGTTGACGAGAATAATCCCGCAGGAGATAAGATTAGCACCAATGACCATAAGCAAGTGGGCGAAGAATATGCCAAGCAACTTCTTGAGCTAGAAAAAGATCCGAATAATCGTGCTACCTTAGCAAATGTACGTGCTTTGCAGAATATTTTGATGGCTTCAGATCCAGGGCGTGGAGAAATTAAGAAGCGTCAGCTTGCACATGCGACGGCTCAGAAAAAGATCTATGGCGATGAAAGCGTTGATAAATCAAAATCTGCCCTCGCTCAAGCTTCTGCTCACCTATTATCATCACAGCATCAAGGTAATCTTAAGAAGTCTAATCGGGGTCTTTGGGCTATGCAAACGCATTTCAATAGTGGCGACTTTAGCCATATCACAGCCTTAGACGAAAATGGAGATGTTATTAGTAGTCCAACGGGACAAACGGACAAAATTAAGCAATTTACTGCCGATTTTTATGAAGGTAAGGGTCTTGATGGCTATGGCGAGAGCGAGTTAACTGGGGCCGATGATGATGCGCTGAGAGGCATAAACAGAACTATCAAGCGATTCAACGCTCGTCAATTCCGCGAAGGACCCGATAGTAGCGATCCAGACGAAAACGAGTCAAAACTAGGAAAACAGGTCCGTGCTATAGCCACACTGGCAGGAAATGCTTATGGTAAGGATGGCTTTAGTACTCAAGGAAAAGTTGCAGAGCAGATGCGTGAGATGATTATTAACGGTTCTGATGCTCCGGGGGATCAGCCTACAATTCTAGGTGGTATTAATGCTAAAGCCCTCAATAAGCTTGCTGACGATATAACTACACAGCAGCTTTCTGATGAACAAAAACAAATCTTGGTTAAGAATGCTTATCGGGCCTTCCGGCAAGACGGAGGGGTTAATGACGCTGAGCATGCTGCTGCACTTAATCATATTTTGGCTGCTGCCGGGCAACAGACCGTCGAATGGAGTGGACGTGTGGATACAAGGAATGCATCCGGTTCCGGCTCCCAACGTATTCCTCATGATAGACAGTCAACTCCGCGAATAGATATAGCTGGTTCAGGCGGGCCCAGTGACCGTGAGATGGAAAGGCTTCGACGGGAACGCGATCAGAGACAACGCGGAAGAAATGATGGGCAAGGCGGGATAAGGTAGTTACTTCTGGTTTGCTGTCTATGCTTGCAAAATTAGTGTCATTGATATAGAATTGTTTTAGCATGAGGCTTAGCGTAGAGCGTAGGTACCACTAGTTTTGAATATTTGTTGGTAATTTACTTCATTAAGCATTCTAGTACATTAAGAAAGAGGAGGTAGCTATAGCGTATTTTGCACAGTTGATTTAGATCCTATTGAAATTGGTTAAAGGAGGTAATGATATGACTGATCTTGAGCTTTCTGACGCATTCTTTGATCTTACTGGCTTTCGGATCGATCTGTCCAAAATCACTTCAAAGAATTTTACTCTTGGCCGGGAACCTTTCTCCGATTGCCCCATTTGCGGTGGCAGAGTGGACCATACGGGCAGGTGTGGATACTGTGCCACATGGTATGGTGGTACTCTTAGGTATTATGATATCCCTGAGCCTTTTAATCAGGAAAATTATGAGCCCCGACATTGGATGACGGTCCAATTGATAAAAGCTTGCGGTGAAGCTGCCGGCAAAACTAAATTTGAAATCAACCGTGAGATTTTTTCCTATGCTTACAAAACAGTCTATCCTAATGCCACGGGCGAATCCCCTTTTATGTATCTTTGCAATATCCCGTCCGCACCACATACAACTGAAATGCCTTACATTGATGGTAGATGCCCTGCTTGCGGTGAACATGATGTTTACGAAAGATCTTATTGTAGCACTTGCGGCTTACAGTACGGTGACGAACGCTTTCATAACTATATTCCCGCGCCTTTCACCCAGCGCATTTACAGCACGGAACATTGGGCTAAGGTATATAGTATACGAAAAGCTGGGAAGATAGCTGGAAAGACTAAGGCTCAGATCGAGGAGGAAGTCTTGCAATACGCTAAACAAGCTGTTGCAGAACTACAGATGAAATATTCTGACATTAAGCCTAAACTTCCACAACAGCCTTCCCCTCCGCAGCCGGCGGTGCCGCCGGCGACGAAACCGCGGACTTCTTGGCTGAGCAAAGTGCGGAAGTTTTTCGGGTAATTCGTATACCCTTGCGTCATCCCGCCCGGTTTGTTTTCAAGCGCAATGCTTCGAGTTAGGAATTCCTCAAGGGTCGCACCTTAAGTCGACCCAGCGCAAACTAGCGCAAGTCTCCTCGTTTTTGATTAGATACGGAATCACAGTTAGTTCCGCCTAATCACCCCTCAAGATTTTGGCCACCCACCTTAACGGGTGGCCTTTTTCTGTGAATTTTTCGACACATACAAAAATGTCACGCAGCTTATCCAGCCGACCAAAATATAATCATGATTAGCCGAGGGAATCTTACGGTCTATAAATTCGCATTCTTAAAAAGCGGAGCTGACAGTTTCATGATCAAGTTAGAGAGATCTAATTAGAGAAAGCCAAAGAACCCCTCTACACGAGGGGTTCTTTAGTACTATGGAGCGATCAACTCAGAGATCAATACTGGTCGCTAGCATGGGTGGGCTAGGCTAGACCAAATTTTTCTCTTTTAGCGTAAGTTGCGGCGGCTAATTACATAATAGCCAGCAGCAGCTACAGCTGAACCAGCAGCAACGATGCCACCAGTGAGAGCTTCTGGACCAGTCTTTGGGAGTTCTTTAGTAGTGTCACAGACTTTGTTTACCATGATGGTAGCATAGTCTTGGATGGTCTTCTGACCGACACCACCTTGCGCCCAGTTAACGAGCGTATTTGAGCCACAAGCGAGGTTATTGTCAACTACCTTGACAGAGAAACGCACGAAAGCGTTTGCACCTGGATTGTAGTCACCAATATTGATACCCTTGCTGATGACATCATCTTGATTTACAGTCGCACCATTTGGATGAACCGTATTGTAAAGCTTAGTTGAGCCAGGAATGTACTCTACATTGCGAGGAAGTACGCTCTTGATCATCACATTGGATTGCTTAAGACCATTATCGGCGGTGTTCTTGTATTGAATTTGATATTCTACAGTATCACCAACCTTAGCGTTTTCTACGTTGTAGTTCCATTCTTTAGTACCGGCGAGACGAGCTTTTTGCTCAATGGTATAATCGGTGTCAAAAACTGCCTTAACGCGAATAGTCACGTAGCCAGCATATGGGTAACAACCAGGAATATTACCATCAAGTTTGTCATAACCGATCTGGACACCATTTTCTGATGCCGCCTTAGTTACGATCTCGTCACCAAGCTTGACACCACCATTTGCGCCAATGCCATTGTTCTCAAGCAAAGCTGAGCCGTAGACATAGTCGAGGTGGAATGGAGTTTCACTATTAAAGTTGACATAATCCCAATACTCAGATGGGGAAGCATTATCAGAGAAAATGTAACCATTTACCCGAACTTGCTTCGCTGAAGTAGTAGGGAGGTTAAATGCTACGCGGGTATTACGAGACATACCATCGGTACCATTTGGATTGTTGTTGTGAACGTAAAGACGGATAAGATATTCTTGACCATCCTTAACGGTAATATCATTACCGTTCCAAACGTTCGCAGCACCGGCATTTACGCCAGTGTTTTCACGGGCACCGACGAAGTTCTTTTCATCGCCGATAGTACCGTTACTGATGGAGTTAAAGACAATGCGATTGCCCAAAACGCCACTATTGATTTGGTTGATCGTGTAGGAAGCACGACCACCGTTGTTGTCACCCCACGCTGATACCAACGCTGGAGTAGCAACTACGCTCATAGCTGCGGCAGCAACTGCAAGCGTACTTTTAACTGCTTTATTCATCATAATCTCCTCTCAAAAGATTATATTATTGTAGTTAATTAATTTTATTAGTATTGCTGGTCCAAATTGTTAAACTCCATCAAATCCGCCAACCGAATCATCTCAAACACAATTAGAATGGGGTACCCCCGGAGACCACCACATAGAGCAGTGGTCCCCAGGGAGTAAGGTACATCCCCATATATAAACCCACACTGGGGGACGGGGAAAGCGAATATATAATACTCAGTCATTCACGACCGAGTCAGTCAAGTCATATCACCCTCTTTCTTTGAGAAAAATGCTGAGGCTACTGATAGAGCCTGTCAGCTATCTCATGTCCGAAACCAAGGCTAGATGCCTTAGTACGACTTAGTCGGGTGCAGCGATAGAGCCGGAAATGCCGCCAGAGCCGGAATCGCCTCCACTACCGGTGGAGCTAGTCGCTCCCGTATTGTCGTCGGTAACGGTAGTGCCCGGGTTCACTTCAATCGGGTTCTTCTCCGCAGGCGTACCGTTGTCGGTCATACCGCCATTGGGGTCGACAACGTTATGATCGGGCTTTTGATAGCCGTTTTCATCCTTGCCCTGCCCACTCGATTCGTGGGGTTGGTCATTACCGGCAGGAAGATTCACGTTGGAATTGCCGGTAGACGGGTCGACGTCCGGTCTGCCCGAGGGATTCTTGTCCCGGCCCTCTTCAGGATGGTCGGTTCTGGGCTCCTCCGTAGGTTGGAACTCGCCGGTACCATCGGTCGGCAGATTTTCGCCACCGCCAATGGGGGCATTGCCCTGATTGACAGGATCTTCCTTGGGATCTTTCCAATCCGACAGGTAGTGGTAGTGATAGATGAAGGTCACGGTGAAATCGTGATCCGGTACCGTGCCATTGTGAACCTCTGGATCAACCCAGTAGTTACGCGGGCATTCCCGTGCGGTATAGCGGTACGAGCTACCCGGGGTCAGACCCGAATGCGTATCATTGCTATAGAGCCGGGAACCGTCCTCGTAGAGATACTCTACGGTGGCAGTGACGGTAGTAGCGACCTTACGGTAGACAACGTCGATAGTGATGCCACTACCAACCATAGTACCATAGCGCTCGCTACGCACGGTGCTCTGGGACTGGTCTTTCAGTTCCCAGCCTCTAGGAGCCACAGGGCTCTTCACCGCATAACTAGCCCCGATGGGCAAAGTTTCGCGGTGGTCTTCCATGCCGTCCATGCGCCGACCATTTTCGTCAACGTAACGGATCAGGAGGACACCATTAGCGGGCTCCGTCTGAGTCTTGCTGTACCAGAAGGTCAGAGTCTGACCGTTACTGGCCTCCATATTGACCAACTTATGCGTCTCTTCCGGAGTGTAACCATCAATCACAGGCGCATCTACGCGCTGCGTCTCAGCCAGCTGAGACGTAATGGTCCAGTTGGCCTTGCCAGCCATCGGCCCGCTTGTAGGCAGCAACAGGGCATTAGTGCCCCGCTCTCTGCAATCAAAGGTAACTTTGTAGGTCACCGGGGCAGGAGGAGTAGTAGGCTTTTCGGGCTCCGGATCCGGGGTATCATTTTTCGGGGGATCTGTCTTAGGTGGCGTGGTTGTCTTCGGAGGAGTCTGTACGACAGGCTCAGGTGTATTCCCGAACTGTTCAGGTCTGCGGTCGAAAAGATTGCTACCAAGGGCAATGCCCTCGGCACCGTTCTTCTGACCGAAAACCATTAACATAGCCGCTCGAGACTCTTGGTAGGGCGCAGCTTCCGCTCGGCACATGGAGTCCTCCGCGATTGGAGGCATGTGCATGTTGGCGATAGACGTGCGATAGGTAATCACCTTGGCTTCAAAATAGTCCAGTACTGCGCAGATGCGGACTGCCAACCTTGCCCAGGTCATGCGGACCTCTGTTTTGGCGCCGTTTTGCACCAACAGATAATCCAACCCCCGGGACGTAACATCCTTGGGCTTGGGCAGATTGTTTAGCTCTACCAGGACTTTTTCCTGGTAGTCTTTGTCGCTGGTTTGGGGTTGCTCATAGGTGCCCGCAAACAATTTGTCGATGACCTCGAGATTCGGACTGATCCAGTAACTATTGTTTTCCTGGATCAGCGGGATCTGGCCAATCAGCTCCAGCCAGGCAATTCCCACCACTGGATTAGCGATGATATCCTGCCGCAGCTGATGACTCCAAGTCCGAAGCTGTTCTTGTTTGGCTTCGGCGCTGAGAGTTTTGTAGGTCTCTACGATCAAGTTGGCGTTTTCGTACGGCATAGCAATGCCGTCCGTAAAATCAACGCCAGCAGCCTGATACGCAGCGATGCGGTCAGGTGCCCGCGACGCCAGCGAGGAATCGTCGAAGACAAGACTGAAGTCATTATCTTCGAGATACTTCTGGATTTGCCGCTCCGTCAGATTGACATCCGGCAGAGGCTCTTCTTGAGGCAAAGTCTCGGACCCATCTGCGAGCTGCTGCTCTTCATCCGTAATCCCGTCGCCGAATTGGAACGAGCCGACCGTGCAGGATACGGTGATCGCAGCAAAGAGAACCACCGCAATAGCCTGTCGCGCGATAAGCCGAGCCGATTTCTTGAACCGGCAGCTCACCACCGTGCGAATGACGAACAGTGCCGCGAGAAGTCCCGCAGCAAGAGCGATCAGCGCTAAGATTAACGCGCCGTGCTCATTGATGATATTCATCAACATGTTAACCTCCTTTATAGCAGCACATCAATTTATGACTAACTATATAAAAAGTAAGACGGGGTGTACCAAGCCCCGTTCTTAACTACAAACAGGAACTCTAGTACGTGCCCATCTAGGCACGGGCGTCACAGCTCAGACAAAATTTGGGACTCTTGTGACTTTTATATATTCAACAGATACTTTGCTTAGCATTGTATCTGAGATGATTCGGTTGTAAATGGACCTCTGGCCGAACTGCTCCCACAGTTCTCCAGACTGATTCCATTTTAGCACACATTGCCAAAAAAGTCAATAGTATTTTTGCTTTTTATGCCTAAAAATAAAGGCGGAAATATTAGGGGTAAAACGGCGTTTTTGCTACTTGTTTACGCTAATGCTTATCTTATAGTGGCTTTTTGACATTTTTTATGTAAAATGTTTATGTTTATTTTTTAATATTAGCATTATGTGGAAAAGGTTTTCTAAAATGTCATATTTCCCTGTTTTTGCAAACTGGGTTGCTGATTAGACAGGGTATCCTGAGTCTGTGAGCTAAAAATTGATAAATGCAATAAGAACAGAGGTAATGGAGGTCCAGATGAGGATATTCCCTAATATCCATAAAATTCACGAATAAGCAAGGATTTGTGTTTACATCGAGAGGGTTAGAAAAGGATGGTCTATTGGCGTAGCGGGTAGGATTTTCAGATAAGGAAAAAGACCGCCCAGGAGGGCGGCCAATCCCGCTAGTACGACTAGCACGGGTAGAAAGGTTTTAAGTGGGGTCTTTGGGAGCCGGGGGCTGCTCCTGGGGAGCGGGCGGCGCAGAGGACTGCGGAGGCGTAACGCTCTGGTTCTGCAAAAGCAAAGCCAGAAGATTCGTTTGGCCAAGCAATTTAGCCACGTACTGCCGGGCCCGCTCGGGCTCCATCTTCGACAGCATCTGTATTAGAGCCTCGGGAGACTGCATCTCAGTCGTCGGCGCCTGGGGCGTATGCAGCTTCTCAAGCGCGGCTTTGCGCTCAGCCTGCTGGCGCTGGTAGTCCTCCTCCAGGACGGACTCCACGGTCTCGGGCACGGGCTTATGCGGCGCCCCCTTCGCATCGCAGTAGTAAAACCGCTTGCGAAGGATCCCCTCCTTGAGCTGAGCGCTGAGGTGCAAGGACGCCTTGGCGCCCATCTCCTCATTCAGCTCATGTTCGTAGCTATCACGGAACTGCGTATAGACGTGGCCGTCCTGGCCGGTCCACTCGTAGACCGCTCCAAAATGGGTATAGACTTCAGGTACAGACGCAGCTTTCTGCTGCTCCTCCGCACCGGTCGTCTCGACGGGCGGATGAGGACGCGGAGCCTTGGGCTCAACGGGCTTGCTGATGGGATAATCGGTTTCGCGGGCGGGGTCGTCAAAGACGTCCTCGTTCTCGTCGCTTTCGGGGATGCCCAAAAGCTTTTTGAAACCCTTGCCGATAGACATAATCTCACTTTCCTTTCATAATATACTTGAAGGCTTCATCTGTTCGAAGACATAGGAAGCTTCCACTACCCTAATTGTAGCACACATAAGCTTTTATGTCAAGTATTTTAGCATACTTTTTGTATTTTATCTATTTTAGGCTGGTTGAAGTTTATAGAGAGACTGGTTTTAATTTCTGTATAATCAGGTAGTGACGGAGCAAAATTGCAAATGCCGCCCTGAGGTGGGCGGCATAGAGTGGAGGAGATTCCAGTTGCTGAGATGATATTTTTATGATGTTATTACGGTGTTTTTGGCTAGTTTTTAACTACAGCTTTTCGCTACAAAAATACCCACGGGTAGGTCTCGTCAAAAAGCTTGCGGACGTCGCTCTGATCTTTTGCTTCTTCACCCATTCTTTTGGCAAAAGCGCCGGCTTTGTCCATAAAAAGCAGGGCTTGCTTGATAGAATGCAGCATCCAGACCAGCAAAATCACGACAATGAATGCCAACCGCGGGATGTTCGCGCCACGAAAGCCCGTGAGACAGACATAGCAAAGGATGAGCGTAGCTAAAATTTGGGAGACGAAAATTTGTACGAGGTATCCAACCCCTGTTCCACCGCCGTTGCGGCGCACGCGATAGTGCATCATGAAAAAGCGCCAGGCGTAGCTTTGGACTGATTCGGATTTTTTGGTGCGTCGGTTTGACTTCCAGATTTTTCTCATTTAATCCCCTCTTCTAAAGTACTATTGCTTTTTGCAATATCTTATGTTAAGCATAAGCCAGACAATACAGCAACTATATTAGTTTAACATGCAAAAAGGGTGAGGTCAATGCGGAAGTGGCGTGTGATGGCGGTCCTTCTATTTGTGAGGGCTAAAATCATTTAGTAATTGCGCGACGAGTTTGAGAGTTCCCTTGATCTTGATAGGGCTTCTTAATGAGGGGGCTGTTCGCGCTGATTTGGCTAGTTCTATATGGTGAGGGGATTTAGTGCTGATTTGGTAATTTCTATAGGCTGCGGGTTTAGCCTTGATTCGGTCTTCCCTTTTGGAGAGAAAGGTGTTACAATGGATACGGGTCTGGTGGGATTAGCTCAGATGGTTAGAGCGTCTGATTGTGGTCCAGAAGGTCGT
>CAYUHY010000024.1:0-13031 GCA_964444615.1 uncultured Candidatus Saccharibacteria bacterium | reverse complement strand
CTAAGCTACTAATGCCATGTTAGGCATACACCAAAAATGTTTGCGGAACAACGCCGAGCCAAACTGATATTATTATCTCAAATCTCTTATTCTCCGCCGACCGATAGTTTACCGATGGTCGATTTAGTTTCCTAGTATTACTTCGATAGTTACCTCAAGAGTTCTAAAACTTGTTTTGGCATATAAATTCAGTCTTGAGGGTGCGGTTGGCAGATTATGTAACGAAAACTACTCATTTTTCGTTACATTTGATATTCCTTACTATAAGGAGATCTATCTGAGTAATCATTAACTAATCGAGAACAAAATTCTTAGTTTGCCAAACTGTAGCGTTTTCACTACGTCAGATTTTGCGGATCTTGCCACCGATAATAATCGTCGTCAGATTACTTTCCGTATCGAAAACGAAGGTAAAATTCGTCGCATTCTCCCCGGTATTTACGACCGTCCAGAATATAGCAATATCATTCAAGAATACTCCGCGCCAAACTCTAACCGAGTTGGCTACACTATCGCCCGTAAGAATAACTGGCGGATTACGCCAAGTGGAAACGCATGCTGAACCTTTTACGTCTCTCTACATAAGTTCCAGCTAGATGAGAATATATTAGTAGCGGACCGAGTAATGAATATCGAATCGACAATACAACACTTTCGTTTATTCATCGCGCAGATAAGGAACTAACAACTGCTCTAATTATCCAGGTAATCAAGGCTGCTGGCAAAGATTATGTTTAGTGAAGCTTAAATTCACATCAGCTCTTCTATAACATAACGGTAAGAACCGCCATACCAAACTTCGGCAATGAGTGAAGACGATTTAGTTCAGGGCAATTAACTTTTTCTGCCATCAATCATCAATATAAATTTCGTCTCACCATCAACGCCGTCAGCAATGCCAGAAAAATTATTATAGTCATCCGCAAGTTTAGTAAGGCGTTTGACTCTATCGGATGTGGTCTTAATCTTACCGTTCACTACATTATTTAATTGCTGAATCCCGTCAGTATCAAATTTTTGCATGCCACCGTTTAGCTGATTAGCTCCATCTAGCAACTTATCAACGCCCTTCAATGTCTCCGACAGCAGAGAATTAATTTTGCTATTCAAACCCGTCTGAATAGATTCGGCAACTTGAGAAGCAACATTGCGTGCAGTCGTAGAAGCTGTTTTGACTACAGCATCTTCGATTTGTTCATAAATGGACGTAGACAAAGTATTTTTAATTGTCGGAGTAAGCGCCGAAACTTTTTTGTTAACTAAGCTTGGCAAAGACTGCATCACTCCGCTTAGCGTGACCATTACATGTTGAGCGCAGACTGCATCTACTACGGCAACATTATTTGTATTATCCTCGTTTGCCATTGTATCTGTGTCACTCTCGCTTGGAGCTACAGGCTGGGTATTTGTTTTACAAACTTGCGCAATAATATTTTGAGCGAGTGTCTGCTGCTCTGCTTCACTAAAACTTAGATTTAGTCCAGCCATCATCGTATCAACTTGACGAGAAACCTGACGATCAATTGAGCTTTGCATAGTAGTAATCTTGCGGTTAGCCGTCTGTGCAGCCGTGTCTGAGATTTGATTTAATTTATTGTCGTCCAGGAGGTCCCCCGCATTTTCGAATTGTTGCTGAGTTTGTATTAGGGCGTTATGAAGCTCCTGAATGCCATTACGTAAATTATTACTACCTTTGACAAGCTCTTTGCTGCTATCAGAAAGTTTCTGCGTATTGCTAGATAACTTGTCTACTTCCGAAAATACCTTCAGATCACTTTCGTCTATCAGCTTTGGTGTCACCATACTATATATATCACTGAGCTCAAACTTCTCTGCTTCAAAAGTTAAAGTGATTTTATCGAGATCTTTTATTTCTTCAAGGTGTAGACTTTCGTACAATCCTGGCGCAGCTACTGCAGTAACAGCTAGCCTGCGACCGTTACTAACTATTTTGCCATTTGTTACCGAAACGTTATGCACGCCATTTTCTGGTAGTGTGGTGGCCATCGCTACTACAAATGGCGTATATAGGTCACCAACTTTAGAGGAATTATGATAGTGCAGAACTATTTCGATTTTGCCAGATTGCCCCAAGATTTCTTCAAGTGGTTTCTCTACGTCGTTTAATTTGTAGGTAGCTTCCAGTGTGACTGGTAGTTCATTGGTTGTTTCTCCCCTATAATATATATCAGCGCCATTTGCATTCCAAGTTAGTTGGTTATTAGTGAGAGTGTAGCTCTCAAAGCCATTAATATTTTCAATATTATTGAGAATAGTTTTGTCAAGCAATTGGGAATTACTGGAATTATTTAATAGATGTTTAGTTACAGAAATATAACTTTGTGTACCTGTAGGCTGTAACTTAGCGTAGACGGTCTCATCTTGGCTCATTGCATAAACATTGATTGGCGCCAGAGCCAAACTTGCTGCAGAAACACCACATAATGTAGTTTGTAAAATTTTATTCATAATATTCTCCTCTATTGATTAATTTTTTCTAATTTACCCATGCTGACGGTCGTTTTGCAAATCAACTTATCGCAGGATATGAGCAAAGTTGGTACAACGGTTATCACGACAACCATGCTGATTATCGCTCCGCGAGCAATTAAATTACACAGCGAACCAATCATATCAATTTGCGAGAACAGTCCCACGCCGATTGTGGCTGCAAAGAAACATGCTGCACTTACAAAAATCGATTGCATCGAGTCGCCAAGTGCCAGTCTTGCAGATTCGACTTTGTCATGTCCGCTTTGACGCTCCGCTATATACTTAGTAGTTAATAAGATTGCGTAATCAATGGTTGCACCCAGCTGAATGGTACCAATCACGATCGAAGCAATAAACGGAATTTCTGTATTTGTAATAAAAGCTAATCCCATGTTCAGAAAAATAGCAAACTCAATTGTAATCATCAAAAGTATCGGCAAAGAAAACGATTTTAATACCAACGCCATAATTACGAAAATCACCGCAATAGAAGTAATATTGACGCTCGCAAAATCATGATCAGCAATCTCAACAAGATCCTTCATCAATGGTCCTTCGCCAGCCACAATTGCTCCGTCATCATATTTGTTTACAATTTCATTGATAGTATTAATTTGTTGATTAAGCTCGTCCGAAGCAATGCTATAATCAGATAACACGAGTATGGCGGAATAATTTTCTGTCTCAAAACTCGAGCGTAAATCTTTATTCAACATATCGAGTGTTAATCCATAGTTTTCTAACATTGTTGGACTCAATACGGTGTCAATTCCGTCCAGCTGGTTTATTTCTCGGACGATATTCTGTTTTACGGCCGCAGGAGTAGATTGCTGGGTCAGAATTATCATTTGTGATTCCATACCGTAATCTTCGCGCAATGTTTTGGTTGCCTTAGTATATTCATAGTTGGCCGGAATTGATGAATCTAATTTATAATAAACTTTCACATTATTATAGGCCCAGAAAGCTGGAATCAGCAAAACTAAGAAAGCGATTAGAATTGGCAAGCGATATTTAATAATGAATTTTTCTGCTTTTTTGAAACTTGGCAATAAAGTTTTATGATGGGTATTTTCGACAAGTTTATCAAATAGTAATAATAAGCTTGGGAAAAGTGTTACTGCGCAGATCAGCCCTAGCACTACGCCTTTTGCCATCACGATACCAATATCAGCTCCCAGTGTTAGACTCATCGTGCAAAGCGCGAGAAATCCCGCAAAAGTCGTCAAAGAGCTACCCAGCACCGATGCGGCAGTTTCCTGAATGGCGCTCGACATCGCGCGTAAGCGATCAGGTTCGGTAGTCTTAGCGGCCTCGTATTTGTGATACAGAAAAATCGAAAAGTCCATGGTCACCCCAAGTTGTAGAACTGCACTAATCGCTTGAGTAATATAAGAAATCTCACCTAGAAACAAATTTGTGCCCATATTAAATAGCAACGCAATTCCAATACTCCCAATTAGCAAAAACGGCACAACGAAGGAATCCAGAAAAAGAATCAAAACCAAAGTCGACAGGCCCACTGCTATGCAGACATAAAGCAAAGTTTCGCTCTTGAATAGATTTTTTGTGTCTAAGACCATTGCACTCATGCCACCTAGCAAACAACTATTATCGGCTATTTCACGGATTTCTTCAATCGCGGCTAAAGTAGTATCATCACTTGTTCCATTTTTAAATGTAATAATCATCAGCTGCGTGTCATCATGCGTCAGTTTGTTACGAACATCACTTGGCAAAAAATCCAAGGGAACCGCAGTGCCGGTTAGGTCGGCCATCGTCACAACCTGATTTACACTCTCTACTTTTTTAATTTTTTCCGTCAATTGCAGTAATTCTTTTGCTGGCATTTTTTCTACGACCCCCACCGAAAAAGCGCCCATCCCAAATTCTTCCGTTAGAATCTCTTGTCCCTTCAGTGTCTCAATGTCGGAAGGTAAATATACTAGCAAGTCATAGTTTACCTTTGTTGAGACGTATCCCCAAGCGGCAGGAATCAACAAGAGTAGTGAGCAAATCACTATTGCGATGCGATGTTTGCAAATAAAATCACTAATGCGTTTCATGAAGTACTCCTTCGTTAAAATTAATATTTTTTGATGACTATGGCTTTAGCTAAGACTAATTCTAAAAATTTCAAGCTTATTTTTACTTAAAACTGACCAACAGTCATTTTCTATAGCTCATTGTATCCTATAAATGACTAACGGTCAATAGTTTTATTAGAATATGCCAATTTTGTAATATTAACAGATAAAACACAATAATGACCTATAGTCATTTATATTAAAATATTCTTAAAATTAACCAGAAAATCAAATAATTTAAGCGACAAAACTACAAAAAAATGACCTTTAGTCATTATTTACTTGTAAAAGTTATTTAATCAATATATAATACAAATATGTTCAATTCACGCACAGCTCACCGAGCTTCAAAAAACAAGAATAATAAATACCATCAGATTCTGGATGCATCGTATGAGCTTTTTGTAGAAAGCGGAGACACAGATATTTCGATTAGTGAGATTGCGGAGCGTGCTGGAGTAGCCAAGGGCACATTTTATCTTTATTTTCATGATAAAGACCAGCTAAAAGAAGCTTTAATTGCCGAAAAATCCAACGAATTTTTCCGCAAAGCTATGCAGGCGCTCCGAGCTACCGATTTAGTGCCATTTGATGAACAAGTGATCTTCGTAATCAACTATCTGATCAATGAGCTCTCCGATAATCTTATGGCGCTGAAGTTGATTGCGAAGAATTTATCCTTCGGTGTTTTTAATCAAAAACTACAGGATTATGTTGACGATGACCGATCTGATATCTTACAAGCACTGCTTTTAGCCGCCCAAAAGAGCGGCGTCAAGTTGCGCCACCCTCGGATTCTACTATTCATGATTATTGAGCTAACGAGCTCGACCTGTTTTTCTTGTATCCTTGAGTCTAAGCCTCTCAGCATTGACGAATTCAAGCCATTTTTGTTCGCCACGATTCGTCAAATGATTCAAAGCGCTACCGCAGACCAGTAGCTAATAGTTGACATAATTGTGTTATAATATAATAACTATGGCAAATAAAAAACCGCAATTAGTCCTGCTGCATGGTCTTTTTGGTTCGCCCTTGGGCTTAGAAACTATCACTCAGGACCTCAAAAACGCCGGCTACGAAGTATTTGTTCCTGCCGTCCCACCTTTCGCAGGCAGCGAAACAAGCTGGTCGCAACACACAGAATCAGACCCGACCAAAAAATACGCAGAATATTTTCGCGACTATTTTTCGCGCAACAATATTAAAAAGCCCGTCCTCATCGGCCATTCAATGGGTACCTTGGTTGCCAGTAGTATTGTCAAATACTATCCAGATTCAGTAAACTCAAAAATCATTTTCCTATCGCCGATTTCACACAGTCCCAACGCTTTTATTTCCAAAATTTCCATTTTATCGGCCTATTTGCCCCCGAAAGTAATCGATTGGTTTACTACGCAATTTTTGATTGTGCCGCGCAATCATCAGTTTTTCCGCGAGACTCTGGCCAAGGTGCATCGTTGCAGCTACGATCAACGCCCCAACAAGCAGCATATTAAAGAAGCCACAAAATTCTCGACCAGCTCTACTATTGTCAAAAATCTTCAAGATATTATTCCCAGCCACCAGGAACATTTCCAGATTTATTTATTAGCCGGCGAGCATGATCGTCTAGTCTCGCCCGCCACTACGCGTAAGGCCGCCAGTGTCCTAAATAATTCACCTGAGCACCGCTTTGATTGCGAATGTGATTTTTTGCCACAAACTGGACATCTACATAATTATGAAAAACCCCACGAGACGGCGCAACGAATTATTGCGTTTTTAGAAAAATAAAACCGTGCTTCGCATGCAACGCAAACCCCAAACTTAATCAACTTTTACCACCCGAATCATTTTTAGACGTTGCGCGCATTTAGCAGCCGAAATTTTATCCAGCTTATCAAAACAGAGCCAACAATTTATCGTCACGATCAAAGTTCCAGCATAATTCGCAAAACTACGATCACTAATATCTTCACTTACAAACACCAAACGATAATGATAAATAATCTTTTTGAGTAGGGAATAATTATCGCCGTGGTGAGTGGCTAGAAAATACTGCCGGTTCTTCACTATATATTCTGTCAAAATCACAAAAACAACCTCCCGTTTCTTAGTAGGAGGTACAATCTCATAAAAATCCGTCTCCAAATCTTGCTCATATTGTGACAAAACATCATTACTATCCCGAAAATGAAGATAAAATGTGGGCGAAGTAATGCCGGCGTCTTCATATAATTCTTTTGCCCGCACGTTAATGGAGCGATCCGATAATCTTTTACACAGTGATTTACGCACGCGCTTGCCATTGTAGATATAAGTAGCATGATGAGGATTAGCAGGTCCTCGCGATAATTTAGAAAGTGACCGCCGAGCGCGCTTAGTGTTTAAGGAATTAATGGGAGCATGTACCGAACTCTCTGTACCTTTCTTCTTGCTCTTATCATTATTCCTTAACATTTGTCGTTATTTTGACCTTAACTCTTCCTTACTAAATGCTTATCCTTTCATTATACCACACTTATCGTAAAAAGTCAATAGTTTTTCCGGTTTTTCGCTCAAAACGCGCACAAAAACCGTCCAGAAATCACTAATAATGTTGTAATTTTTACAACATTTAACATGATCAGAAGCCAAAATTATTCCCCATTTTCTATCTCGCTTATGTTATAATAGTACTACATAAGCGTAAGTGGGATTAAATCAAAACATGGATGAACAAGAAATCCAGCGTAAACGTCGCGAAAATGAAGAAGAAGCTACTAAGCGTCGAGCTAGTTTACTGGGTCTACCGTATTTAGACACGCGTTCTTTTGAGCAAACGGTACCACTAGTTCCGGATGTTATTAGCGTTGATGAAATGCGCAAAAACTACATTATTCCGTTGCAATATGACGATAGCAATATGTCGTTTCGTTTCATGGTTACGAGCCAGACGCCTAATAGTTTAATTCCGCGCATGCGTCAAGAATATGCTGACCAAGGTTCGCACGTAGCTTTCTTTTTGATTTCCAAAGCCGCCTATCAGGTCTTCATGTTGCGCTACGATCCGCCTAAAGAAACAATTTACGACGATATCAAAATCGCCTCCGAGGGCGATTCAGAAACGATTGCAGAAGTCAGCCGCACTCTCAACACGGTTTCTACAGAAAAAGTCTTTAATTTTCTCATCGACCAAGCGGACAAGCTCGGTGCTTCTGATATTCATATCGAAAATATGCGCACCGAAATTCGGATTCGCATGCGCGTAGATGGTATTCTACATCCCGTGGCAAATATTGATCGTGATCGCTACCGTATTTTTATGGGTGAGCTTTCCGCCCGCGCCGATATTTCTACTGCCTCTACCAAGCCGCAGTCGGGGCATATGCAACAAGAAATTCATCGCGATGGTGCTAGCCATTTACTCAATATTCGTGTCGAAATGGTCCCTACCATGTATGGCCAAGACGCTGTTTTACGCTTGTTTAATTTTGACGAAAGTTTATTAAATTTAGACTTGCTTGGCTTGTCAGACGAAGAAATGTCTACAGTGCGAGAAATCATTTCTCATCCTCGTGGTTTAGTTTTGATGGTGGGCCCTACTGGTTCTGGTAAATCTACCACTTTGTACTCAATTATCAATGCGCTCAATACTACCGATCGCAAAATTATTACTTTGGAAGATCCGATTGAGTATGGCATTACAGGTATTTCCCAGATTCCTATCCATACTAATGACGGCGGTTCCTTTGCTGAGGGGTTAAGGTCAGTATTGCGTCTTGATCCTGACGTCGTCATGGTGGGTGAGATTCGTGATTCTGATACCGCCAAAACCGCTATCCAGGCCTCCATTACCGGCCATTTAGTTCTTTCTTCATTTCACGCTAATTCCACTGCTGCGGCCTTTTCTCGCATGATTGATTTAATCGGTGTTAACCCAATTTTTGCTAGTTCCATTCGTTTGCTTATCGCGCAGCGCCTAGTACGCAAATTATCCGACAGTAAGGAACCATACAAACCGGATGCTGCTACCGTCGATTATATTAGAAATCGCATGGAGGGAATTGAAGGTATTGGTTTGAGTGATATTACACTGTATCGCCCCGTGCCTACCGAAGCAGCACCTTTTGGTTATCAAGGCCGAGCAGTTTTGATGGAGCAGCTAGAAGTTTCCGATGACATTCAGGGTTTCTTGCGCGGCGATCTCAAAGACGTTAGTACCAAAGCGATTGAACAAGCTGCCCAAAATCACGGTATGCTCACTTTGGAACAAAAGGGAATTATGGCAGCCTTGCGCGGCGAGACTACTTTAGAAGAAGTTTCACGCGTAATTTAATAAAAAATATTTTTTCATCAAAAATCAAAACTCAATTTTTCTCTCCAAAAATTAAATTACAAAAATTCATCATGCTTATGTTGTACTAAAAATCCCCTAAAAAACCGCAAAATCTAATTTACAAAAATTTTTCATTCACTTTTTCTAGCAAAAATCAGCTTTTCTGATTACCAACTCATTTACAAACAAACTTCGCAGATTTTTAGCAGCACCATAATTGACTTATTATTTATTTCGTTATATTACTTTTGTCAGAATTATTATATTCTCTAGACGACATGATATAATAACAATATGGAAAGACTGATTAAATACTTCAAACCGATTGACTATCACATTGAACTTTATATTTTTTCCGAAAAAGAATATATAGATGGTACCGTTGATATACTTGGCGCAATCAATGCCAAAGTAATAAAATTCCATGCCGTCGATATGAAAATTAAAAGTGTCGAATATCGCTTGGACAACGAATATGGATTGGATGCCGATAGTCCTGAAGATTATGATTTGGAAGAAAAATTATTTACATATCAGCCATGTGAATATAAATATAATAATGAAGTCATTGAAATTCCTATCAATGACGAAATGCACAAACGTCTCTACTGTCCCAAATATATTGATGCGCAGCCGTTAGATGATAAAAAGAATTATATTCCGCATGTCGAATTTCGTATTAAATTTGAAACTAAGTTAAACCATAATTTGCAAGGCTGCTACGTTTCGACCTACGATTTTAATGGTCAAAAACAAAAGATCATTGGCACACAATTCGAATCTCATTATGCACGCGAAGCTTTTCCATGTATTGATGAGCCGGCCGCCAAGGCTCAGTTCAACCTAACTTTAGTGGCACCAGATCGCACTCCTGCTGATGTAGTCTTGGCTAACACTTCGCTACTAATTCAGGATTATAATCGCTTCACTTTTGCGCCTACTCCACGTATGTCTACATATCTTTTGGCTTGGGTAATTGGCCCTCTAAAAAGCATTTCTACTGTTAATAAAAACGGTGTCAAAGTTACGTCTTATGCTGCGCTTAATCAAACTACTAGTTCGCTAGAATTTGCCAATGAAGTAGCAGCACGCGCACTAGAATATTACGACGAAAAGTTTGGCATTAAGTATCCGCTAGATAAATTAGATCAGGTGGCATTGCCTGATTTTGAAGCTGGCGCAATGGAAAATTGGGGCTTGGTAACTTATCGTGAATCTTGTATGCTTGCCGAACCCGAAGCCTCCGTAGACTCCAAAACTTCTGTCGCCGTCACAGTTACACACGAACTCTCACATCAATGGTTTGGTGATTTAGTAACCATGGAATGGTGGGACGATTTGTGGCTCAATGAATCTTTTGCTACCATTATGGAATACTATGCTACCGATGCATTATATCTCGAACTCAATGTTTGGCAGGATTTCTTTACGGGAGATTGTGTTGCGGCTTTGCGTCGTGATAGTCTGCGCGGTGTGCAATCCGTCAAACAAACCGTCCACGATCCCGCAGAAATCGCTACCCTATTTGACGGTGCCATTGTCTATGCTAAAGGCGCACGCTTAGTATTGATGCTCATCCATCTCATGGGCGAAGAAAAATTTTTACAAGGCGTGCATGATTATTTTGAAAAGCACCAGTACCAAAATACAGTCGGCGATGATTTATGGAATGCCCTCCAGCCCTACGCAGATTTTAATGTCAAAAAATTTATGCACAGCTGGATTTCTCAGCCCGGTTATCCTGCTTTGCAACTATGCAAAAACGGCGATTATACTTGGTGGGATCAACAACGCTTCCTGATTGACGGCACCACCGACGATAGTGAGTGGCCTTTGCCGGAAGTAAAAGAAGATATGTCCGGACATTATCTAATCGAATGGGGCGAAGAAGAATTTGAAGCCAAACTCGCCAAATTTGACAATCTCGACAGTGAGCACAAGTTGCGTCTTTTGATAGATCGTATGTTATTAGCCCGAGCAGATATTGTGGATTCCGATGGCCTCGTGAGTATTCTGTCGCGCTTCACTCACGAAGACGCTGCCACTTGGAGCATCATTCTGGATATTATTAACGATCTTAAACTTTTCTTCCCGCCCGAGACTGCCGCGGAGGAGGATTACCGAGAATTTTTGCGCTATATTATTCATGCGCCCGCCCGTGCAGTTGGCATGAAATCAGAACCGCAAGATACTAGTGATACCAAACGTCTCCGTAATATTCTCGCCGTGCTGTGTCGTTTCTCGCGCGACCAAGACATGATCCAGCAGCTTGCAGATCAATACCAAGACGATTTAACTAAGATTGATAGTGAATTGCGCGGCAGCATTTTAATGGCCAAGATGTTGGTTGCAGAAGACGCAGTATTCAAGCCTTTGCTGGCAAAATACCAAACCACTTGCGATCCGGATCTTCGCGATGATATTTTGGGCGCCCTCGCCGCCGCCAGGCAACCAGAAAATATACATATTATTATAGGCCTACTCGAAAAGCCCGAAATTGTTCGTCCTCAAGACCATTTGTTCTTATATATTTATCTTCTGCGTAATCCCCGTGCCAAAAGCTCCGCGCTAGCTTGGCTCTACGAACACTGGCAGTATGTTGTAAAAATTAGTGGCGAAAAATCCATTGAAGATTATGTCCGCTGTACAGCTAATTATCTAAACACTGAGCCAGAAGCCAAACAATTCACAGACTTTTTCGACAATATGAAAGATGATCCTATTCTGAAGCGTACCCTAGAAATGGCCAAGGTTGGTATTACTGCGCGCCTCAGTCTCATTGCTTCCGAGAGTGCCAGTGTGCAAGCAAAAGTTGCCGAGCAGTTAAAACTCTATCGGGAAAAGAAATAATATGAAGTTATATTTAGTGCGTCATGGTCAAACCGATTTTAATGTAACCGGCCAGGCGCAAGGCACCTCGGATGTGCCCCTAAACGCCACCGGTATCAAGCAGGCTACCGAACTCGCCCAAGAAATCAAAGATCACGGGTTGACTTTTGACTTTTACTACGTGTCGCCGCTTTTGCGCGCTCGGCAGACCGCCGAAATCATTACCGAAGGCCAGGCTGATTTTGTTATTGATAATCTACTGACCGAACGCAGTTTTGGCGAGCTAGAGGGAAAGAAGGTCGATTGGAGCGAGATTGGTGATATTTTTGATCGGCGTACTAATTATAGTGGCCACGGTATCGAGTCGATCCAGGATCTCTTAGCTAGGGCGCAGAGTTTTCTCGATCAGGTCAAAGCCCAGCATTCTGACGATAGCACTATCTTGGTGGTAGCTCATGGCGCCTTACTTAGAGCTTTACATTTTAGTATTGTCGGCTACGACGATGACACTGATTTTGCTGCTTTCCGTTTCGAGAATTGCGAAATGCGTGAGTACGATATCTAGCCCGCTCGGCAGCAAGGTATCTAGCCTGCCCATGAGTACGATATCTAGCTTACTCTTAAGGATAGAATCTAGCTTGTTCATGAGTGAAGCGTCTGGTCCGCCCCCACTTCACGAACATCACTGAGCAGAAGCCTTGGTATACATTATTATCATACCAAAATTAGCTTGAATGCCCGCCGCTCTCCGGCGGGATTCAGATGTCGCAAGATATCACTTTTTTGCCAAAACATCCAGAAAATAGCATAAAAAGTATTGACATTTTTAGCAATCTATGCTACAATGATAATAAGCCTAGTAGGTGCTTTTAAGCAATGTTTGGCTTGTAAATCGAAATTATAGACTCAAAATAGCCATCATTCCGGCAAATAATCGCATGAAATGATGTAGATTTTACAACTAGTTTACAGGGGTAAAACTTGAAAAACTCTAAAAAATCGTAAAATCTTCAAAAAAAGTCTTGCATTGTTTGGAGAGGTGCGCTATAATGAGTATCAGTTAAGCAAGTTACCCCAGGGAACACCGAGAGTAACCTCTACATTAAGATAGAAATTGCGAGGTAGTCTATCAAGACCTTATCTCGAATGGAGATTTCGAATTAACAATTTGGACAACGATGAAGACTATTTAATAAATAGTAATTGTAAGACGGAAATAGTAGTCGATCAAATGTCGATTGCTAGTTAAGTCAATGCATAAAAAGGTACAAAAGGGCACTGATAGTGGATGCCTTGACAATCAATACCGATGAAGGACGTAGAAC
>CAYUHY010000023.1:0-13246 GCA_964444615.1 uncultured Candidatus Saccharibacteria bacterium | reverse complement strand
AATGTAGATAACTACCTCAAATTATGTGGTTGTTCTAAATTGTTTAAGTAAGCCGAATTGCAATAATTCACTATTCAATACAAAACCTAAGCTTATCCAATCGCTGGTACTGGAAAGCGCAAAGCCAAAGCTTTTACTTCTTCACGCAAACCGTCTAACTCCTTCTGATATTTTGCCAATTCCGCTTCGCTGCCGGCTTTAGCGCAAATTTCTGCTACTTGCTGCATCCATTTAGCTACTTGCTTCATTTCTTCTGGACCAAGCCCGCGCGTCGTCATAGCTGGTGTGCCGAGACGCACGCCAGACGGACGGAAGGCCGCGCCCCTATCGGTCGGGAGGGAATTTGCATTGAGAGTGAGCCCAATTTGGTCAAGCGCCGTTTCATAAAATTTCCCATCAATACCGTAGCTATCTTTTACATTTACTAAGATTAGATGGTTGTCGGTGCCATTACCTTGTAGCTTAAAACCAAGCTTCTGCAACTCTTCCGCTAATACCTTGGCATTCTTGACGATATTTTGTGCATACTCTTGGAACTCAGGTTGCAAATCTTCTTGGAAAGCAACAGCCTTCGCGGCGATCACATGATCAAGCGGGCCACCTTGGGTACCAGGGAAGACTGCGCGATCAATCAAAGTCGGAATATTCTCTAGCTTATGCTCAGTTTTCTTGAGCGGATTACCTACTTTGCCATTACTGAGGATCAAACCACCGCGCGGACCCCGCAAAGTTTTGTGCGTGGTCGTAGTAATGACATTAAAACCGTAATCAAGCGGATTCGGATGCACCCCGCCCACAATCAAGCCCGCTACATGCGCCATGTCGGCCATTAGCAAAATTTCTTTGCCTGATTCTTGCGCCACTTCATCTGCGATTTTCTTTACGCGCGCAAAATCCGGAATCTTCATAAAGGCCGAATAGCCTACCAAAATCAAACTCGGTTGATGCTCATGCGCTAGTTTTTCTAGCTCGTCATAATCAATATCGCCATCTTCCGTGACGCCATAACCCACAAAATTATAAATCTTAGCACTGCGAGTAACTGGCGAACCGTGAGTCAGATGTCCACCGGCTGGCAAGGCCATTGCTAGAATCGTATCACCCGGTTCACACCAAGCGAAATATACTGCTTCATTCGCATTCGCCCCCGAATGTGGCTGCACATTGGCGTGATCAGAATGAAACATTTTCTTGGCGCGCTCAATTGCCAGGGTTTCGATTTTGTCTACATTCTCATTGCCGCCGTAATAACGCCGCCCGGGGTATCCCTCACTATATTTATTGGTCAAAACCGACCCCATCGCTTCCAAGACTGCTGGCGAAACATAATTTTCACTCGGAATCAATTCCAAGCCTTCACTTTGACGCTTTTGTTCCTGTTCAATAATCGTAAAAACTTCATCATGTGGTGCTGACATTTCCTAAACCTCCTTGTCGTGTCTCGTTTTTGCACTATATCTTTAAGCGCAAAAACATAATAGATAAATTATGTTTGCAACATCATATTATTCCATAGTGCGTCTCCGACTTTTCTTTATTGTATCATAACTAACGCTATTGCAACTACCTTAATATCGTATGTTCAAAAAACCTCTCCTGAAACTCCGTCAAAGCCTCAATTGCTTCATCGCTATATCTCTTATTCTCAGGTACAATTATTAATTTATCATCATTGTCATTAGTTCTATGAACTATAGCTATACACTCACCTGTAAAAGTTTCTAGCGGCTCAAAAACTCCTAAAACATAACAATCTATTTCCTCGCCATCACCACTTATCGTATTAGGCACATATCCATAATTAACTGGATAAACTAATCCATGCTCCGGATGTTTGCCTCCCAAGGGACGATCAATTTTTACACCAATAGTTTTGCCGATATAATCTTGCGGTTGCATCTTCCTCCTTTTTAGATTTTCTTTTTACGAATCAATATCAACAGCCTCTCCACTAAAGGTTTTAATATTAAATAAAGTACATAGCCGATAGCTCCACCCGTAACATTCGTAATTACGTCCGTAATATCAGAAAACCGTGCGCTACTAATGAGAGGTTGTATAATTTCGATCGTCAAACTCAGCAGCAACGTCCATAAAATCACCTTTGCAAAATTCATATTTTTCTTATTTGTTAAAGGTAGCAAAAATCCAAAAGGAATTGTCATAATAATATTTAAAATAATTTCTTTAACAAAATTTCCTCTTTGTGATATTACGTCAATAAACGGTTGCAAATTCATGGGCACATAAGGATGGTCAAAAATAAATGGCAGTGATGTTATAATCGGCATCAAGGTAAAATACAAAACAAAACATAAATAAACATACATTGTAGTATTAATTATGAGTTGTTCTCGGCCTTTTGCCTGCCATTTCTTATAAAAAACTAAAGCGTACAGCAAACCCAAAACTACAAAATCCAAAGCTTCTTTCATGATTTTCTTTTCTAGATAATATTATAGCATTGAAGTGATTTAATAATACGAGTTTCTACGTTTGCGAATAAGAAATATCTCCCAAGTTTTACAAAACAATTTGTTGGCAAGAATTTTGATTTTTGGTATATAATATATTCAAAGCATAAGGAGTTTTATTATGACAAAAACAAAACAATCCCGCAAGCCTCACCTTAGCGCGTGGGGATGGATTTGGCGACTCATCGTTTCTCTCGCTATTCCGCTCGGCGTAGGCGGCCTCTCGGCTTTAATTGCGGGTGATTCCATGGCCAAATTTGGAGCCTTTAATCAACCACCATTATCACCACCGGCCTGGCTATTCCCAGTAGCCTGGACGATTTTATATATCCTCATGGGCGTAGCGTGTTTCCTAGTGTGGATTCACCCTACCGACAAGCAAATCACAGCCAAAGAGAAAACCATTTTCTTCGTCGTCTATGGTGTGCAATTATTCTTTAATTTCTTTTGGTCAATCTTCTTCTTTAATCTCGGCTGGCATTGGTTTGCATTTGTATGGTTGATTGCACTTTGGGCTATGGTACTTGGTCTAATATTCTGGGGGTGGCAAAAATCACCAAGCCGTAATGTGGCTACTTTTGCCATATCTCATTTGGATGACCTTCGCCGCCTATCTCAATATCATGATTGCGGTTTTGAACTAAGTCTTTCCAAATTCTCAATTTAGCAAGCAGAAAGGTAAAGCAGGCTTACAAACTTGCTTTACCTTTACTAATTTCTTAATCATGAAACCCACTGCTAATTACTCCCACCCTCCTTTACCAAAATCATTATAATAATCATCTTTCTGATGCTTGTGGACGCGGCGGCGCCGTTTATGACCGGATAGTTTACGCATTCTTACTTCTGCTTGCGCCGAACGAAAATTACGATAAGCTTTTTGTCTAATGATTTTCCGTTTGCGATCATCGCGTAAATATTCCAGCTTCAGGTCGGTTTTCTGCTCAACTTTTGCATTCTGGCGCAATTGCTCCTCATGATGCAACTTTTGCTCGCACTGAATGCAGCGAACTTCCCAATTAGCTTCGTTAAAAAGTGCTTTCTTGTCGGTTAATTCACACGCAGGAATCAAATGCGCTACCATCATATTTTCCAACTCTAGAGTTTTCCCACAAATGGCACAAGGTTTACCAGCTTTAAACTTCCGTTTCCGTTTTTGGAATTCGACACTTTCTTTATAGGTTAATGATTTGTAAAATAAACTCATTTTGTTCTATGCGTTACGCTCCTCTAATTAATTTCCAGCTCAATATAGCATAGAGACAAAAAATACACCACCCCTCAAGGTCGCAAAATCATCAAAAAGTCTCAAACCACCCGCACACGACAAAAATACGCTATTCTATACCAATAATTTTTGCTCGTCTTATATAGACTAGCTAATTATTGCGCACTAATATCTTCCCCTTGCTCCACATACGCCAGCACATCTTCCCATACTTGCGCTTTACCAACTTCGTTCAAAATCTCGTGACGCATACCCGGATAAAGTTTACTAGAAACATTCTGGTATCCTCTTTGCCGTAGAAAATCTACCGCACGATAAAAATGTTTTTCGTCAATAACACAAGGATCATCCGCACCCGCAATAAACAGGATTGGTAGATCCGGATTTTGCATTTGCCAACCTTTTTTGCTGTAGGCGCGCTGCATAAGTTTAAACAATGTTTCAAAACCATTCAAAGTAAATATAAACCCATCGCGCTCATCAGCATCGTAAGCCGCCAATACTGCAGGGTCGCTTACTATCCAGGCATTTGGATTCTTCTCGGCCTTAAACTTTTTCATATTTTTACTAAAAGCCAAGTTGTTAATAAAATTGCTGCGATGCTTTTCATTCTTAAATAATTGCATCATCTTTGCTACCACTATACCGACCTTGGAACCGACTTGATAACTTGGCGAGCCACACACAATTAACTTACTAATATCATCATCGTACTTCTGAATATAGCATCTTACTACTAGTGATCCCATACTATGGCCAAACAATGTCAAAGGTAATCCCGGAAAACGATTCTGAATATATTTCGTAATTTGATGCACATCTTGCACGATACTTTTTGTGCCATCTTTACCAAAGTAACCCCAATCTTCTTTTGATTTAACGCTTGCTCCATGTCCGCGGTGATCATGAATAATTACTACGAGTCCGTGCTGAGCGCAATAATTCATAAAATCATGATAACGTTCCCGATGTTCCGCCATGCCGTGCACAAGTTGCAAAATCCCAACCGGATTTTCTGGAAGCCGAATACTTACACCTAATTCCAATTGATCATAATCACTTCTAATTGTCAGTTCTTCATTTTTCATTATGCTTATTATATCACGTTCACAACTTCTATAATTATATCGCTCATACTTTCTTAAACTGTCGCCGTCAACAAGTGCTATAATAATTATAGTTATGGCTAAACAACAAAACTCAAATAGTTATGATTTCGCAAATACTCCCACCGACCCTCTGCGTGGTCTGACGGATGCTGAGGTTGCAGAGTCGCGTTCACTCTATGGCACAAATGAATTGGAACACAAACGCAAACTAAACCTTATTCAGAAAATTCTCCATGTTTTTATTGAACCGATGTTCTTATTATTACTTATCACGGCGAGTATTTATTTCATCTTGGGTGAATTTACTGATGGCATTATTATGTTGGTCTTGGTTTTCTTTGTAAGCGGGATTGAATTTGTCCAAAGTCAAAAAACCGACAAAGCCTTAGAGGCTCTGAATACGCTCTCCGCAATTAACACTGACGTGATTCGTAATGGCGAACGTATCACGATTAATAGTAAAGATTTAGTCGTGGGTGATATTGTATTACTAGAAGAGGGCGACAAAATTCCTGCCGATGGTATTATTATTCAAGTGCAAGGTTTAGGTGTGAATGAATCCGCCCTTACGGGGGAGTCCGAAGTAGTTTACAAAAAGCTAACTGATCCTTCCAATAATCATTTCAAACTAAATATTTGTTACGCTGGCTGTGATGTTACTAACGGCTCTGCTGTAATTCAAATTATTGCCGTTGGTAAAAATACTGAATACGGCAAGATCGGCAGTGCGCTCAAAAATATCAAACATACTAAGACGCCTTTAGAAAAACAAATCAATCAATTAGTAGTAGTTTGCACCATTATTAGTTTAACTTTTTGTTTAATCGTGGCGATTGTAAATTTTTTCTATAACGATGCTTTGGTGATGAAAGAAAGAATCATCCAAGCAATTATTTCCGGCCTCACCATGGCAATGGCGACTATTCCCGAAGAAATCCCCGTAGTGCTAACCGTCTTTCTAGCAATGGGGGCTTGGAAATTGGCCAAACAAAACGCCCTGGTCAGAAATATGAAAGCAGTAGAAACTCTCGGCGCTGTAACGGTGTTATGTACTGATAAAACCGGTACTTTAACCCAAAATCGTATGGCCGTCCAAGACGTCTCTACGAGCGAAGCAGTTTTTCCATTTATTGCTGCCCTTGCTTGCCACAAAACTCCTTACGATCCTATGGAAATTGCGATCCAAGAATATGCCCAAAATCAAGGCGTCAACATTGCCGAATATAATTATCCTTTGATTCACGAATATACATTTAACAACGAAGACAAAATGATGGGTCAAATTTGGAATGTCAATGGTAACCAAATTCTTTGCGCTAAAGGTGCTTTTGAGAGTATTTTGCCACTATGTCATCTGGATCAATCTACTCAAGCAAAAATCACACAGCAAGCCAATGCATATTCTCGTCAAGGATATCGGGTTTTGGCTGTAGCTATGCGTTCAAACCTTACCGAAATTCCCGATCAATTACGTCAAAATCAATTAACTTTTGTCGGCCTTATTGCACTTTCTGATCCACCGCGCGTCGGCGTCGAACGATCTATCGAGGCGTGTCATAATGCCGGTGTGCGCGTCATTATGATTACGGGCGATAATGGCGATACTGCTGCAGGAATTGCTAAACAAATTGGTCTTAATGTTGAAGGTCAAATTATCACTGGCGTAGAATTAGAAAAGATGAGTGACGAAGAACTCGAACAACAAGTTAAAACTACAGACATTTTTGCGCGCGTTTATCCTAATCATAAAATGCGTATCGTCAAAGCTTTGCAAAGCAATCGAGAAGTTGTCGCAATGACTGGCGATGGCGTGAACGACGCGCCGGCGCTCAAAAAAGCTGAGATCGGTATTGCGATGGGGCAACGGGGAACTAACGTGGCAAAAGAAGCGGCAGACTTGATTCTGATGGACGATAATTTTAGCACAATTGTCGACGCAATAGAAAACGGTCGTGTGATTTATAGTAATATCAAAAAAGCGATCGAGTATATCTTGGTAATTCATATTCCGATTATTTTAGCTTCACTCATCATTCCGTTAGTGGGCTTACCATTATTATTGCTACCAATTCATGTGGTCTTGCTGGAATTAATTATCGATCCTACTTCTTCTATTATTTTCCAGCGCCTCAAACCAGATCCAGATGTCATGAACAAGCCTCCGCGGCCGCTCAAAGAACCGTTATTGAATAGTGGGTTAATCATTAAATGTATTTTGCAAGGATCGGCTATGTTTGGAGTAGCGTTTGCGGCTTATTTCTACCTCATCAAAACTGGAGCCGCTCAAAACCTCGCCACCAGTATCGCCTTTACTACTTTGGTGCTTGCAAATGTTTTCGTGGTTTATGTGCTGCAGTCGGAAGATTATGCAATTAAGAATTTTATTCTCGACCTCAAGGATAAAGTTATTGTTGCAATTAACGCAATTATTATCGTAGTTTTGCTGGCCTTAATTTATATTCCTTTTCTGGGCCGTCTCGTAGGTATGACGCCGCTAAATCCAGTGGAACTGCTGATTGCACTAGGCCTCGCAATTTTATCTACTTTTGTCTTTGACTTGCTCAAAAAGCCTCGCCGCAAAAAGTCTAGGTCCGGCAATAATGTAGATTAGTATATGTGTTTAAGAAATAATTATCCGGTAACGCCCGTCTCATGTTGTTACATGATTATTTTTGTTAGAAATAAATGTTATAAAAATTCGGTAGGTTTAGAGATATGAATTGGAAAAGAAATAGATGATTATGTAACAAGACCGCGCCTCTAAAAACATCTTCTCTAAATCTCTCTATTGTGCTAAAATAATCAGGGGAGGTAGGCCGGTGCTAGCAGTATAAAATTTTTCCTACCTCCTCACTTAAGTTAGATATTCCAAACTTAAAATCTAACTTCCGAATCTTAATCCGGAGAATTATAGAACCACCTACTAAAAACGACCGAAAGGCCGCTTTTTTTAATGCAACGGTAAGACTATATAAAACTATGATTGGTTTTAAGACCAGATTTCAAAAATGATGCCCGGGTGTTAATATTGAGCAAAACATAAGCCATCAAAAACGCCAAGTCTCCACTCAGTGTGTCTATTCTATGGTTGTCACATTTTTCGCGCTGGGAAATAATATTGAGAAGCGATACTGCGGAACTAATTTTTTCCGTACATATTCTTTATCAACTCATCCCTTGAACTTTGGAACTTCTTTTGGATGGCTGCTCGCTCCTCACCCTCAAGCATTCTGCTATTATTTTCTGCAACTTCAAAATATGAATAATCGTCGCTACTGTAATCCATGCGGCTGGATTGCTCGCAATACAAAACAGGCATGCCATTTTTCTCTTCCAGAAAATAGCTAAAACCGCCAAACAAACCCGGGATTGCGACATGTTTTGTGTTTTCCTGGCCTAATAGCTCCGGTGTGATTTTAGGGAATTCAAAATCAGGATTTTCTTCTAAATATTTATCAAATTTGCAAAATTTGCATTGTTCTATAATGAGCGTTCTGAAGCCTTGTTCTAAGTTTTTCAAATTTTCTTCCATCTTCCTTCTATTATAATATTTTTACCCCATCTGGCAAGACGGGGATGCGGGCAAGATCTCTGTGTAAAATCGTGAGAAATATCAAAAATTTTAATACTGAAATATATCATCCACTAGAAACCTGCTCGATTTAGTTCTTCCATCATTGCTCTACGCCGTGGATAAAGTGATCTCCATTCAGATGCAATCTGCTTAACAAGCTGATCGCCTTTTGGATAACGCTTTATTTTCTTGAGATATTTAATCAGAGTTTGATAATGAATGCGGCCGCTAGTATACTTACTACTTTCGTGCACGAAATCAACATATAAATCACGCACAGCTTCAGGCTCTTGGGTAGCCAGGACGTGTTCATATCGATCTAAAAATGATATAGCTGTTTCATTGCCATAAGGAGATTGCTGTAAACTATCACGAATGTGGGCTAAAAATTTATCATATAATTTTTCTCGAATCATAAATTCATCGCGAACACCTAACAACGTCTGGTAAGCCAGCAGATCTTGGCGTTTCTTTTCCCATTCTTTCTTATTATAAAATTGCTTCAACAATGCTATATAATCCAAATTATGCTGTTGACAATTCTGAATATAATATTCAAGTTCTTGTTGATAAGCTTGATTTTGTCCCGTCTGTTGGTATAATTCCATTAGTTGCTCGCTTGCCTGAGCTACCAATCCAGGAAAAGCATGATCAATACGTTTACTTTGTTTTAATATCATAATGGCTTCTGTAATTTTATTTTTCTCCAATAAATGCTGGATTATGAAACTACGAACATTTGGCAAACGATAATACTCCTGACAGAAAGCAGTAATTTCATCTTCTGAGTTTTGTAACTCTTCCATTACTCGCAAACGTTTCATTACATAATTTTCGAGATTAAAACTAAATAAAAACTCGTTCTCTGGTTTTGTGGCGGCTTTTGCGATTAAAGTATCTAGAACTTTCAGCTTCTCTTTTAACATATCGGGATCGTGAAAATTATCAATAAAGAAATCATCAATATAACACTGTAAATAGTCCACCGTATAATCGTATGAATGTTGTTTAAACCACCCGAAGAAGAATTCAGTATCATCCGAATTACATTTATCAATAATTTCTTGCCAATATAACAAACATGAATCGGCTAGTTCGGTAATCTCGCCATTTGAATCGTCAATATCCAGCTCTCCTAAACTATGATAAACATTACATACTAATTGAAATGCAGGACGATATTCTTGTGCAGTAAGCATAGAAGAAATATAGGTATCCATAAAGTTTTCTAAATCCCGAGCGTAATTGGAGGCATGATAATAATCAATAAAACCATAACGATCGGAATAGCGTTGTTTAATAGCTGTAATCTTACGTTTTAAGTCTGACGTATCTAGGCTGAGATTACCATATGTATTCCAGATATGTGTGCATAGTATTGGATTCTCCTGCGCCTCTGATAGTATAAAGTCTTTAGCATCTTTTTCGCTCATTGCAAGGATAATTTTCTGCAAACTACCCAACGATTGATCATCTGATGTTAAATCCCCCAAAGGTTTCGATGCGGCATACAAAACGGCAGCCATATGTTTACAGTTATTGAAGTCTTCAGCATGCGGACAAGTACAGGTCATATCTATAATGGCGTCATTAGATAATTCAATTTTAACCTCATAGCTACTAATATCAGAACCATCAACTAAGGCAAGAATCTTATTCTCGTCTTGTTCTATGATATGTACCCTATCTTCTCTATAATAATCCCAGCCGCGTTCTAGTATACGATCATCAAATTGATCCTGCCACATTTCTATCATAATTCGTCTCGATAAACCCTGTTCTTGGTTCTAGTATATCATGTAAATTGCTAAAGTTGATACCTGCTTTGAAGTCGAATGGAATGACCTTGTGCTTAATGATATTAAAATTGATGAACTAAATGTTGATACTACATTCAATAACTTCGTTCGCCAAGTAGTAGGCAAGCGGCTAGGCAGCGCGTCTAGTGCTGGCGCCGGTTAAAATAATTTAAGCGCCAATATTACGACGTCAGCGAAAAACGTGACATCAAAAATGAGATCGAACAAATGAAGGAGCGTGAAAAACTCCAAAAACAAACCGCCGCCCTCGACTGCCGCATCAAAACCGAACCCTCCATTAGTAAGAAATAACAACTGATTGAAGAAAAATGTAGCCTTCTGAAGCAACTGCGATAACCATATCGTTTATGTTTTATATAATAAAATTGTTGACTTGGCAAAAGTATTGTAGCATAATAAAACTACTATAGAAATAAAAAGTGGAGGAATTATGGTGAAAAATGGTGATGTAATTAAATTCTTAAAACAAAAGGACTATAGGGTTATAGATAATAACCTTGGGCATGGATCATTTGGAAAAGCAATTCTAATACAAGATCCATTTACTGAAGAGCTATTTGTTGCAAAAAAATATACACCAGAAGATAAATCTATTAGGAAAATGTTTTATAGCAATTTTCTAAATGAAATAAAAATCTTATATAAGCTAAGGCACGAAAATATAGTTAGGGTATATAATTACTATCCATACCCAGAGCAGTGCACAGGATATATTATCATGGAGTATATTAATGGAAAGACAATCGATACATTTTTTAACAATTTAGTATTAGTACCAGGAGATGTAAACTTAGCCGATGAAATTTTTATACAACTAATAAATGCTTTTTGCCATCTAGAAGAAAAAGGCATTATTCATAGAGATATTCGCCCAAGCAACATCTTGGTGGATGAATCTGAGACTGTAAAGGTAATTGATTTTGGTATCGGAAAAGTGCCTACCATTACTATAGGAGAAGACGACAGTTTAGCAACTAAAATTAATAGACAGAATGCAAAAGCTTTACCCAATGAATATTATAAGCGAAAATATACTATCCTTACTGACATGTTCTATCTAGGTGACATGTTCAGAACGGCTATTGGTGGGGCGAGCGATATAGTCAAGAATAATTTTTCATTTATGAACATTATAAATAAGATGTCCAACAGGAATCCAGCCGAACGTTATGATAGCTTTGCCTCGATTAAGTGCCTCATTGATGATCGGAATTTTAAAATGTTAACTTTTTCGAATGCTGATAAAACAGTATATAAAAATTTTGCCGATTTTCTACGTAATTATATACTGCAGTTTTTAGGTGAGCCAACTTTTACGATTGAACCAAAAAAATTTAGCATTAAAATTCACCAAATACTGAATGGAAATATTTTTGAGGAAGTAATTCAGAACCCTCAGGACGTCATCAAAGCATTAACTGCGGATGATGTCGCAATTGTATTCAATAAAGATTTTAAGCTTTTACGCGAAGTTCTAGAGAATTTCATAGAATGGTTTGATTCTGTATGTCATCATGATCAGGAACTAATAATGGTGAATTTACGCACAAAGCTTTCGACTATAGAAGTAGACAAAAACTACGTTAATTTAGAGGATATCCCGTTTTAAATTATGTTATAATGAAGTCATAACTTGGAGGCGCCCGTGGATAACGTTGAGAAAATTGATTTAGCTAAGATTGGCTGGAAAAGCAGCCGAGAATTCTTTGAATCTTTGACATCCGAATTGGAGAAACTTGAAGATCGTGACGAATCTTATAATTTTACTTGGGTGAGGAAGCGCAAAAGCATTATTAAGACAGGCCGACCAGTAAGCAAGATCCTTCGCCCTGACATTGACGCTTCTAAAGATTTTGATAATACTAAAAATATGCTCATCGTCGGCGACAATACCGTCTATCCCTACGGCTATCTGGGCGAGAACTCAGGCTTAGCTGTCGGCTTTGATGGTGCTATTTCCGATAGCACAATCCAAGAAATCGCCAAGCTAAAACCTATTGCTGCTGTATTTAAGGATTTTTCTTTCGCCGATTCCGCGACCAAGATTAACTTGTCTGAACACTTCCGCATTCTTTCTGTTGACGCTAAGGTGAAGGTAATCTAATGGAAAATAACATTATATTTTACGAAGGCGATGATAACGGCCTCAGGATTAAGACGCTGGTCGAAGATGACAATCTATGGCTGACTCAGGCTCAGCTTGCAGATTTGTATCATACTTCAAAGCAGAATGTTGGCCAGCATCTCAAAAAATGCTTTAACGAGCAAGAGCTTGATAAAAACTCAGTTGTAAAGAATTTCTTTACAACTGCCGCCGACGGCAAAAAATACAACACTATGTTCTACAATCTCGACGTTATTATCTGGTTAGGTTATCGCATCGACTCAGAGACGGCCATTAAGTTTCGCCGGTGGGCGACTGAACGGTTACACGAATATATCCAAAAAGGCTTTACTCTTGACGACGAACGCCTCAAGCAAAACGGCGGTCGCTACTTTAAAGAACTTATCCAGAGAATCCGCGATATTCGTAGCTCCGAGCGTAACTTATGGCAGCAGGTTACTGACATTTATGCAACGTCCATCGATTATGACAAAGATGCTCAGCTTACAAGAGATTTCTTCGCCACCGTCCAGAATAAGCTACATTATGCCATTCATCAGCAAACTGCTGCCGAAGTAATTTATAATCGTGTCGATGGCGACAAGTCCATGATTGGTATGACTAATTTTAAGGGCGATTATATCACTAAGGATGATACGCATATTGCCAAAAACTACCTTAAAGAAGACGAATTACAAAAGTTAAATTTACTCGTCGAACAATATTTGGGCTATGCCGAACTTCAAGCTCTCCGGCAAATTCCCATGAAAATGCAAGATTGGAAAGATGAGCTAGATAATGAGCTAAAACATCTTAATTTTAAGGTTCTGCAGGGAAAGGGTAAAGTTTCTCGCAAGCAAGCGATTGATAAAGCTAATCAAGAATACGACAAATATCGTAAAAAAGAACTAGCAAATTACGAAAGCGATTTCGACAG
>CAYUHY010000022.1:0-13960 GCA_964444615.1 uncultured Candidatus Saccharibacteria bacterium | reverse complement strand
CAGTGACCTTGGGCTTATGAGTCCCACGCTCTAACCATCTGAGCTACGGTACCAGATTGTAGTTTTTACCATTGTTATAGACCTGGTAAGTCTCTTGCTGGTTACTTGGCTTCCAGATGGTTATGCGTCCCACGCGATCTTTGACTTTACTCGGCATTCGCCTCGAACAGCCATCTGAGCTACGGTACCAGATTGTAGTTTGAAGGGACAGGATTATAAATTTACTTTGTAAATTTATAAAAGTCGGCGTTTCCTCGGAAGTAGAAATGCAAGCATTTCTGTTTCTCTCGGAAACTTGTCTTTTCGAACCTACGGTTCGCATCCTCTGTCTCTAACAAACTTTTCCATAAGCCCTATGGGCTTCTGCAAAAGTTTGGCGGAAGGGACAGGATTATTCTTTTGCTTCGCAAAAGAATTTCACTGGGCGTCGGCTCAAAAGAAAATGTAAACATTTTCTTCGCTCGCCTCCTACAGTGACCGAACAAGGTTCTCATCCTTATCCTCTGTTAATTTGGTATGATTTTCTAATCTAAAGATTACAAAATCATATCAATGGCGGAAGGGACAGGATTCGAACCTGCGAAGCTATTAACTTGCTGGTTTTCAAGACCAGTGCCATCAACCACTCGGCCACCCTTCCGCTACTAATTGTATCATACCTTGATAAATTATGCAACTTATGATGTAATATGGTAATTTCAAGAAATAATCCGTTTTTGGAGTTGTTTCACTCTTAAGAATACCTCAAAATCAAGACCTATTAGCAAGGCAATACTTATATTGTATCACAGATTGGTGTTTTTGTCAATACAAATCATGCCAATCTTATATAAACAGCGCATTTACAACTAGTGCTGCTTGCGATAGAAGTACACACCGCCGCCAATTGCAGCTGCGACTAGCGCCACTACGCCAGTAATAATCAAGGCAATTGGTGGATCGTTCGCCTTGGCCGGTTTTACTTCGGATTCGGGCTTTTGGTTAGAAGAGGAATTAGAATCATGGTCAGAATCAGGTTGTTGCGAGGCAGATGAATCTGGATCGGAATTCGCGGAGTCTTCATCGGCTTTGTCGTCTTCGGCTGACGTAGCCTCATTAGGCGTAGGTCCGGAAGTGGCGGGACGGTTGACATTATTATTAGCTACTTGATTGTTATTGATATTGGCCTGGTTGTTGTGATGATTATCATCATTATCGACCGGCGGATCAATCGATCCGGTATTGCCATTATTAGAGCCTGGGTTGTCGTCACTAGGATTGGAATTGTCGGGGCGATTACCGCCAGTACCGGTGCCAGAATTACCACCGGTATTACCACCTGGAGTTTCGCTAGCGGAGTCGGTGACTTGCACGTTAAGGGTACGGTTTTGGCCCGACAGATCTTCTTCCGTCTCAAAAATTACCGCATCGATAAATGCAACTGTAATAGTGGCTTGGCCCGCGCTTACACCAGTGACCGTAATAGTATCAGTCTTCGTCTCATTAGCGCCAACCGCATCGGTAGTCCAGGTAGCATGATCTACCTGCGCCACATTAGTATTGTTTGAAGAAATTGCCACATCTGCAATTGTGTCGAACGCGGTGATAGTGAAAGTCTTAGTCTCGCCCACCTTGACCGTCAGTGCATTCGATGAGAGCGAGATTCCCCGCTGTGCGGTTTCCGCCCGTACCGGCAGGAACGCTGTCGCCGTTAACAAAAGCGCCGTTAGCCCCAGACAAATCATTGTTATCTTTTTCATGCTGGCCTACCCTCTCGTTTCCTTAACTTTGTTATAAATTCGCACGTAATCCAAGAAACTGATCTTACCGTCACCAGTAATATCGGCAGCCAGCAAATATTCGTCGGAGAGCAAGCTTTTATCAGAATCTGGGTGGCGCAGCTTGCGAATGTGGTTGTAGGTGCTAACATAATCTAGGTAGCTAATCTTACCATCACCATTGGTGTCGCCACGGTAGACAATCCGATACTCGGCTAAGGCAGTGCCGTTGATGAGGACTTTTACAATATCGCCCGTGCCTAGCGCGTCAGTATCTACTGGCTCGTGATTTTTGTTGTAATGCTCATAACTGACAGCAGACGATGGTGAATAAACCTCAATTTTGTTACGCAGAGCTTCGAAGCCGCTATCTTCAGTAATTAATGCTGCGACGTTATTGCCGAGTGCTGTATTATCAATGTGTAGAGAATTATCAATTTGTTTAATGCCATAAATCTTCACCAAATTAGAACCCTCGACATCATCACCATCCTCAATACTGATTTTGTAATAGACAGTATATTCGCCGGGATCTCGGAAGCGTGGCAGCTCGGTGAGATCGTAGGCTCCTGGAGTGGTGGAATATTTAATAGTGTAGCCTTCAGGACCAATATCGAGCTTAATCGTATGCTCCGCGCCATCATAGACACCTTCATAATCTCGAGACTTATTGACGATTTGCTTAGCCTCGCGAATTTGCAAAGTATGCTCACCAAAATACTCAGTATAATTATTATTTAACGAGACTTTGTATTTAATGAGGTAAGTGCCTGGCTCGCGGTAAGATGGAGCTTGGTCGAGCATGTAATTGCCGCTAGCATCTGCGTATTTCACGGTTGATCCGTCGGGGCGTTCGAGATTAAGCGGCAGAGTGTGAGGCTGACCATCTTGACGTACGGAAAGATCTTCGGTATGGTCTACTACGGATAAGTTTGCTTTGGTGATGGAGAACTTTACTGTAAAAGTTTGTTCCTGCTGCTGGTTTTGGAAAGCGTAATCGGCAAACTTAGCATCTGATAGTTTGAGCATAACAGCAGCAGTTGCTGCACCAGCGTTCACATCTTCGGTAGTGGCGCTAATTAAGGTATAATCAGATGAATCTAAATTAGTCACCGTAATACTTTCTGGCGATAGCGAGGTGGTGCCATCGTAGGTCTTGCTGGAAATAGAGATCGCCGGCGTAATCACCGTCTTGGCGGAAGATACCGTTATAGTTACGTCAATATCAGTCACTTCGGTATAGTTTGTGGTGTCGGTAGGAGTGTATTTGGCTTTGAAAGTTTGTTGGCCAGCCTCTTCAATAACTTGGTCTGGATTCATCCAAGCGAAGCCCCCAGGCAGGGTAATTTCTGCTAGCGTTTGTTTGACGCGCGCGGTTAGGCCGGTGGGAGTTTCATAAGTAGGAGTTAATTTAGATACCACTACACCCGTAACTTCCACTTCAAAGTTTTCGCCACGTTGAGTAGTACCACGCACCTTAAAGCTAGTGTCGCCAAAACGGAAACTATCGCGGTTTTCTGAATAGATTATTTCAAGATCTTTGGCAGCTATAGTTTCGGAGCGACCAGCTTCGCCCAGATATACTCCATAGCCGGCAGTGGACCATTCAGCATAATCATAATAAACTGTCACATCGGATTCTACTTGCTCAAAGGCCTGAAAATTGAGATTTTCGCGGTTAATAGTAAGAGTAGAAATATTTGTGGCTTCATAAGGCACGCCTCTAGCCTGCGCATAGGTGACGGCAAAAGATGTAGACTTGCCGTAAAGGGTGACAAATTGCCCATCGTAGCGATAGAAAGTAGTAAGATCTACGCTTCCTTGTACGGTGCTTAGGGTATCTGCAGTAATGCCAGCGATAGTCTGAACACTTTCGGGTATCGAGATTTTATCAATCAGCGAACGATAGAAGGCACTTTCGGCAATAGTAGTAACGCCCTCGGGTATAGGTAGCTCGGCAATTTTGGCGCCCACGAACGACATACTGTCGATTTCTCGCACGCTAGCGGGAATTGTAGTGTGATTGGAGCCATGTATCAATTTGTTGGAAGCAGTTTCGATAATCGCGTTACTATTTTCTCGACTATCGTAAGTAATGTTATTCTCCGCTACAGATAAATGTTCTAGGTCTTCGTTGTAGGCTATGGCTTGCGTGCCAATCGAATTAACATTTTGCGGAATTTGTAGGCTAGTGATGCGGCTATTTAATAAAGCCCCATCGCCAAGTCGTTCCAGAGTTTCTGGTAACTCCAGACTAGTCAAACTAAGCGTGTTGGCTAGAGCCAAAGTACCGATTTCTTGCAAATGTTGCGGCAGAGTAATGTTGGCCAAGGCGATACAGGCACTGAAACTTTGCTCAGGGAGAGTTTCCATATTTTCCCATAGCCTTGCACTTAGCAGTGAAGAATCGTTATAAAAAGTTCCTACGCCAACTAAGTTTAATATGGTGGTAACTTCTGAAAGTTTTTCATCATCACTAAAAACTTTACTACCAATAATATCAAGGCGCTCAGCCTGGGAGTTTACTTTTCGGAGTGCTGTAAATCCAGCAAAAGTTTCGTCACCAGAAATTTTTGTCAGTGTATTTGGTAAAATTATCTTTTCGTAAGATGCGATTTGTGCGCCGCCAAAGATTTTCGTACCAGCAATTTCTGTCACCGTATGTCCATCAATAGTGGCGGGTAAGTAGAATTCTTTAATATTAGCATCGTTGGTATTAAAATCTGTAAATCCGGTAATCGTAGCAGAATCGTCCGCAGCTACGGTATATTCCCAACCGCTCTCCCAGCTCTCAGGATTGCTAAACGAGAAAGTACTTTGCATACCTTGCCATTCTACTTGTATGATTTGCTCGCCTGCGGCATAAGGATCATAGCCAGTAATTCGGGCGTCCACAAGTTGCCCTAACAAGACTGTCTCTGTGGTGCCATCGCCGCGTTGCAGTTGCACTTCGGTAGGACTGAGGTTGTTAATGGTACCATAATTACGTTCCGTGTGGCGACCCTCACTAATGGCAATGCCGGAAACTTCGGTACGATAGGCACTCTTAAATATGCCATGTTCCTCGCAAGCAGTGGGGTTGGTGCGATCGCAAAAAGATTCTGGATTAAACTTAATAAAGCCGTAACCATAGTAAACATCTTTGCCTGCTACGCCGAGGTCTATCGTAGCATAACCCCGCAATAAAGTCATGACGTCATCTTTGGTAATTTCTTTATTAAAGCTCTTGAGAATTGCCACGGCATTAGCTGCGTGTGGTGCGGCCATCGAGGTGCCATTAATAGTCTCAAAATCACTATCATTATCAGCTCCACTGGACATGCTCATATAGTCGGCCATCGTACTCTTAATAGCTGAGCCGGGCGCTGCGAAGTCAATCGTCTCACCATAATTAGAAAAAGACGAACGTTGGAGCTCAGAATCTACGGAAGCGATCGAAATTGTATTGTCAAACGCGGCCGGATAAGACCAGGCGGAAGTATCTTCATTGCCAGCTGCTGCGACAGTTACGATACCAGCAGCATTAGCGCCGGCAATTGCGTTATAGAGGGATTGTACATAATCATAGCCACCTAAGCTTAAATTAATGACATCAGCTTGATGATTACTGACGACATAGTTAATCCCTTTGATGATGTCGGAGATAAACAAAGTTTTACCCGAAGACGCTTTGACCGGTACGACTTTTACATTGGGCGGCGTACCTTCTGCGACTGTTCCGGCAATATGTGTACCATGCCCGTTAGTATCCAACATGCCGCTAATAGCGGTATCGTTATTCAAAGCATTGTAGCTCTCGGTGATTTTGCCAGGATAGTATTTATTTACCAGCCCAACGTCACATCCAGTATCAATCACCGCTACTTTTACTTCTGGAGCATCAGTATCAGTTTTGACTAAATTAATTGCGCTATCAAGTGCCATTTTTTCGATGCCCCACGAATTGTAGGGAGCGTCAAAAAGTTCTAACACGGCGTTGCGATCGACGGATTCGATGGTCTGATCCTGCTCAAAAGCTACTAAAGCTACGTCGCGCGCTTCGGCTGATTCATACTGTAAAATATATTGGTGATTCGGCGCCGGGATGACCTTACTGGCTCCGTGTTTGTCGTGGAGTTGAGCAAGTGAAGTTACGATTAAAATATTTTCTTTTTGCTCTTCGGGAATTTCGTTATACGACTCAAAATATTCATCTAGAAACTCTTCCGGCAAGTTACTAATATTGATAACTTCTGTATCTTGGAGCGAGAATAATTTATTACTTAATAGCCAGCCACCACCAGCAATCAAAGCAAGTGCCAGTACAGCTGCTATAATTTTTTTAGTTTTTTCTTTCATACACACTATAACCTTCTTTTATATAACTATTATAGCATGCTTAAGCTGCTGCAAAGTTTTTTAAATGATTTATTCTGCGTTGGTATGGACGGCAGTGACGTCATCTAGATCGTCGAGGGCATCGAGCAATTTTTCTAATTTTTCGCCGTCTTCGCCAGCGATGGCTACATTGGTAGTAGGAACATAACGCAATTCTGCAGTAGTAACATTTAGGCCGGCATCAATGAGTTTTTGGCGGACTTTCATCAAGTCACTAGGGGCGGTAAGAATAATCAACCCCTCTTCTCCCTCATCCACGTCTTCGGCACCGGCGTCCAAAGCCTGCATCATGGCGTCTTCGCCCTTCTCGCTAATCTCGATCCAGCCTTTGCGAGCAAACTGGAACATGACGGAGCCTGGGTCGGCCATGCGGCCACCGTTTTTGGATAAAGTATTGCGAACCTCTGGCATCGTGCGGTTCTTATTATCGGTAGCTACTTCGATAATAATGCCCACGCCGCCAGGGCCATAGCCCTCGTAGGTCTCTTCGATTAGCGCCGCGGCAGTCTTATCCGCTACGCGTGCAATAGCACGTTCGATATTGACTTTCGGCATGTTGGCCTGGCGGGCTTTTTCTAGTACCATGGCCAGAGATGGGTTCATATTAGGGTCAGTGCCACTACGAGCGGCAATGGCGATTTGGTTGGCGATCTTCGTGAAGAGCGCACCACGCTTGGCATCGACGACGGCTTTTTGACGTTTAGTCGTAGCCCATTTACTATGTCCAGACATAAAATCTCCCTTGATCTTTAACTTTTTTGAAATAACTTAGATATATTATACCACATTTGCTGAGGAATGAGGGGTTAATTGCGAAGCGCTCAGTACATTTTCAACATACTCGGAACAGAAAAATAAACAAGGTCTAGGGACCTTTTTTATTTTTCTGGTGCCCGAGACAGGGGTTGAACCTGCACCTAATTGCTTAGACTAGCACCTGAAGCTAGCGCGTCTGCCAATTCCGCCACTCGGGCATATTTGTTTTAATTATAGCATATTCCTAGAGATGACGTAAGACTTGACTTTTTAGACTATCTGTGCTATAATGAGAATAAGCGGCACTTTTGAGATGAACGCAAGGTTGTTGTTTGGAAAATTGATTAAGAGATTGACATAATCAGAGGTAGACTATAAGAAAAAGCCTCTTATAATATCCGCTTTCAGGAACTTTTATATAGCAACGATCGATTATAATTAGCTGAAGATTTTATTTACGCCAACTGGCTCTGGGTAATCCCGGAGCCAGTTTTTTAGACCATATAAGATTGGTAGGCAGAATTTAAGAATGGAGCTTGGCTGACGGTGGTAGCTTAGCGTCTTTGAGCAGCGGCTTGAGATCGTCTTCTTCGAGAGTTTCGTGTTGGAGAAGAGCGTCGGCTAGCTTGTCTAAGACTGGGCGATTCGCGAGTAGGACATCTTCGGCACGTTTGGCAGCTTCGTCAGAAAGGACTTTTACTTCTTGATCAATTAATTCGGCAGTTTTTTCGGAATAAGGCTTGCTGGTAGTAATGGTATAATAACCAGTATTTTGATCGGGGAAGACGAGATGGCGGGTCTGCTTGCCCATGCCTTCTTCGACGATCATTTCTTTGCTAATCTCGGCAACATTCTTGAGGTCGGAGGAAGCGCCAGTGGTGATAGCATCGTCGCCAAAGACGATCTTCTCTGCCATACGCCCACCCATCGCGCGAGCCAGGACATCTTTTAGTTCATAGACACTCTTGTAGCTGCGATCCTCGGGCGGCAAAAACCAAGTAACGCCACCAGTACGTCCGCGAGGGATAATCGTGACCTTATGCACTGGGTCGGAATCGGGAAGCACATGACCAACGATGGCGTGACCAGCTTCGTGATAAGCCGTAACCTTGCGCTCGTGATCATTCATGACCTTGCTCTTACGCTCGGGACCAATCGCCACGCGCTCAAATGCTTCGGTGAGATCGGCGTTGGTGATTTCTTTGTGACCCTCACGCGCCGCAGTAATGGCGGCTTCGTTAGCAATATTGGCAAGGTCAGCACCAGCGGTACCAGCAGTTTTAGCAGCGAGAGCGTCTAAATCTATGTCTTTGGCTACCGGCTTGTTCTTAAAATGGACCTTGAGAATATCAAGACGATCTTTGCGCTCCGGCAAAGTGACATTGATATGACGATCGAAACGACCCGGGCGCAACAACGCCTTATCGAGCATATCGACACGGTTCGTGGCGGCGATCACAATAACACCAGAATCATTGTCAAAACCATCCATTTCTACCAAAATCTGATTCAGGGTCTGCTCATCTTCCCGGCCAGCACCACCACGCGCGTCGCGCTTATGCGCTACGGCATCAATCTCATCAATAAAGATAATCGAGGGGGCGTTCTTTTTGGCTTTGGCAAAGAGATCTCGCACCCGTGATGCGCCGACACCGACAAACATTTCCGCGAATTCTGAACCAGAAATGCTGAAAAACGGCACTTCTGCTTCCCCGGCCACGGCGCGCGCCATCAAGGTCTTACCAGTACCAGGATCGCCCGCTAGTAAGACACCACGCGGAATCTTGGCGCCGAGTTTCTCGTATTTCTTGGGCTCTTTGAGGAAGTCAACGATCTCGGTAAGATCTTGCTTAGCAGCTTCGTTCCCTGCAACATCAGAGAAGAGGACTTTTTTCTTGTCGGGACCATAGAGCTTAGCCTTGGCTTTGCCAAAACCCATGTTTTGGTTGTTCATTGATTGCGCCTGACGCATCATGGAGTTGAAGAAGAGGATAATTACCACTACTGGCACACCAATAATTAGGATATTCAAGATCAAGTCCCACATGTCGTTTACATCTTGATATTCGATTTGCGGGTATTTTTCTTGACACTTGGTGAGTTCGTCGCCGTTTAGATCTGAGCATTGGTCAATCAAGCCTTGCTCATAGAGCGTGCCCGAAGGATCTTTGCGCGAAATCTGACTGTAATTTTCTTCGCCCTTAAGGGTGATCTTGAGCGTGGTACCCTCGACGGTGATTTTCTTAATATTGCCGTCTTCATCATTAGCGCGGGCAATAACGTCGGAAAGAGGTACTTCTTCAATGGGATTCTGCGGCATCATCATCGACACAAAAAGCCCGGCAAGCATAATTAAAAGTAGAAAAGTCAACCAGCGAAAGGCATTGCTGCTTTTAGGTGATTTTTTCTTGGTGGTTTGTGGCACTGCGTCCTCCTTACGTACGGAAATTAGCTACATGAAATTATTTTTTATCATTATACTATAATTGGCTATATATAATATATCTGGTCAGGGTGATGAGATTTGAACTCACGACCTCGCAGTCCCGAACCGCGCGCGCTACCAGCTGCGCCACACCCTGATATAGTGATTTTATCACACTTCTAGCGAAAACTAAAGAGAATAATCAGGGAGAATATTATATATCGGTGAGAAAATGCTGCAAATTTAGGATTTTTTATTATTTTTTGTGAATGGCGTGGTATAATAGGAATGTTATAACAGTTTATCATTAATATATGAGCCAATTGTATTTTGGTCTAGATAAGCATGGCATCACGAGGTACCGTCTTTCTGGATCGAAATAGGTTCATTGATAGACTGTTATAACACCCTCGTGGTGCCATTTTTGTATTTTAGTATTGCTCTATTACTTATCTAATACTAACTTACCACTTGCATAAAGATGGCATTACAGTATATATACCAAAAATAGTCTTCAGCCCTGGTAATCTTTTAGTGGATTTTTAGATTACCTAGGGCTAAGACTCCAAAAAACCTACAAAAAAGGAGGGCTCGATGCAACGCAAAAGACGCAAAACTAATTATAAGGAATTTCCGGATTCGTCTGGAAATAGCCATAATCTGCATAGTATTCCAACACTAGGAATGAGTGAGAAGTCTGGAGCGGGCGTTGAGCCATCTAATCGCAACGCTAGGGAGGATATCTACCAACCTACTAGCGTCGTCTGGTGGCGCTCTCCTCATTGCCGCTCTAGCGAGCGGCGAAATCGGACCCGCGCCAGCCATATAATCATGACTCCGCTTAGTAGGTTGGCTAGATATCCTCGATCTTTGATTCATAATACTGGGATAAGTAGATATCTGCGGCCTTTGCCTTATGTAAGTATTGTTAGTTTGTTGGTTTTGTCATTCTTGGCTTTTGTGCCGAATCTTTATGGTAATGATTCTGCTTATGCGGTGGAGGATGTTGGCAGCAATAGTAGTGCTATTGCAAGAAGCGCCGGAGAAAGTAGTAGGGCTACTTCAGCTGGCCTATCGGTAAGTTCTACTAAACTAACAGAAACTGTCTCACCAGGAAGTACTGTATATGTGAATAATACGGTATCCGTAAATGTGAAAGATATAGAAAGTTATAGCTTAACAATATCTGGACCTACGACCATGAAAAATGGAAATACTACGATCAGTGGATCTGGTGGTAATACACCTAGCAGTATGGGTGATAATACCTGGGGTTATGCTTGGGATAGTAGTAATAATGGGAGTGGGTTTACGGATAGTAGTGCTACTTATAATTCTCTTCCTGGTATTAATACAAGCCAAAAGTTAACTGCACCGGCTTTAAGTAACTATGGGGTAGAATTCTCAAGGAAGCTAGGTTTTGCAGCCAAGTTTGCAGAAGATGCCGATCCAGGACATTATATAGCGGATATTACACTAAGTCTCGTAGCTACGCCAAGGACTTTGGGCGTCTGGAGTACGGGACAAGCAGCTGGTATCTCCACTATGCAACAAATGAACACTGCCATTTGTAACCAAGTCCCGACTCCAGCCGCCGGAGCCACGGATGTGCCTACGATGACTTTGCTAGATTCTAGGGACGGTAATTATTATAATATTGCTAAGTATGCTGATGGTAGATGTTGGATGCAGGAGAACTTAAGAATATATAATACTACAATCAGTGCAGCAGATTCTGACTTTTCTGGCAGTGATATCACTCTTCCAAGTTCAACCAAAGCCGACTTTGCCAATAATGATACTAGCAAATATAGCTATCAATCTTACCTTTCTACTGCTTCTGAAGCTTCTGCTGGCGTATCTGGTTATTACAATTGGTATACCGCTACAGCTGGTGCAGGGAACTCTTCTGTAGCCACACAGAACCAAAACGTAAATACCAGTATCTGTCCCAAAGGCTGGACCCTCCCTACCGGTGGTAGTGCTGGAAATCCTAATACAGAAAATACCTGGTCAAACTTTTACAAATTATTTCGCAATATGGGCCTTACTATTAGCAATAGTAGCTTATCACATTCACATGGCGGTTACGCTAGCTGGGGCACAGGTGACTTAGCAACTGTCCAAGGTGACATTTACAACTTCAAGTATACCGGGCGCGTCTTCGGTGGCTCCCTCGTCGGCGGTACTGACTACGGCTACTGGTGGTCTAGTGCGGCCAACAGTGCTACCAGCGCATACAGCCTGGACATAAGCAGTAGTACCGTCGACCCTGGTACAGACTACAACGGCCGTTACAACGGATTCGCTGTGCGGTGTATCGCGAGAGAGCCGGATCTTTCTGGCATTACCACAATGCAAGAAATGACCCCGGGCGTATGTGAGAAAACTCCCCTCATTTCTGGCCAGAAATACAGTGAAGCTTATCAGCTCAAAGATACTCGTGATGGTAACACTTACACCGTCCGCAAGTTCGCCGACGGCCGCTGCTGGATGACCGATAACCTCAGAATCTACAATAAAACCATCAAAGCTGCTGAGTCTGATTTCACTACTGACACTGTCCCGTCAGGAGAAATTACTCTTCCAAACTCTTCTAAAAATGATTTTACTAATGGCGCTATAGACAGGTATACCTATAAGTCTTATCTCTCTACCGCCTCTGAGGCCGACGCTGGCGTATCCGGCTATTACAACTGGTACACTGCTACAGCTGGCGCCGGGAGTTCTTCTGAAACAACTGGAGGCAAAAGCTTAAATACTTCCATTTGCCCTAAAGGCTGGACCCTACCTACTGGTGGTCGTGCTGGTGATATCAATACAGAAAGCACTTGGTCTGACTATTATAAGTTATTCCGCAATATGAATCTTACCATTAGTACTAATAGTTTATCTATCACTAGTTCCACTAACTGGGGCACAGGTGACTTAGTTATTGTCCAAGGCGACGTTTACAATTTCAAATATGGGGGGCTTGTATATGCTGGTTCCCTCAGCGGTGGTACTAATTATGGCGACTGGTGGTCTAGTACAATAAGCGACGCCAATAATGCATACGTTCTGTTTATAGACAATAACTATGTCATTCCCGGAAACTATGGAAACGGTGGTCGTAACGGTGGTCATGCTGTGCGGTGTATTAATCGCGAGTAGGTGCTCCTAAATAATTAACTTAGCTAATTGGGTCTGTGAATGTTTGCAGGCCCAATTTGGCTTAAGGCTAAAGATCTGAATATGGCGTAATTCCCCAGTTCCATAATTTAGCATATTTTTTACTTTCGTCTATTATGTATTACAGAGGTAGTAGCAAGAAAATTGCAGATTTTGCAAGAAAAAGCATAAAAGGTATTGACTTTTTTGATGAGGTGTGCTACAATAAGAATATAGAGATGCAAAAATATCTCTATCGTAGGTTAAAATATCGAGAAAATACGCTTTTCTTACCATTTATCTTCTGCTTAATATTATGAGTAGCGTCAAGTTTGTGTTATAACATAGGCTTCACGCTACTCGTAATGAGTAGACGCCTTTCAAGGAGGTGTTCGTGTGAATGTCCTTCGTAAAGTCCTATACAAAGTCTTTTTGAAGCAAAGGTGCGTAAATAACTGGACCCCGCCCCTGTGCAACGACGGTTATATCCGTCAGAGTTTGCCGGGCATGGTGTTCGGTTATGTCCAGCTGGGCAACACCGACAGAATTATCTGTTAGCTTCAGAGACGCAAGCCTTTAGTTCTGCTGAAGAAAGGAGGAAAGAGAAATGTGGCAGGCAGCTTTTCGATTGCTTTAGCGCCAAAGTGGCGCTGCAATCATTCGCTTCCAATTTGGCCCGGGGCACGCTTGCCCGCGATGCGGCCAAGAATTCTATGGAAGGAGGATATGTCTATGTACTATCCTAAGGTACGTCCGTGCTAGCCATGCTGCGATTTCCGAGCAAATCTAAGGAAAGGAGAGAGGTGAATGATATCCACTGCGATTAGCGCTATCCCTGAGGTAGACCTGCACATTGAACGCGATGATTGCTTTTGGTCGGTCCTGGTATGGCGCGGCTGGGCCTTTTGCCCGATTCCGAACGTGGACTGGTATGACCATGTGGGCCCCCGATTATTTTAAGGTGGGGCGAGGGATACCAGGAGTGGTATGGCATCGTTTGACGGTGCCGGGAAGCCTAGAGCTCAAACGTTAGCTCGCGATTGCTAAGATGTAGCGCTGAGAATCAGCTTACATCGTAGGCGGAAATTGTGTTGCTGCAGAGTCCGCTTTGCCCAAAACAGATCTTTGATAGATCTAGGGCCGCCGACTAAAAGGCAGTAAAACTACACAAAATCGCCAGTATTAACATTTAGAGCAGCTCAATGTATTTTCTCGATAAAACCCACCATCCCCCGGCTTCGGCCGGGGGATTCCTTTCTGTGTCTTTTGCGATATGACTGAATTTTAGATTTGCCGATGTTGAGCTTAGTGTCTGACGGTGTCGTGGTACAGGCGTTAAGAATATTATGTTAGTTCGATAGTATATAACTATTGCAGCAGAAATCCCCGGTATAGGCCGGGGATTTCCGAGTTAACAATTAAATCTTAGAGATTCAATTTAATTACTTACGAGTGCTACGACGAGCATTGCGATAAGCAACTACACCTGCACCAG
>CAYUHY010000021.1:0-16038 GCA_964444615.1 uncultured Candidatus Saccharibacteria bacterium | reverse complement strand
ATAACTCCACACTCTACAAAGACCGGTTTTCCTCGCAGTTACCGGTCTTTTTTGAATATTGAATTAAAATCGGACTCGCTAGGAGGGCTGTATTTTTGTTTTGGGATTGGGCAAAAGTACTTGAAAAATTGAAGAAAAATGATGTTATAAAATTCAATGTAGGATGCTGAATATTGGTCAATTGCCGTGTATGGCACTTTTTTGTAAATAAAACCTAAAATTGAATTGTAATGCGTCTTATCATGGATAAGGCCTGGTAATGGGGATATTTGTACTAAGAACGTATAAATAGGCTATGATTGGGTGAGAAACTGCTTTAGTGGCTATTAGGATGCGGTATGTGTACCATTAATCAAAAACTTAGCAAAGGGAAGACGATGTTCCATTTTATTGATATGGTTAAAATAATTGATCAGTGGTACCTTAAGCGTTTTCATGGGCCAAAATGTTGTAAGGATAACAACACGATAGAGAAAAACAGAGTATTTTTTACATTATCCGGGCTAATTTAGTGTTTAATATGTTGTAAAATTCACAACATAGAATTAACTGTGAATAACAGATTAAAATGCCATATTGTTGTAAAAAATACAACATTTTTTGGCCAAAAAGTATTGAAAAATTAGAATAAGCATGATACGATAAAGACAGTCCAATACAAAACAAAAACAGGACAAACAAAAATGCAAATTAAAAAACCAAAGTAAAACGGTGATTCCGCAGGCGAAAAGGTAATTTCTAGCCATAAATTACACTTTCTAGGAATTACCTAAAGCTTGCGGAATGTTGGAGATTTGCAGAAGCAGTCTCTGATAAAACTGTCTAGCTTAGGGAATGGTTAGTTGAGCTTCGTCTTCCAACGGTTCGACTTTAATCATTCTCTCAACCTAAGCGAAGACATATTCCGTAATAGGGATGCCAATTCTATTAGCACATTCAAACATAATTAGAATAGATGCGGTGTAAAATCCCTGTAAGTTCCACGATATCGTGGAGCGGTCAAAAAGGGAATGGGTAGAGTTGTGGCCCAAAGTAACAATGTTTTTATTGCCAGATAACTCGCCCATCTCCCTCCCTGATATTTTGATTTCGTAGGGTGTCACGATATACCTGGTCGATAAGAAGTATTTCAAGAGAGTTGGTGCCACGATGTACTGATGCTTGTGTTGGGGTTGTGCGGATGTCCCTCTCTGGTAGAAGAGGGAAGTACCTATTGTGACTATTAGTAAAATGACAGACTTTATTTCAAGTGATAGCTTTTTGGTGGAAAGTGCAGGAGTGCTGAGTATTCAGGTTTAGAGGCTAATAGAGGATAGTATAGACATGTCGGTTGGAAATAGGCTTTATCTGTGGCTATTGGGTAATGCAGTATTTCTCGGCAATGTTTGGGGGATCTTGTGATCTTTACATAAACATCGCAGGATTAGAGATATCTTTTGTGCTTGGGTGGTGGATATTTTTGTAGTACAAAAATATGCTAAAGATTTTATTAGTAGCTTAGAGGTCTTATTTAGACTCTGCTTATTCGATTCGTGATATGCTGTTTGCTGGATTGACGATTTAGCTTAGGCGAGTATTGTTATTCTTATGGTTGAAATTCTGGAAGATAGGGCGTTTTGGCTGATACTTGATGATTTGACTCGATAGAAGCAGGGGATGATGTGATTCCTAAACTGTTATGGTATTTTTGAAATGCCAGTTAATTTTGTGAAAAGTGTGGTATAATGAGCTTATGCCTAAGCGCTTGATTCCGATCCTAAGCTTGTTAGCAGCAGTGGTATTGCTTGTGATGCTAAATTTTACTACTCCGGAGAGCGTTGGTTCTCTAGGGGTGTTAGTTTTTTTTATTGCGTGTTACGTCTTAGTTTTGGGCGTAACGCTTTTGCTTGTAAAAATTTTTATGAAATTGGGTGGCAAGAAGATGGGGCACAGGGGCTATATGTACGCTGCGGTGATTGCTTTTGCCCCGATGATGCTTTTGCTCGTAAAATCTTTGGGGTCGCTAAGCCCGGTTACGGTAGGGTTAGTCTTGGCGGCGGTATTTTTGATATGTTTTTTGATTAGTAAACGTAATTAAAATTATTAATTGTATAAAATTTGTGTACAAAAATCATTGTGTTTAAGCTTGTTATGATATAATGTAACTATGAATAATAATGAGACTGATCGGAGTGAAGCCGGGGTTGCCACGGTGCAGAATGCGCGTGAGATGACCGCTGAGATTGATCGCGTGACTGAAGAAGAAGTGCATAAGCTTGAACTTCAGAATGCGGAAATGACTAATCGGGATCAAGCAAGTGCTTTGGGTGGCCGAATTTTGACATCGGCGCCGAATATTCCGTCAGCTCAAAATGTAGCTCCAAATCCACAAGGGTTGCCATCTGCGAGTAATGTGTTTCCTACGGCCACACAGGGGTTGCCATCTGCGGCCAATGCGCCGTTTACTGCTAATACTGTGGGCAGCGGTAATATGGAGCAGCTAAATACGGTTCAGCGCGAAAATGAGGTAATTCAGAGCAATAATTTAGTGCGGAGTGAGGCAGAAAAGGCAGAGGGGTACACTCAGGTAACGGAGAGAGATTTGAGCTTGGTGGGGGCAGAGACGAATGTGCAGGCGCAAGAGTGGTTGGCGGAAGATCGTGAAGACATTGAAAACGAGAGTGGCTTGAACGGGCACTATGTCAAAAATATTATGGATAAGAATAATAAGCATATTACTAGCGAGACTGTGGCGGCGGTAGAGAGGATGATTGCTCAGAATGAATATCATCCTAGTAAACTTGATCGGATGGCTAATCAGGCTCGGACTGAGTTTTTGAAGAATGTTTTTAATCGAATCTTGGGAAGTAGAAATTAATTATGCTTAAGCTTGAAATAAAGTTGATACGGGGTATTGAGCTATGAATTGGCTTGTGCTTGTGATACTGATTTTGGTGGTCGTAATTGTAGCTGGTATTTTGGTAGCGCTTGTGATGAATAGTCGTCGCAAAGCAAAAGCTTATGAGCGAAGCCTAAAATTAGTGCCAATGTTGATTCATTTGCCGCCGTCAACGGATGATATTCAAGGGGGAGGGCGTGATGAACGCGATGTTACGAATGAGGCATTGAGCCAGGCGCAAGTGATGTATTCGATTATCGCTTCTACTTTGAAAAAAGGTTTTGACAGTAAGGTGTTTGGGCAGAGGCATTTATCATTTGAAATTATTGCGGCGAACGGTTTAATTAAATATTATACGATGGTGCCCGCGGTTTTGACGGAGACGGTGAAGCAGGCAATTATTTCTGCATATCCCTCCGCACGTTTGGAAGAATGCGAGCCAGATACGATTTTTGCAGATGATGTGACGGTAGATCAGGTGGCGGGCGGGGAAATGAGTTTGAAAAAGGATTTTGTCTATCCAATTAGTACTTATGAAGATAGTCAACGTGATGCAAGTATGGCGATTTTGAATGCGATGTCTACAACAAAGGATGGTGAGGGTATGGCATTGCAAATTTTGCTAAGGCCAACGGATGGTAGTTGGACAAAAGTTTCTGAAGATCGAGTACAAGATTTAAGAAAAGGACGCAAAATTCATGATGGCGGTACAAAAATGTTGTACAACGTTGCTGGAGTGATAAAAGATTTAAGCGTAGCGTTTTGGCATCCGCCGGAAGGTAATGAAGATGAACAAAAAAATGATATTACTAATCTTCAGCAAGAGGAGATTTCGGCGATTGAGAATAAGACTAAGGCTTCTGGCTTTGAGACGCTGATTCGGGTAATTGCAAGTTCGGCGAGTAAAGCACGTTCTGAAGCGATGGTAGGTGGCTTGGTAGCGGCGTTTTCGCAATTTGAGTCGCAGAATTATAATGGATTTCAGTACGATGCCTTGAAGAGTGCGAAAAAACTATCCGTAGATTATGTGTTCAGATTTTTCCCGAGAAAAAATCGAGTAAATATTTTGAACAGTATTGAATTAGCGTCGATATTTCATCTGCCGGCGCAAAATGCGATACCGACATCCCAGGTAGAGCGTCAAGCTACGAAGCAGGTAGAGGGGCCAGCGAAGTTGGTAACAGATGGTGTTTTGCTGGGTGTGAATGAATTTCGTGGTGAGCGCAAAGAGATTCGTTTGTCAGATAATGACCGGCGTCGCCACACTTATGTGATCGGTGCTACTGGTATGGGTAAATCGGTATTATTGACGAATATAGCTTATCAAGATATGATGGCTGGGCGAGGCTTTGCTTTCATCGATCCGCATGGTGATGCGGCAGAATTATTGATGAGCAAAGTGCCAGAAAATCGAATTGACGATGTGGTTTATTTTGATCCGGCGGATATGGAACATCCGATTGGTATGAATATGTTTGAGTATACTTCTGAGGATCAGAAAGATTTTATAGTGCAAGAGGGGATTAATATGTTGCAAAGCTTGTTTGATCCGAGTAACCAAGGGTTCTTCGGTCCACGCGGGCAGCATATGTTCCGCAATGCAGCGTTACTATTGATGGCGGATCCAAATGGGGCGACTTTTATTGATATTCCGCAGTGTTTTACAGACCCGCAGTTTGTAAAATCAAAACTAAAATACGTAAAAGATAAAGCGGTTTATGATTACTGGACAAAGGAATTTCCAGCTTCGCAGAAGTCCAATGATGCTGGCGAAGTGATTACTTGGTTTACCTCAAAGTGGGGGCCATTCTTGAGCAATACAACCATGAGAAATATTTTAGGCCAGACCAAAAGCGGTTTCAATATTCGCGAAATTATGGATAGCAAGAAAATATTTTTGGTGAATTTGTCAAAGGGGCGTCTCGGTGATATTAATTCACAATTGCTTGGTATGATTTTGGTGATGAAGTTCCAGCAGGCAGCGATGAGCCGGGCTGATATTCCAGAGGATGAGCGCAAGGATTTTTGTCTTTTCGTGGATGAGTTTCAGAATTTTGCTACAGAGAGTTTTGAGAGTATTTTGTCTGAGGCTCGTAAATATCGCCTGAATTTGATATTGGCGAATCAGTTTATGACACAGTTAACAGATAAGATTCGTGAGGCCATTCTTGGTAATTGTGGTACGATTATGGCGGGTCGTTTGGGTGTGACGGATGCGGAATTGATGGAAAAAGCTTTTATGCCGGTCTTTAATGCGGAAGATTTGCATAAGCAGGGAAATTATCAGGCGATTGCGACGGTAATGATGTATAATTTGCCGTCGGCGCCATTTACGATGAGCCTTTTGCCACCGATGGGAGAGGCGAATCCGGATTTGCTTGAAACAATGAAAGAATATTCGGCTACGAAATATGCTAAAACTCGGGAAGCAGTGGAACAGGAGATTAAGGAGCGTTGGACGGCTGCGGAAAAGGAAATTAAGGCGGCGGCGAAATCGGCCTCTGAGCAGGCTAATGCTAATGTATCTGATCCATCAGGGGCGAGCGGCGAAAAGAGCTTTTTGGACAGCTGGAAAGAGAAAAAAATGCAAATGGCGGCTAATAATCATGATACAAGCATAAGCAATAAACCCGCTCAGACGCATGTAGATGCCCCACAAGGCCTCCAAAAGTCTGGAGATGATATAGTAGGCTTTAACAACCAAAAAGCCCAGGAAGAGGCTAAAAATGGCCTTAGAACGCAAAATGGTAATTCGTCTATGCTTGAAATGGCACCGAATTTGGGTGAAAATGGTTCAAAAATGCCAATTAATAGCTCAATAACGTCTAATAAACAGCAAAAGGGGACTTCTATGAGTACGAAGGAAGTTAAAGTGTTGACGGGTATACAAGAGGCTAAAGTATCTGGGAGTTTGGAAAAGGCTGCAACACCTGCGAATGTAGAAGAGAATGCGACGAAGCAGGAGGCGATTTTTAAGGTGAGGTGAGATGATGAGTATAATTTGTGAATATAAGACATGAGTAAAAAGTATGGGGCGGAGAATAAATGGAAAAACTTTAAGAAGTAAAAAGATATGAAAGACAAAAATACAGAAAACAAATATTTGGACAATATGCTAGATAGGGGTGGGCGTTTTGGAGATTATTATGAAAAGTCAGCAGAAATCTCGAAGAGCCATGAAAAACATAAGAAGAAACATGACATGCCGGAAGGTTTTGTAGCTAGTAAGCAGCTTGAACAGACTAAAGAAACTAAGCCGGTGGAGCAGGCTAGAGAGATTAAGCCGGTGGAACAGACTAAAGAAATCAATCAGCTTGAACAGACCAAAGAAGTCCAGCCGGTGGAGCAAGCTAAAGAGGCGGAATTTAGCCATTCTGAGCAGGAGCTTTTGGCTGCGGAAGGAGTAGAAAATTCTCGCGATGGGCAGATGCAAAACGATAATTCTAATGTTTTGACGCAAAATGATGACCAGTACAAGCATAATAGTAATGATACTGGTGTTACTAAGCAAAGTGACGTAGTGGACGGAATGGACAGTGTTTTGACGGAGCGGGAATTACAACGGGATCAGAAGTTTTTCCATAATTTGACTGATAATACCAATGCTATTAAAACAGAGGTAGAAGAGGGGGCGAAGATTGAGGAGACGTTGCAACAAAACGAAGAAAGAGCCAAGACGGCGGGGGACTTTTCGCAGTCACGCATGACGATTGCGGAAGCGAAAAAACTTTTGGATGAGGAGACGTACAAGCTTGAACAGAATATGAAACAGTCAGATAAGAAACATCGTAAAATTATTACGCTTGTAATAGTTACAATAGTGATTATGGTTGCAATGGGAATTGGATTTGTAATTTTGATGAGTAGCATGAACCAGGATGACAACCATAAGCAGGATGTAGGGTCAGGTCAGCCTTCAACTTCGGAGCCATCAGAATCTTTAGAGGCTGAAGAAAAGGTGGAAGAAATTAGCCTCGACAATGAATTGGTACAGCGGTTGTACCATAATTTTGACGTGGTGGGGAAGCCATTTAGTGGTACGATGGATTTTTATACGGATGCGACGGTAGCTGATGATCTAAGTAAGGAATTGATGTTAGCCTTGGCGCTGAGGGCATCAAAGTCACAAGGTTATTGTAAGGGTTCGAGCGAGTATCGTGCAGAGAGTGAGTTATATATTGATGATGGTGATTGCTATGATGCGAATACCGTATTGCTTAAGGTAAAAGAGATGTTTGGTAAAGATCTGCAGCTGGAGGATGGTGATTGGGCGGGCAAAGATTCTTGCTCGTGGCAATATAGTGCTAAAAATGAGGAATTTTATGTTCCGCAGTCGGGTTGCGGCGGTAGTTGTTTTATCGTCTTTGAACGGGCTTTAGATAAGGCTGAGAAGCAGGGAGATAATATTTATCTTTATGAAACGGCTTACGGAACAAGTTGTAATGGGCTGTATGATATTGCAGGGAATGTGATTGCCGAAAATGCGCAAGATGAAAACGGTGTTTTGCTGGGTGAGTTAGTTAATCCAGAGGATTATCGGGACCAATTTGACCAGTATAAATGGGTGTTTACGAAGACTGCGAATGGTGATTATGCTTTTCGGGGTGTAGAAAAGATAAAATAGCATAATTTAGCCCTCTCTTGAGTATTTCTGTATATGTTGTAAAAATTATAACATTTGCTTCTGGGGTGGTGAAAGCATAGACTAACATCATTGGTCTTTTGGAGCGTGGTGAAGTTTAATCTCTGGTGATAGTAGAGGATAAGGTGGTATTTAGGGCAATAAAAGTTAATTAGTAGTACTTCACAAATATTAAAAAGATGATATAATGTAGGTCAGTATGAGTAAAAATCAAAAGTCAAAGTTAAATAAAAGGTCAAACCGAGGGAAAAATCCATCTAGGGCCGACGGTTTGATGCTGACTGTGCCAGATAGAAATGGAAAGTCGGTGAAAATCGTCTCTAATAATCAGCAAAACGGTAAAAAAGATACGAACAAACGCACTAAATTAAGCAAAAATAAGATTATTGCTATTGTAGTGGCGGCGATTTTGCTTTTGGCGTTCGCAGTAGGCGGAGTAGTTTTTGCAATTAATAATGCTTCACGTCAGGATGATACGACGTCCGGGACGGAGCCAGAGCCAGAAGCTCCGAAGGAGCCGGAACCATTAGAAAATAAGGATCCGTTGGCTCCAGAGCCTGACGAAATTGATCCCGCTACTTATAAGGTAGCAGCTTATAAACCACGGTTTATTTCCTTGCCGTCGTTGGGTTTGAATAATATCCCAGTAACAGAGGTAGGTTGGGTAGATGGAAAGAATCAGTTGGCTTCGCCAGTTAGTACAAGGGTGGCAGGTTGGTTCTATCGTTCAGCAATTCCAGGAGAAAAAGGTCCAGCGATTATCAATGCGCATGGTGGTGATTTGGGTACAGGTATTTTTAAGACGTTGCCGAAGATTAAAAATGGTGACGAAATTATCATCGAGATGGGGGATGGACGTAAATTTAGTTATTATGTGGGCGAAATTGTCTTTGCTAAGCTAGGCGCAGAAGCAAATGATTATATGAATACGGCTTTTAAATCGTTGGTGCCGGGTAAACCATCTTTGACTTTGATTACTTGCACGGGAACATGGTTACCTGATTTGCAAACTTATGATCAACGCTTGTTTGTAAGAGCGGCAACGAAATAACTAAAAATCTTAAAAATATTGTTCAGTACGCTGTTAAAAGGGCTGTATAATAATATTATTCAGATAAATAATTTGAACAATATTTTTAATCATTGAAATTATAAAGTAAATCTCTTGCCTTTATAGAGAAAGTACGATAAAATATAGAGGAAAATAAGAGGTAATAAACTGAGGTACGCGAGAATGTCTGCAAAACAAACAAGTGATGGGCGAGATAATTACGACAGCTCCCAAATTCAAGTTTTGGAGGGTTTGGAGCATGTGCGTATTCGGCCGGGTATGTATATTGGTTCGACTGGTTTTGACGGTCTGCACCATTTAATTAAAGAGATTGCGGACAACTCAATTGATGAAGCAATTGCGGGGTTTGCGAATAAGATTTTGATTACTCTACAAGCTGATGGCGGGGTAAGAGTAGATGATAATGGTCGTGGTATTCCAGTAGATATTCACCCCAAGACGAAGAAATCTGCCTTAGAGACGGTTTTGACGGTTTTGAACGCTGGTGGTAAGTTTGGCGGGGGTGGATATAAGGTTTCTTCAGGTTTACACGGGGTTGGTTCGTCAGTAGTGAACGCACTTTCTAAGCATATGATTGCTGAGGTGCGTAAGGACGGCAAGCTTTATCATGTTGAGTTTGACGCTGGGAAGACGCTGGGCGATGGCGTGCAGGCGATTGGTCAATCTGATGGCAGTGGCACTTCCATTACTTTTTATCCTGATCCAGAGATTTTTAAGGAAACGACGGTATTTGATTACGAGTGGGTTTCTAATTATGCGCGACATCAGGCTTACCTGACTAAGGGAATTTTGATTAGTGTACGCGATGAGCGTAGCGGTAAGAGGGAATCGTTCTATTTCGAGGGGGGAATTAGAAGCTATGTACGTCGACTTAACGAGGGTAAAGAAGTAGTTTCAGATGAGATTTTTTATGTTGAGAAGCCGATGGTAGATACCATGATAGAGGTGGCTCTGCAGTATAATGATACATTTTCGGAAACCATTAAACCATTTGCAAATAACGTTTTGACTCCTGAGGGCGGTATGCATGTGGTAGGATTTCGGACGGCGCTCAATAGGGTGATAAACGATTATGCACGCAAGAACAATCTATTGAAGGAAAAAGAGCCTAATTTGACGGGTGACGATATCAAAGAGGGTTTGACGGCGGTGATTTTGGTGAAATTGCCAGATCCGCAGTTTGAGGGGCAGACGAAAAATAAGCTGGGTAATCCAGAAATACGTAGTTATGTTGATAAGGTAATGACGGAGTATTTCGGTTATTATCTAGAAGAGAATCCGACGGTAGCAAAAAAGATTATTAATAAAGCAACTTTGGCGGCTCGAGCGCGAAAAGCGGCTCGAGCCGCGCGTGATAATGTGATTCGCAAGGGTGCGTTTGATGGGCTGAATTTGCCGTCCAAATTGGCGGATTGTTCTTCTCGAAAACGCGAAGATTGTGAATTGTTTATTGTAGAGGGTAATTCGGCGGCCGGCTCGGCCAAAGAAGGGCGTAATCCTCAGATTCAGGCGATTTTGCCTCTGCGTGGTAAGGTGTTGAATACCGAGCGTGCACGGTTGGATAAGATGTTGGCAAACCAAGAGCTGGTGAGCTTAATTAAAGGTCTTGGGGTGGGGATTGGCGAGCAGTTTGATATTAATGGTTTGCGCTATGATAAGATTATTTTCATGACCGATGCCGATGTAGATGGTTTACATATTGCGACACTTTTGATGACTTTCTTCTTCCGCTATATGCCTGAGGTGATTAAGGCGGGGCATGTATATTTGGCGAAACCGCCACTTTTCGGCTTGACGAAGGGTACAGGTTCGAACCGAAAGATTGATTATGTCTATAATGAGGATGCGTTGGAGCAGAAATTACAGGAAAAGATTGAGGAGCGTCGAGCGGCAGGGGTGAAGATTGATCCGGCGCAGGAGCGTTTTAAGCAGGCAGGTTATACGGCGCAGAATCGCTTTAAGGGTTTGGGTGAAATGGATGCCAAACAGCTCTGGGAGACGACGATGGACCCTGAGAATCGAATTTTGGTGCAGGTTCATATTGATGATGCAGAGAAGGCTGACGCTGTGTTTACAAAGCTAATGGGCGATCAGGTTTTGTTGCGTAAAAACTTTATTCAAACAGGGGCGGCGAATATTAATCTTGATGAGTTGGATTTTTAAGGGAAGGAGGTAAGAAATGGCGGAAAAAGACAACAAAAATGAGGATAAGAATAAGCAGAATATGCCTCCAGACGCGTCAGGAAGCCCTACAAGCGCCGATAATGCTAAAGCTGGGTCTGACCAAGGTAAGACGCCAGAGGGGGCTTCTAGGGCTTCTACGACGTCCTCAGAGGGTGAGATAACTGAAACTTCGGGAGAGGTGGTAGAAAAGGTTGATAATCGCGTAAGCGATGGTATTGAGCAAAAAGCCGTAGAGTCTACGATGGAAGATTACTTTTTGCGTTATTCGATGTCGGTGATTATTGATCGTGCTTTGCCAGATGTGCGTGATGGTTTGAAACCAGTGAATCGCCGCATTCTCTATGCGATGAACAAAAACGGCTGGAAAGCGCCTCATGCGACAGTGAAATCTGCCCGTATCGTGGGTGAAGTGATGGGTAAATATCATCCGCATGGTGATAGTTCGATTTATGATGCGATGGTGAATTTGGCGCAGCCCTGGAAAATGCGTTATACCTTGGTAGAGGGGCAAGGTAACTTTGGGTCAATGGACGGTGATGATCCGGCGGCTTCGCGCTATACCGAGGCGCGTATGGATAAGGTGGGCACGGAGCTTTTGACGGACATCGAAAAGGAAACGGTGGATTTTCGGGATAATTTTGATGGTAGTGAGCAGGAACCGGTAGTTTTGCCGGCAGCATTACCGAATATTCTTCTGAACGGTCAGATGGGTATCGCGGTAGGTATGGCCACAAATATTCCGCCACATAATTTGACAGAGGTAGTAAATGCGACGGTGGCTCAGATTGAGAATCCTGAGATTTCTCTTGAGGAGTTAATGAAGCATGTCAAGGGGCCAGATTTCCCAACCGGGGCAGAAGTTTATGGTGGCACGCCGATGAAGCAGGCGTATGCGACTGGTAAAGGTTCGGTAACGATTCGGGCAGTCACGAGTATTGAGGAGAAGAAAAATGGTCGTTATAGCATCGTGATTACTGAGGTGCCATATGGGATGAGCAAGGAAGGTTTCATCGAAAAAGTTCGTGAATTGGTGTTGGCGAAGAAGCTTGATCATATTGCGGATGCGCGTGATGAATCTGCTCGTGGCAAAATTCGGGTGGTAGTAGAGCTGAAAAAAGATGCTTTCCCGAAGAAAATTCTAAATCAGCTGTACAAAATGACAGGTTTGCAGACGACTTTTCATTATAATATGTTGGCGCTGGTGGATGGGATTCAGCCCAGGATTTTGGGTTTGAAGGAAATTTTGGCGGAGTTTATTAAGCATCGCCAAAAAGTAATTCGTCGTCGTACGGAATATGATCTAAGAAAAGCAAAAGAGCGCGCACATATCTTAGAGGGTTTGAAAATTGCTCTAGATAATATCGACGAAGTAATTAAGACCATTCGTGAGAGTTATGATGATGCTGATAAGCGTTTGATGGAGCGGTTTGGGCTTTCGGAAATTCAGGCGGCAGCTATCTTGGCAATGCAATTACGTCGCTTGCAAGGACTCGAACGTGACAAGATTGAAGAAGAATTGAAGGCTCTGCTTGCTCAGATTGCTGAGTATGAGAAGATTTTGGCCAGCGAATCAGAGATTTTGCGTGTAGTAAAAGAAGAATTGATTGCGATGCGCGATAAATATGGTGATGAGCGCAAGAGTAAGATTTATAATCACGAGGTGGGGAAGTTCTCGGAGGAGGAATTGATTCCTGATGAAGAGAGCGTGATTTTATTGACGACTGAGAATTATACCAAGCGAGTTTTGCAGGACGATTTTAAGCGGCAGAATCGTGGCGGTAAAGGCCGTAAGGGTATGACCACTAAAGAGGAAGATGTGATTTCGCAGATTGTAACGGCGAATTCGCATGATTATCTGCTCTTCTTTACGAATCAAGGGCGGATTTTCCGCTTGAAAGCTTACGAGGTGCCGCAGGCATCGATGACGGCGAAGGGTACGCCGGCGGTAAATTTGTTGAATATGCACCCAGATGAAAAAGTTACGGCAATTATTAAACAGGGTGCTAATGTAGAAGGTTATCTTTTCATGGCAACCAAAAAAGGTACCATTAAAAAGACGCCAGTCAAAGAATACCTGAATATTCGTGCGAACGGTTTGATGACAATTAAGTTGGATCCAGGCGATGAGCTGAAGTGGATTCAAGAAACTACAGGGAATCATGATATCGTGATTTCTACTTCTGCAGGGCAGGCAGCGCGCTTTAGCGAAAAAGACGTGCGTAGTATGGGCCGTGGTGCACGAGGAGTGCGGGGGATTCGTTTGCGCCCGAAAGATGAAATTGTGGGCATGGATGTAATTAAGGATAAAAATCAGAAATTATTGGTAGTCTCGGCAAATGGTTACGGTAAAGCAACGATGGCGGAAAACATTGCGGCGCATAGTAGGGGTGGTGTCGGAGTGCGAGCAGCTACGGTTTCTGAGAAGACTGGGCCAATTGTGGCGGTACATACGTTAGATCCAGAAGCAAAAGAAGTGATTATGATGTCGACCAAGGGGATTGCGATTCGGGTTGCAATTAAAGAAATTCCAACCCAAGGTCGTGCTACGCAGGGTGTGCGAATTATGCGCTTGAACGATGGTGACACGGTAGCCTCGATTGGCGTAGTGGTGCCGGATGATCCAGAGTCGACGGATGCTTAAATTTAGTGTTCAGGGCGTATAAAAATTATAAATCTGGTGTTCAAAATAGTGATTCTCGGTATGAGAGTCACTATTTTTACCTCTGTAAAAATAGAAAAATGCGTTTAAGATTAAGCTAGTGCTTGTTATTTTTGAAAAAATTTTGTTATACTCGCAGGAAATAATTTAAAAAGCGAGGATTTTATGAAGAAAAATCGTATATTACCAGTGGTGGCAGGCTTAGGATTAGTGGCTGCAACCGCGCCAATTAACACATCTTTAGCAATAACAAGTGAAGATTGGCGATATGATTCGGAAAAATTGTTTGGTGCATCGATGGTGGATATAGCAAATACTAATATTTCGGGGCTATTTAATGAAAATGGGGTAGTAAATAAAGGGATGCGGCGAATGTGTTTCTTGAGCTATGACGAGGAAGTAGCTAGCCAGGCCCAGGTAGAGGGGGATTTGATGCATTATGACCAAAATCCTAAATGGTTGAAGTATCAATATTGTTTTGATAATCAACCGAGTCCGCATGAGCCGGTACTTGTTGTAAGCGTTTTTAACAATGCGATATTATCAGAAAATAATCCAGGAATTGTTTACTATGTAATTAAGGCGGTAGATTATGGAACTGATAGGGAATATAACTTGTGGGGAAAGATAGACTTTCATCGTTGTGCATATAATCCAGATACGGAGCCAAAATTGAGTGACGCGTGTTTTCTGCTTGGGTATCCGGACAAGCCATATTTTACACATTTAGATGGTAGCTTGAGTGAGGCCTATGTATCTTGGGCGGATAGCTGGCGGGATACTTTGGTAAAAAGACTGCCTGGGCTAGAATCTAGAGTGGAAGCGTGGGGCGGAGATGAACTAGAAAAAGATGCGCTACTTGATGAATTGAAGACCTTTGAGGGTATCGCGGCCGATGCCACAGATGCAGATGAGTTGCAGAAACAGGCACAAACATTATTAAAAAGTTTGGAAGAGAAGATAGCTATTATTACTCCGCCGAAGCAGCCAGAACCGGAGAATCCAACACCTACAGAGCCAGTAGATCCTAATCCGGTGGTGCCAGATCCTGATAATCCGAATCCAGTGGATCCGACACCTGACAACCCCACACCTGACAATCCGACGCCTGAACAGCCAAAACCTGATTTGCCGAAGCCAGGAGAGGATAAGGAACAGGATATTAATAATCCCAAGCCCGGGCATAATTCAGGTAGTAGTCGTCCAACGGGAAGTGGTGGTGTGACTAATTCTGAGGTGACGACTGGAAGCTCGAATGATAAGCCAGTTTTGGGGTTGGGTGCAAATCAGGATTCAAGTGTAGCTTTAGGGGTGAATACTGCAACAAAAGTCACAAATAACACTAAAAAGTCAGTTCAGACGAGCTCTAAGGAGCAGATTGCGTATAATGATGCAAATAAGGACAATGCGGACGAAGAGGAAACTAAGGCAGATTCAAGTGAAATTGCGGATAATTCAGATGTTTTGGATGATGGTTTGACGAAGGATAATATTGTTGTACCAGATTTGCACGAGTCGAATGAGGGGCAAAGTTGGTGGATTTGGCTGATTGGAGCAGGGTTGTTGATTATAGGAGCGGCGATTTGGTGGTGTCAGCGTGCTTTTAGGAAGGATAGCCGGCGTTAAGAGTTAAGGGAGTTTTGGCATAGTGTAAGGTGCTTTGCATCTGTAATAAGGCCTCGGACGCTATGCCACCCTTTTATTTCATAAGCACTTATGATACAATATAGTTATGAACGGATGGTGTGCGATTTTAGCTTTTGCTCTGGGCTTTATTATTGCCCAGACTTGTAAGTTTGTAATCGGGCTTTTTCAGGGGAAAAAACGTCCAGCAATGGATCGCTTTCGTAACGCAATAGACTATTTGACTCGTTCTGGCGGGATGCCGTCGGGTCATTCTGCGAGTATGATGGCTTTTACTACTTGTGCGGGGTTAATGTATGGTTTTGAATCGGGGATTTTTGCATTGGCTGTGGCGGTGACGCTGATTATATTATATGATGCGACGCATGTGCGTTATGCGGTGGGTATTCAGGGGGTAGCACTTAATCGTATTTTGGAGAAAAACGGTCAAAAAACTTTGCCAGTTTTTGAGGGGCATACGATTTGGCAGGTCGTAGTAGGGTCATTACTGGGCGTTTTAATAGGGTGGGGAGTGTATTTTCTAGTAGTTTAATAATAAAAATAAGCATTTTTCTTAAAAAATGCTAAAAAAGTCGAAAAAAGTGCAAAAAAGTACTTGACTTATCTTTTGGGATGATATAAAATGAGAATATCCCAACGCACAGAGGAGGAACTCAAGAAAACAAAGAGGAGTCTGTGTCTGGAGGGATAAATAATGAATCTTAACAATTTAGTTGTGCAATTATGGTTTTAGATGACGTTGGATTAGTCCAGCGGAGTTAAAACTTATCATCGTCAGTCTTTTATTGAGAACTTAAGTGTTCAAATTCGAGTTGAGTAAGATTTATCTGAAAGACCATCTCTGCTTCTGATGAAGTGGAGATTCTGCGAGTTTTAGAGAAGAATATCTTTTCTGAGAATGCAGGACTTTAATGGAGAGTTTGATCCTGGCTCAGGATGAATGCTGGCGGCGTGCCTAA
>CAYUHY010000020.1:0-16051 GCA_964444615.1 uncultured Candidatus Saccharibacteria bacterium | reverse complement strand
TTATTAGACAACAGAAAACGTTCGGTAACATTTATTTTTTAGATAATACGGATTTATTGCGGTAGGCTAATCTGTATGATATAATGGGAGCGGAAGCGTGGCCGAGTGGTTGAAGGCGCACGACTCGAAATCGTGTGGGCAGCAATGTCTCGGAGGTTCGAATCCTCTCGCTTCCGCCATTACAAAAAGAAGCCCTTTAGGGCTTGTTTTTGTAATGCTTGGGGGGATACAACCAACGCTCGGAGGTACGAAAATCGTAGGAGACGAGTGAAAAGTAGAGCTTGCTCTAACTTTTCCGAGACGACGCCCGATTTTATAATTTTGTGATAACAAAATTATAATCCTCTCGCTTCCGCAAAGTTCGTAAAAAATAAGCCAATAGGCTTATTTTTGTACGAATAGGCGAATCGAGTAAGAAGGCAAGCTTTCTTAGTATTTTCTGGAAGAAAATACAGGATTCTCTTGGATGCGCGCCATTGCACTTCGTGCTGGGCGCATAACGAATCATTTCGCTTCTATTATGAAAAAAGTTTTTGGAATTTATTTTTATAAGGAGGCGAAGTGGGGTATGATTTAGGTTTAGGATGAATAAACGGAATTTTGCTAAATAAAGGGGTTGTACTCTAGAAGATAGTGTGGTATAATTTTGGATATATGATTACTAGAGAGAAAAAAGCCCAGGCAATGGCGAAGTTAGCCCGTAGCGATAAGGATGTTGGTTCTCCGGAAGTGCAGGTAGCTATTTTGACTGAAAGAATCAAAGAAGTTACCGATCATGTTCGTGAGAATGCTCATGATTATATGGCTAAGCGTGGTCTTATGCAAATGGTTGGTCAGCGCAAGAAGTTACTTAAGTATCTCGAACGTACTGATTTTAATCTTTATAAGAAAACCATCGCTGAGCTCGGCTTGCGTAAATAACTTACTTTTAAAACTTCTTCTTGTGTTGAGGAGAAGTTTTTTGTTTGTTATAGGTTTTGTTCCATAACTACGCTTTTCTTGGGGCGCGTTCAGGACGCCTGTCGTCACAGGGTCCTGCCGCTACTCCTCGTCGTAACTCCGGATCCCCTGCGAAAAGGTATTTATGGAACAAGGTCTTTGCTATGATAACAGAAAAAGTTCTAGTATAAAAACCAAGTGATATATCGTACAGTGAATCTTCAGTATTGGGAAAAGCCCCAGCATGAAAGCTGGGGCTGTAATAAAGTGTTGCGGTATTATAGTTGAATGGGTGCCAAAAGTGCGCGTCTTATTATTCTGCACTCGTTCTTGTGTCATCTGGATAAGCGCTAAAGGTGCCTTAGGCAGTGATATTGAGCACCTTCATCCAGCCCTGGATATTGAGATCTTGGTCAAATCCCCGGGTGTCATAGATGATCTGAGTGGCAGGCAGCTGCTCGCTGAGGACGTTTTTCATGACTTGGAAGACGCTGAGGGTGAGCGCGAGGTTGATGTGTTCGTTGTTGGAGCCATCAGTGGCGATCAGAAGTTCTCCTTTAAGATCGGTATTTTGGGACTGGTCGGCGAACGGTACGCGGAAACCGCCGTAGAGCGTGGTATAGCCATAGCGCTTGCTCAGCTGCTCGCGTTCGTTGCGCGTAATCTCTTCGGCTTCCTTGTAGCCGAGAATCTTTTGGAACAGAGGGTGATTTTGGCGCATGATCATCTGCAGATCGTTTCCAATCTGCTCGATGCTACGGCCGCCAGTGTAGGAGCGATCAGGAAACTTTTCCAGTGTTTTCATGATGCTGACAGCGTGAATCAAGTCGGTGTAGGCGTCGCTGGCCAGGTCGATCAGGTAGTCGAACTGGTGTTCGGCGGAGTTGACACGGATAATGATGTGCCAGCCGCGCGGAGCCAAAGGCTCGAATTTGCCGAAAAGTGCAGAGATTCCCTGCTGGATGTTCTCGGTCATCGAGCTGGTTTGCTCGATTGAGGAGCGCTGTGCGATTGTCTTCATGAGGGACATTCCTCCAAATATAAATTTGCCGCAACTCTGGCCGCAGCATAGCAGGCTACTATATTATATATAATAAACTCCTATGCTACGGTCAGAAAGAAATAAAAAAGTACTAAGCTGAGAAGCTCCGGGTTTTATTTTAAGATGGTCTGGGGAAAATGTCAATACCTGTGTTATAATGAGAAAAAGTTAACGAGGAGCGGATATGAGTAGTGTTTTTACGAAAATTGTGCAAGGTGAATTGCCGAGTTATAAAGTATATGAAGATGAGCGGACGTTGGCGTTTTTGGATATTGAGCCGGAAGCTCCAGGGCATACTTTGGTAATTCCAAAAGTGGAGGTAGATCGGATTTATGATTTGAGTGATGAGGATTATGCGGCGGTGATGGCAACAGTGAAGAAGTTGTCGCGGCATTTTGAGGATGTGCTGGGTGAGCGGATTATGATTAAAGTGGTAGGAACGGATGTTCCTCATGCGCACGTGCATCTTTTGCCGATTACGGAAAATTGGGCAGGCGACCAGCATTTGCAGATGACTCCGGAAGAGATGGAGGCGATGCGAGCAAAATTAGAGTATAAGATGTAGAAGACTCGGTGATGGCTCCATGATGGTGCGTAAGAAGCCCCTCAAGTGGCTGAGGGGCGGGCTGGGTAGTGGATTTATTGATTTTGTTCGGATCTTTGTGCGAAGAGAGCCTCTTGGACAGTGCCACTGTCGGGGATGAGTTCATCATCACCGTACTGGGTGTTCATAGGACATTTTTCGATATTGGTGGTGCCATCTTGACTACTATAGATATCGACATTGATGGTGCCGTCGGGGTTGCGATGTAGGGTTTCACGATGAATAATATTCTTTTTGGTTGGACGGCTAGGATTGGTTAATTCTTGAGCACTAGTATGATCAATTTTGGTTAAAGTTTTACCTAAGGTGTGGGGTAAATAATTGAGTGAAAGATTAGCGGATTCATAAAGTTTGGCTTCCCTAAATTGTTCTTTGCCCTCAGCGTCAAAAACGCTACTAGATTCTTTGCGGCTAATGGAATAGAGGCCGTTTTTGAAATCGTTATTAGGAGTGCCAAGAGGTGTATATTGAGTTTCGAGAATGTCAGTAGTGTCGATTTGGAGGCCTTCGCCGTCTTCAGTGAGACTAAATTCGACAAGGGCGGAATGATTTTGGTGTTCAGCACAGTCTAAATATTGTTCAGTTTCGGGAGCTGAGACGGATGGGAAAAGTTTGCGATCGAACTTTTTGTTGGTATCGCAGTCGGCACAGGCAGTAGTGAGAGTGAGATGACCGTCTTCATCGACATTGAAATCGAAGAAGCTGCGGTCGTGTTCGCGGGAGTCACCATGTTCGCCTTGACAATGTAATGTGAGATTATTGGATTCGGAATCAGCGGCAACGTCATGGGCCATGGTAAGACCATAGCCAGAAATGATTTTGGAGAGTTCGCGCTGGAAGGCAGGGTTGGTGAGGATTTTTTCGTTAACGCCAATTTGTTCGAGTTGGTCTTGAAGTTGATCAATATCTTTGAGGCTCTCGGGATCGAGGGCTGGTTTTTCGATGGTTTGTTCGGCGGTAAGGTCGGTAGCGCTGGATTCTTCCATAGTGCTGGCTTGTTTGGTTTCGCTGGATTTTTCGGTGTCGCTAGAATCTTCAGCTTCGCCGGACTCAAAATCATTGTTTTCGGGCTTCAAAACATCCCATTCACTGCCGGTGGATTCAGAAGAAGCACCGGATTGTTCAAAATTTTTTGGCATTTTTGGTTTCTCCACTCTCTACGTAAAAAGCGTTGAGAATTTTAAATTTTTGTATTTATATTACACTCTATCTCTATTGTAGCACACAATGTGAAAAATGTCAATACCCTGAGCATGGCAAATGTGATTGGGGTGAGATTTATTTGTTTTTCAGGCAAGATTATGCAAGGCTGTAAGCTGATGTCGCTGTGATTATTGAGAAGTATGGTATAATGGCAGTATGAGTTTTACGAAGAGTTACGAACCGGGAGAGTTCGAGCCAGATATTTATGCCTTGTGGGAAAAAACTGGCGCGTTTCAGCCAAAAGCCCCTGTCTATGAGGGAAAAGAGAGTGATACAGAGAATTGCTATTCGTTAGTGATGCCACCACCGAATGCGAATGGAAATTTGCATATTGGTCATGGTTTGACGATTGCCTTGGAAGATTCTTTGGCGCGGTATTACCGGTTGCGAGGTAAGTCGACTTGGTATATTCCGGGGGCGGACCATGCGGGTTTTGAGACCTGGGTGGTGTATGAGCGGGCTTTGGAAGCGCAGGGGCATTCGCGATTTGAGTATAGTCGGGATGAGCTTTATGCGCGGGTTTGGGACTTCGTAGAAGAGCAACGCGGCAATATGGAATTGCAAGTGCGGGCTTTGGGGGCGAGTTGTGCGTGGCCGGATTTGACGTTTACTTTGGATGAAAACGTGGTGGATCGCGTCTACAAGACGTTTAAGAAGATGTGGGATGACGGTATGGTGTACCGGGGGGAGAAGTTGGTGAATTTTTGCCCGAAGCATCAGACTGCGTTTGCGGATATTGAGGTAGATCACGAAGACGAAAAGGGTCATTTGTGGGATATTGCGTATGAAGTTGTGAGTACACCGGATAAGATTGCTGATAATGGGCAGATTTCTGATGTAAAGGAAAAGGCGACTGAGAATGGACAGATTGCTAATGGAGATTCCCTCAATGGACAAACCGACGCTTCCTCGGACGTGGCGGAAAAGGCATTTGATGAGGAGCAGAAGGCTGATTTAACTGAGATTATTGTTTCTACCACTCGTCCGGAGACGTTGTTTGGCGATGTGGCGGTAGCGGTAAACCCGGAGGACAAACGTTATAAGGGTTTGATTGGCGGGCTGGTGAAGTTACCGTTGACGGATCGTTTGATTCCGATTATTGCCGATGAGCATGCGGATCCAGAGTATGGTACAGGGGCGGTGAAAATTACTCCGGCGCATGATTTTGATGATTTTGAAGTAGGCCAGCGGCATGATTTGGAGCGAATTCAGGTCATTGGTGAAGATGGAAAAATGCTGGAGATGGCGGGTAAGCCGTATGCTGGCATGACGACGGCGGAATGCCGGGAGCAGGTGTTGCATGATTTGGAAGAGCAGGGCTTGCTGAGAGGTGAAAAAGAGATTGTGCACTCTGTAGCGCATTGTTATAAGTGTGGGGCGGTGATTGAGCCGATGCTGAAGGCACAGTGGTTTATCGATGTGAAGCGTTTGGCGCAAGAAGCGATTAAGCATCTTGAGGCGGGTGAGATTACCTTTACGCCGGCGAATAAGAAAAAAGTTTTGATTAATTATTTGCAAAACTTAAAAGATTGGAATATTTCGCGGCAGATTCCGTGGGGGATTCCGATTCCGGCTTATCATCAAGAGGTGACGGATCAGGCGCCAGAGTGGATTTTTGATACGCGGACGAATTTGCGCCAGATTGAGGTGGGCGGAATAACTTATACTCGGGATGAGGATACGTTTGATACGTGGTTCTCAAGTTCGCATTGGCCGTTGGTATGTACTGATTGGACGGAGGGGGTGGACGTGTCCTCTCAGGCTACTTCTTCGTTGAGTTCTCCAGTCCGCGGTCACCGTACTTCTAGTACGGCTCCCTTGCGGGCTTCAAACTCGCCTCGAATTAGCTCTGAGATCACCACGTCCAAAGAAGTGGACGTGTCCTCGTCGGCTATTTCTTTGTCGAACCCTGTGGCTGCTCCTTCGCAGGACGTTAAGTCCAGCTCAGTCCGCTGCTCGGGTTCTTCGCGAACTAGCTCGACGATCACCACGTCCGAGAATGCTACTGAGGCAGTGTCTGATGAGGTAACTAAGGGTCGGGAGAACCCGTACTATCCATTGAATGTGATGGAGACGGGGGCGGATATTCTCTTCGCTTGGGTGGCGCGGATGATTATGATGGGCGTGTACGTAAGCAATGAAGTTCCTTTCCGGGAAGTGTATCTCCATGGTCTGGTACTTGACGAACATGGGAAAAAGATGTCTAAATCTAAAGGTAATGTAATTAACCCGTTAGACTTGGTGACTAAATACGGTTCGGATGCATTTAGGTTGGGTATTCTAAGGGGTCGCTCGGCTGGTATGAATCAGGCGTTTTCTGAGAATTCGGTGATTGCGGGGCGTAATTTATGCAATAAATTGTGGAATTTGGCAAGGTTTATTCAGAGCTTGGTGGATGAATCTCAGAGCGGTAGCCCGGTGGCGATGGAAATGGCGATGGCTGAGATGGATGCGGAAATTGTCAACGAAGGGGCGGTGATTGCGGGGGCGGAGCTTCCCTATTCGACGGATAATGTGGGCGAAGATTGGATTTGTCGGGAATTGACCAGTTGTAAAGAGGAAGTGGAGGATGACTTTGCGGCCTATCGTTTTGCGGAGGCGGTGGAGACTTTGACTACGACGATTTGGGACAAATACGCGGATTGGTTCATTGAGAGTCAGAAAATCTATAAGAATGTGCCGCTTCTAAAGGTAACTTTAGAGATGATTTTGAAGATGTTGCATCCGTTTGCGCCGTTTGTGACGGAAGCGATTTGGCAGAGTTTGAGCTGGACATCCGGTCTGTTGATTACGCAGAAATGGCCTACAAGGCTTAAATTTGACCCGATTTCGGCTGCTAATTTTGATAGTCTACGTGATGTCGTGGTGGAAGCGAGAAGGCTCTTGACGGCCCTCTCCGAGCCTCTGAAGGGCAAAAAAGTAACGCTTTTGTATGATAATGATGCGATTGTGGACGATAATCAGCTTTTGGTGGCAAAATTGGCCGGTGTGAGTAGCGTGATCAGCTGTGAGGGGCAGCCACGAGGCTTGCGCTTGGCGTTGCCGAATCATGAGGTGTATTTGGATGTGTCAGCGGAGATCGTAAAGGCGTACCGGGATAAGCTGGAAGAGCGGATTTTGGCGGTCGGTAAAGAGCTGGATGCTTTGAATGCACGGATGATGAACCCCAGTTATGTAGATAAGGCGCCGGCGCATCTGGTGAAGCAGACGCGTGATGGGATTGCGGAGAAAACGGCTTTGATTGAGCGCTTGAAGCATGAACTAGAGGTGATCTAGGGTTAGATTAGGCTTTTGGGGTATGGCTGGGTAAAGATCTAGAGTATGTAGGTACTAGCTCTTTTCCGTTTACCTGAGTAGGGCTGAGTAAAGCTGTAGAGCATATGAGTAGCCTTGGCGAGAGTTCAGGCTACTTTTTGGTGATAGAGATGGTGTAGTTCCCTGTTGGCTATGAGGGGCGGTCTTGGGGATGTGGGTGGTGGTCTCGAGAATTGTGTGTATTGACCTCGGAGGGTGTGTGGCGGTTGTTTTTAATTTGATCTGGACGTGCAGGGTGTGATTCCCTAGGGTTGTAATTTGTTTCGGATGGCGAAAATACTGTGATAATTTGTGCGTAGAGATGAAGTTGGGTGATGTAGATGTGGTGATTCTCTGGGGTTGAAGCTGGGTCAGGATAATGGAAGTGTTGCGTTTTTTTGGAGCTGACATTGGTGTAACATGGTGTAAATGTTGTAATTTTGACAACATTTTTTGAGGAGATAATTCCCTGTTAAGTGGATAAAAATAAGCTTTTTGATGAAAAAACTATTGACTTTTGATCCCGGTTGTGCTAATATGAGAGTATAGGATATTGTTATTTGTGAGTGGGCCGCACAAGTCGCAATCTCCAAGTACATTGATGGGGGCGCGACAAAAGTTTTTAGTTGTAATTTTTTGTTAAGTTTAATTCAGGTCGCATAGATTTTGCTTATTTATGCAATTTTTCTAAGGCCAGCGACAAGGTTTTTCACGTGTATTCGCCTAATATCACGCGTAATGTTTAATAGGGAAGTCATTTTTTCCAGTGGCTTTTTGACATCGGTCGTCATGAAAAATTGATGACAGGTTTTTGTGTGAAAAATACTTTGCATTTCACAAAGAAAGATGATATAGCTAGAAAGTAACAGAGGTAGAGAAAGTAAAGCCTCTTAAGAATCGTAGATAAAGTAGTTTTAGTGGGAGGAGGGAATTATCCTTATAACAGAGGTGAAAGAGGTCGCCTCTTTTTTGTGTCAAAACATTGAGAGTTGGTGAGATTTTTGTAATTTACAGAGATAAAATTGTTTAACAGAGGTGAGAAAGAGGCCATTAACTAATATTAACAGAGGTGAGAAAGGTCGAAAGCTAGTAATGTAACAGGGGTAAGAAAGATAAAAGCAGTGCGATTTATAGAGTAATTGAGCATTTCATTAAAAAGTATCTCTGTTAACAGGGAAGAAAGGGTAGGAAAGGTGTCTATAACAGAGGTAAAATGGTAGGAAAGGCTCTAATAACAGGGGTAAATTAGGAGGAAAGGTTTTGCTAGTGGGGGGCAGTGGAATGTGTGTTTGTGGTTTAACAGAGGTGATTTTTTGAGAAGGCTTAAAATAACAGAGGTGAGTTAAGAAGAAAGGTATGATAACAGGGGTGAGGCGTGAAGAAAGATAAAAGTAACAGGGGCAGAATGCTGACAAAGACGCTTATAACAGGAGTAGATCATGGGAAAGCTTATAGTGGTAGGGAATGAGCTTGGGAAGGTGGTTCGTAATAGGGGAATATGATGCGAAGATAATCGTTGAAGGTTCATTATGATAGGTAAGACTAGGTGAAAGTGAAGCAAATACAGGTTCGTGAGAGTATTCAAGATGAAATGATGGGCGTTTGTGGCTTTTTAGATACTTTCTCTTAAGTATTGTAAGTGTATTTAGCAGGGAAGCAGCCGGCAAGTGTTATAATAAGAGGGTGAGGCGAAGCTTCATGGGTTCCTAGGGAAGCAGATGAGGTCAAGCTCCGGCGACTAACGGTACCCTGATCTTTTAGAATCGAGAAGTTTTCCTAAGCGTCAAGATACTTTGAGGGCGCGCAAATAGGCTTAGAGTACACAATCAAGAATACGTTTGGTTGCGACTCAATAGGGACAAGCTAAAGCGCATAAGAGGTAGAGATTGGCAATAGGTTAGAAATTTGACCGTAGTTACGATTATGGTTGAGACAAAAAACTTCATAGTCCTGTGTAAGGCTGTATACCGGGCGCGTCAACGATGGCTCCCTCGACAACGGTACTACCAACGGCAACTGGTGGTCTAGTACGGCGAACAGTGCTGACAACGCGTACCGCCTGAACATAAACAGTAGCAACGTCAACCCTGGTACAAACAACACCAACCGTTACAACGGATACGCTGTGCGGTGTATCGCCCGTTCCGATTCTAATATCCCTGAGAAATAGGGAATGGTACAAATATCCCTCGGCTACCCCGGGGGATTTGTGATGTGAAACTGGATAGGCTTGTGTTATGAGGAGATTGAGTAGCTTATTAGAAGGATTTCCGGATAGGGTGGATTTTTGTGTTTGAGAGATGTGAGATTGGAAAAGTGGGAATTTACATTCTATAATGTGGGAGATTTAGTTTTCTGGCTCAGAAAAAAGCCCTCCGCTGGGGAGGGCTTAATCAATTGAATCATATGGCGTCAAGTGAGGTAACTGTAATGTGGCGGATGGCTGGGGTAGTAAGGCATTAGAGATAGTGGCTACAGTAACAAAGCGGGGTTAGTAATTGGGAATATTGATCCACTCGGGGACTTCTTCGCCGGCATAAGCCTCCACGATCAGCTCGCGAATAGCGTTAAGATGCAAGTATTGCATTTTGGTGAGGGAGCCTTTGCTAACGCGCCGGCAGGCGAGTTCGATTTCGCCGCTGGGGTAGCGGTAGCAGGTGGCGCAGAGGTAATCCGGATGTAGATCGTACCAACATTTGGTATAGATTTGCGGTCTTTGCAGGTCGGGTTGGTAGATTTCGTCGGGGGCTAATTCGATGCCGGAAGCGTCGAGAACCCAAGCGTCCCAGATGTTGAGACCGTCGTTGACGCATTCATAGCACAACATTTTGGCCAGTTTTTCGTGCTGTTCTTCGACGGCGTGCGTAACCCAGCGCGAGGCATAGTGTTTGCGGTTGCCATTTCTGGTGAAAGCCATGTCTTTTTTGTTGAAAATTAGAATTTCGGTGGCTTGATCATGCTCAATGGTGGCAGTTTTATAGTAGAGGGCGTATTGGGCGATGCGTTCGATGGCGAGGGCGCGTTGGGGAAGATTGACGTTGCGAGTAATGGTGACCAAAACGTGGGTGCTTTCGAAATAGTCTAGCCCAGTATTGATAACGGAAAACTGCATGGTTTGCTCGCAAAAGTGGCCAAACAGGACCTGGGCGTCGCTAAAGTGCGGGAAGAGCCCGAGAGTGGTGGTAGGGAAGTGATAGCCGTAGTTGAACAGGCTGCTGTCGAGGATGTCTTGGTTCGAGAGATGATGGAGGGGGTGCTCGAAGCAGCTGGGGTTGCAGTAAATCACCTCGAGACCGACTTCCTGAAACAGCGTAATGAGCGAATCGTTGAAGCTGCAAAAGATGTTGTGGTCGCTGGGCGACTCCGTGATCAGTATGCAGTCGGCGAAGGCTTGCTTGAGCTCGCGAGGGAAGAGACGGCGGATTTGGGTTTCTACCTGTAATTTGGACATAGATGAGCCTCCTTGATTGAGTTTGGTCTGGGTTTGGGCTGTGATGGCGGTAGGTTTTGGGGTGTGGGGGATTATGAGCGTGATGGGGGATTTGGTGGAGGTGGGAGTGGAGATTTGACTGGGTGGGGGGTAGTGAGGATTATTGGTGTGACGGGGATCTGGTGGGGATGGGGATAGCGGAGAATTGTTGGGGGTGGGGATAGCGGAGATTTGCCAAATGACTTTAAGGTGCGGGGAAGTTAGTAAGTTAACTTGACTCTTCTTATATTATCACGAAAATGATTAAAAGTCAATGGAGTGAGAATTGGGAGAGCTGGCTACTCTGGAGATAGTTTAAGATTAGAGAAGTGTGAAAACGCTGTGAAAAAATTTCATGGAAGCGGGGAGAAATATGTTTTAATATAGGGGTTTGATGCGTGATGATTTTTGGTAGTGAGGGCTGGTTGCGTTTTAGGATAGGTGATGCTGTTTTGGCTAAGAAGAGAGCGAATTTTGGACAAAAGTGGAGATTTTTTACACAAAATGGAAAATGTGTAGTACAATGGAAGTGTTATAAAGATCATTTTCGAGTAGAAACATACCAAGCGTTAGTGTGGTATTTCTGCCAACAGTTATAGAATGGCGCCATGAGCACCAGTTTACTGTTGGCGGTAACGCTTGGAGAAATTGGTCTTTATAACACCGCTCGTGGTGCCATTTTTGTATTTGGAGCAGTTGTCTATCTACCATAGAGAATCTCCTCGATTACTTATACAATGGGTCGGCATTTCATGACAACGCTGATGCTTGTGAGATGCACGCCCGCCTTTGATACGAAAGTGACGCCCGGTATATATACTAAATGTCTTAATGCTCAGTGTAGTCTTTTAGTGGATTTTTAGGCTACATTGAGCTTAAGGCGAAACCTACAAAAGGAGGGCGCGATGCAACGCAAAAGACATTCTATTAATCATGGCTTTGGGCCGGATTCTCCAGGGGATGATGTTAATCTTCATGGTATTCCAACGATGAGAATGGGGAAGAAGTCTTTGGTTGCTACGCGTGATATTTTTTATGGAAAGATCGTTAATTCCGCCAACGTCACCTGGTGGACTTCTCGAAATCGAGCCCTGCGGACCGTGATTTCGACCCGGTCCAGCCAAGAATTCATGGTTCCGTCTGGCGGAATTAAACGATCATCAAAAACTGTAATAGTTCGGTCCAGCCGGAAGATGACTCCTTATGGTGAAATGCAGAGATATCCGGAAAAAACTCAATCTTCTGCTAGCGAGTTGGATATCTACCAACCTACTAGTGTTGTCTGGTGGCGCTCTCCTCATTGCCGCTCTGGCGAGCGGCGAAATCGGATCCGCGCTAGCCACGTAGTCATGACTCCGCTTAGTAGGTTGGCTAGATATCCTCAGCAATCTTTTAGGCGATTTTCGTATTTAAGTTTTATATCTTTATTGTTATTTGGATTGATTTTTAGTAATTCAGTTTTCTTTAATAATGAACATGTTTCAGCTTTAGAATCAGATACATCGATATCTGCAGCAGATCAGAATTCTGATTCCGACTATAGTATGATGCCACTGGCAGCTTCGGCTGGGATTAGTATTAGTGGTGATGCTGTAGATAAACAAGTTAAATTAGCACCAGGGGACATTGGCTATCGGGAGCATACTATAAGTATTGATGCAAGTGATATTAGTAACTATACTTTAACTATATCAGGACCTACGAATCTAACTGGTCCCTCTGGAGCTACTACGATCAGTGGAGCTAATAATAAGAAGCCGACTGGCACCGGAAGTGAAGCTATGCTTGATAATACTTGGGGTTATGGGTGGGGAGATATTGGTGCTAGTAAAGAAGATCTATATTACCAATCTTTATCCTCATCAGGAACTAGTTTAGCTTCTGGTAATATTGCTACTACGGGTGCTAATGCGGGTAAGCTCACATTATCTAAAAAGTTGGCTTTTGCGGTAAAGTTTGCCGCCAACAATGATAATTATGGACAATATAAGGCCAATGTTTTACTAAGTTTTGCTGCGACACCAGCTACGGCTACCTATACTTTATCGTATAATGCTAATGGTGGTAGTAATGCACCAACTAGTCAAACATGTACTGCTAATGGCGTAGCCGGCACAAGCTGTTCCTTAATACTTAGCTCAAATAAACCAACGAGAACTAATTATACATTTCTTGGTTGGGGTACGAGTAACACTGCTACTTCCGCCTCCTATCAACCAGGAGCATCAATTACCTTGACGGGGAGTAAGACGCTGTATGCGGTGTGGGAGAAGATTATTGTTTATGGTCAGTGGCGTATGAGTGATGCTACAGAAGTGAGTTATGATAATGCAACTACGATCAAAAATTCTGGTATTACTAATATGCAGCAAATGACTAGCAGTATTTGTAATCAAGTCTCTACTCCAGCTGCTGGTGCCAGTACGGTGCCAACCATGATCTTAAAAGATTCACGGGATTCTAATTACTATATGATTGCTAAGTATGCTGATGGAAGGTGCTGGATGACGAGCAACCTTCTTCTCGAAGGTCCACGCAACCTTACTTCTGGTGATTCTGATGTAAGTTCTAGTTTCACTCTTCCTACTACGCTTACTGTATTGTCTTCCGCTAATGATTTTTCGTCAGATGATAGTCATGCAATAACATCTTATGTTGCTAATAGGGCAGATTCTGGTACTACCGTGTACTATACTTGGACTGCTGCTACAGCAGGTGCTGATAAAACTGGTGCAATAACTTCTGGTTCAATGGACACAAGTATTTGCCCTAAAGGATGGAAACTTCCTTCCGGTTATCGTAGCGGGGAGTATGGCATATTGGCTGATGCCGAATCTATTACGAGCGATGATGCTGGTTCCACGAAGCTCCAAGGTGCACCTTATAACTTTAGGTATACTGGGATGGCTGCTCATGGCGCTTTTAATTTTGGAAATTCTCAAGGTAACTGGTGGACTAGTACGACATACAGTCCTGGATTAGCTTTAGTTGCGAGCGTATATGATACTGGTGTTGAACCTGGCACAAGTGCTGGTTACTGGCGTTCTACTGGTATGGCTGTGCGATGTATTGCGCGTAATTCCTAAGCACCTTCAGATTGGAGAATGCGTTAAGAGCGTATTCTCCAACACCTAGCCCTTACCTTAAGATTTGGAAATGGGGGCATAGACATTTTCGGGTTGCTTTGATATATTAGGAATAGTAGAAGTCTCGCACGGCGCAGAAGGTGCTTTCCGCGGGGCTTCTTTTTTGTTTTTAAGTCTGTCGGGGAGTAGTTAGAATTAGCCAAATATATGTTATAATGGAGATATTGAGGGCGTCCTCGTGTGTATTTCACGAGGCTTAGCCCTCTTTTTTGTTGTAGGGAGGTACAAATTGAGGGAGATGTGTCTTTTTTGGGGTGCTTTGTCCTTAGGAAAATGTGCGTAAAATACCATTTTGTACTTAGGAAAATGTGTGTAAAATGTGGTTTTGTCCTTCGGAAAATGTGTGAAAATACTCTTGTGGTCCTTCGGAAAATGTGTTACAATAGGGGTGAAATTAATTAAATATAAGTATTAAAGTTAAGCATTAAATCCATTCAAAGCATCTTTAGGGAATGACCATCATGAAACGAGCATTATTAGAGAAATTAGCTGCCTGGAAGGAGAGCGCGGATCGCAAGCCGCTTCTTTTGGAGGGCGCACGTCAGGTGGGGAAGACTTATCTTCTGAAAGATGTTTTTGGGGCGCAGTTTTATGAAAATGTGGCTTATCTTAATCTGCAGAATCCATCTCCGGATATTGCGCAGCTTTTTGAAGGGTCGATTGATCCGCAGCGTTTGGTGAGCCAGCTGGAGATTATTTTGCAGATGGATATTAAGCCGGGTAAGACGCTGATATTTTTTGATGAGGTGCAGGAGATTCCGCGCGCTTTGACGAGCCTGAAATATTTCTATGAGCAGGCGCCGGAGTATCATGTGGTGGCGGCGGGTAGTTTGCTGGGGGTGTTTTTGCATCAGGGGGTGTCTTTTCCGGTGGGTAAGGTGGATACGCTGCGGCTGGAGCCTTTGAACTTTGCGGAGTTTTTGCTGGCAAAGGGGGAGGAGCGTATGGTGGAATATCTGAGGGCGCACTTGGATGATAAGGTGTTTGATGCGACTTTGCGGGATTGTTTCCGGGAATATTTGTTTGTGGGCGGGATGCCAGAGGTGGTGAAGGACTGGGTGGAGAATCACGATGTGGTGCGCGTGGAGGGGATTCAGCGGCGCATTCTGATGGATTATACGCGCGATTTTAGTAAGCATGCGGATAATAGTTTGGCTTGGCGGATTCGGCAGGTGTTTGATAGTTTGCCGGCGCAGTTTGCGAAGAGGAACGAGAAGTTTGTCTATGGGGTGGTAAAGGATGGTGCGCGGGCGCGGGATTATGAGCTGGCGATAGAGTGGCTGGTGGATGCGGGGATTGTGCGCCGGGTGTACCGGGTGGAGCGCGGTGACAAGCTGCCTCTGCGTGCTTATGCGGAGCGGAATGCTTTTAAGCTGTATTTTCTTGATGTGGGGTTGTTCCGGGAGCTGGCGGGGATACCTTCTAGTGCGGTGGCGAATAAAAGTGCGATTTTTGATGAGTTTAATGGTTTGATTGCGGAACAGTTTGTGCTGCAGGAGCTGGCCGGTGTGAGGGAGTTGTTTTATTGGGAGAATGAAGCGATGGCGGAGGTGGATTTCGTGGGGCAGTTTGGGGAGAAGATCGTGCCGATTGAGGTGAAATCGGGCGAAAATGTCCACGCGAAGAGCTTGAAGGTTTATCGTGAGAAATATAATCCGGTGTTGGCGGTGCGGTTTTCTTTGAGGGATTTGGAGTATCGGGAGGGGCTGCTGAATTTGCCGCTGTATGATAGTTTTTTGGCGGAGCAATTGATTGCGAGGTGTTTGGCTGCTTAGGGGGCTGTCGTTAGGGAAGGTGGTTTTTTTGGTTGCTGACTGGTAGAGTGTAGGTTTTGTCCTTCGGAAAATGTGTGGCGAGGCTGTTGTGAGGGGTGGCGCTGCGTGTGGCGTATGATGCGGAGGTTGTTTGTGGTGTTATGTGGTAGTGTTATGTTATGATGCGGGATGGCTGAGGCGGATGGTGTGGTGGCGCTGGGCTGGGGTGTATAATATTGTGAGTTTTGGTGTATAAATTTTTTGTTGTGGGGTGGTGGTCGTGTGGATAGATGAAGAGCCTATTTTTTGTGTAGGTGTAGCTGTGCGAATGGGGCTCTATTGGGTGAGTTTCGTATATTTTGCGTATTTTGGACAGAAAAGCACTTGCAATGGAAAAAGTGTGTTATAATGGAAGTGTTATCAAGACAATTTTCAATATAATTAATCCAAACACTAGTTTGTTGATTGTATTCGTAGATGATATTGGCACCATGAGGTACCATTGTCTACGAACGCGAAAGTGTTTGGAAGAGAATTGGTCTTGATAACACCCTCGTGGTGCCATTTTTGTATTTGGAGTAGTTGTCTATCTACCATAGA
>CAYUHY010000019.1:0-16345 GCA_964444615.1 uncultured Candidatus Saccharibacteria bacterium | reverse complement strand
TCTCGACCTCTTCCTTGGCAAGGAAGCGCTCTAAACAACTGAGCTAAGCTCGCATCTATTATGATGTATCCTTGTGGGATAGTTCTATTATAGCACACTTTAGTGGCATGACAAGATGTTTTCTGCGCAGGAATTGCTGATTTCTTCTGCGTGGGTTGGCTTTTTGTGCGGGATTATTTATGCCTTGATTAAAACTATTTTCGGATTTATGAGTGACTGGGCTGTGAAGGTGGAAATGACACGGGCTTAGGGATTTTCTACCCAGTCGTATTCCCAGCCAAAATCATCGAAGAGTCGTTTGAAAAATTTGCGACTATTGATGTGCATAAGAGTGCCTTCGCGAGAGACCATGCCGTCGACGCTGCCCAGGCCGTTGGTGGCGAGATTGTAGGCTGCGTTGTAGGCTTTGCGCTTGGCGCGATGTCCGGGGACGATGAAACCGGGATAAACTACGGCGCCGATAAAGGGAACTCCGCGTGCAACGGGTTGTTTGCGCTGTTTATTGGGGTGTAGCGTGAGGCCTAATTCTTCGAGAAGGAAATTTTTGATGACGTCGATGTCGCGCAGTAATTGGTCCTTGCGAGACATGGGGACGATGATGAAAAAGTCGTCAACATAGCGCCCGTAATGCTTGTAACCGAGGTCAAAAGTGACGAAGCGGTCGAGTTGGTCGAGAAAAATATTAGAAACTAATTGGCTGGTAAGATTGCCAATCACGATGCCGCAACCTTCTTTGCGATTAAAAAGGCTTTTGTGCGGCGGAAGTGCGGCCCATTCGGCTTTGGAGCCGCGAACAACGATATCACGCATCGGGTCATCGTAGATGATTTTTTGCCAGAGGAATTTAACAGTGTAATAGAGGCGGTCGCGATCATAAGGTTGGCAGCGAATACCGTTTTTGGGGAGATATCCGGGTGGTAATTCCGCAACATTGATCTGAGGCTGAAATTGGCGTTCGAGCCCCCAGTTGATGCGCTCGATGAGTTTGTCGTGACAGAGGCTGATGAAATAACTTTGGATATCAAGTGATACGGCAAAAGCGGGTTCGTGTTGGTTGTGGGTGATTTGATTGATATGATGAGCGAGGCGTTTTTGTCCAAATAGTACGCCCTTACCTTTGCGGCAGGAATACGAGTCAACGATAAAACGGCGGTCCCACCAATCTGCACAAATATTAAAGAGGAAATGATGAACGACGCGGTCGCGAAAAGGGGCGGCGACGATTTCGCGAACTACTGGGTCATGAACCACGAAAGTAACACCACGACTAGGTTCGTAGCAACGCCGGAGGATACTATCCCGAAGCATAGCGACATTTTCCATATCATTAAGTTCAAAACGATGTTCGTCGACGGTTTTGCGCTTGCCCTTGCGCGCTAATTCGTAGGCATGCCAAAGCTCATCGAGCATGAAATCTTCAAAACTACGATTACTCATTATAATTGCTCGCTAGAGGTAGATTTGGTAATGCGTAAATAAGATTTGGTGGCGATGCGTTCGGTGCTGACGAGATGTTCAAGGATTTTGCAGATTTCGCGGTGATGCAAAATTTGCAATTTGCTTGTGTAAGCGATGCCGAAACGTAAATCGCGAGCTAATTCGATAATGCGAACTAAATCCTTGGGATTAGATTGTTGTTTGAGTCGCGCAAAACGGAGGTAACAAAGGGTCATTTCGTAGGATTGATCGATCATTTGTTTGCCGATGGTTTCGCGAGCCAAAGGGTCGGATAGATGTTTGAATTGATAATAAATGAGCTGGCTAGCTTGCGTAATAGATTCGTAGAGTGAGGGAATTGGCGAGGTCGGCATGACGATCGACATGATGCGTTTGATGTCTTGCTGGATATTATCGCGTAATTTGGCGATTTGTTCATCGTTGTAAACTTTGGTGAGTTTAAAATAATGAATTTCGTCGTCTTGGATGGTCTTGTCGGGAAAAACGTTGATTTCTGCGAGCTTAGGAATTAACGTATCTAGGGAACGAAAAGAAATAACGCCGTCATCAGAAACTGAATAACGGTCGGTGTCGATTTTTAGTGAATAACGCCAGTGAATGCGATCGGCGATGGTGGCGGCGAAAAAGAGCGCGGAGTGACCGGCGACTTTGATAAAGCCGTGTGTAGAATTAAAAAAGACCAAATGATGGTTGTTTGATTGCTCAAATTCCATAGCACGAGCTTTGATCTTGCGCTGACGTTGCTGTAAGGCACAACGTGCGGCTGAAAGTTGTTTTGTAATTTGTGCTGACGGAGTGGATTTTTGTTTGGCTTGTAGATCGGTGATGATATCTTCGATCTCACTTAAAGTAGCATTGCAATATTCTTCAACATCCGCTGGCTTAACTGATGTTTTACCCATTTCTTCTATAGTATTCCTCTAATGTTTAAAGTAATTTTAACAGAAACGGATGAAAAAGTAAATATTTTTAAGGAATAATTATGGAATAAAAATGTAAGTTTTGTAAGTGGATGTAGAACTTACGAGCTTCGGGTTTGTGGTCTTGTTGTATAATTCAAATTTCAAAGATAAGTTCATCGTGAGGCGATTGTGAAACTACAGAGATAAAATAATCATTATGCAACAAGACTTCGGATTGTAAAAAATACTTGCGGAAAATAAATATCGGCGTTAAAATAGTATAAGAAGTAATATAAATTGTAATTTGATTGACTAAACAAAAAGGGAGGCAAAATGAATCCGAATGATAATAATCCAACTTCACCGATGGGTAGCGGTGGAGCAATGGGCGGGACATCGCCGATTCCGTCGCCATTGGATTTTACAGGCGGTAGTAGTTCGAGCGGAAGTGGTCTGTCGATGGCTGATAGTTTGGCGTCGGCGCAAGATAATTTGACTTCTGCGGGTCAGGCAGCTAATACTGGAATGTCGGCGGCCTTGGGCTTGGATCAACTGGGCGCAAATAACCCTTCAGCGACTATGGAAGCGCCTAATCAGCCTTTGACTCCAGCGGCACCAGTGCCAGGTTCGATTGGTAGTGTGACGTCGGTGCCGCCGCTTAAAACTGCGGATACGACAAGTACTTTTGGTTCCACTTCGACGACGCCTAGCATGGGTGGTAGTTTTGGCGGCAGTGCTACTTCACCAAGTACTAGCGGTTTTGGTGGCACGGCTACTACGCCAAGTACTAGTAGTGCGATGCCAGTAATGGGCGGTGGAAGTGCGTCTAGTAGTTCTAGTACTTCGGCTACTCCGGCCAGTAGTTCTGCGTATTATAATCCGTTTGCTACGTCCGGAACTTCGACTACTGGTATTAGCGCGGGAGCAGGAAGTGGTAGTACGATGAATAGCAATATGCCTACGAGTACGGCAGTACCGCCAGCCTTGCAGCCGCAGACAGAGAAGTTTTCTGATAGAATGAAAAATGCAAAAACTCCGAAAATGCCGGGTGCTAAAAGTAGTATTGGTAATATTTTGATGATTGTGGCATGGGCATTGGCAATTGTCGCGACGATTTTGGCAGTTTTCTTCTTTATTCAATGGCAAGATGCCGAAAAACGGGCAGCAGAAAAGCAAATTGTCTACGTGCCATCACAAGATCCAGATGATCCAGCAGAAAAACGTGTCATGTCTATCGATTGTAAGCAAGATATGGGCACTGAGGGGACTGAGGGGTTGGAAAATGTTTTGAGTCATGATCGCGGTGTTGTAGTGGCTTATAATGAAGATGGTGAACCTGATAATTTGAAGATGATTTCTTGGGTTGATAACTTTACGTTTGCAAGTCCAGAGGCGGGGCAAGCGGCGAAACCGCATTTTGATGATGTGGCAACGGGCGTGGTAAATTGGGCAGGTGAACTGGGTATTCCGAGCTCCGCAGCTACAGCTGTGTCGGTAGGGGATAGCGTCTTGCATTATGTCGTGACCATGCAGCCCGAACAACTCATGGGTGAGTATGCGACTACCGTGGGGTTGGCGCCACGAGAGGATGGTACTGTAGATTTGAATCCAGCTGCAGTAAAACAAACCTATGAAGCGATGGGCTTCTCCTGTACGGAAGATACGAAGTAAGTAAAATAAGTGTATAGAACTGGTGTTGTGGGTGAGGCGACACCAGTTTTTGTTTTTTATTTGTGAGAGGATGTGAGTTTTTGTGTTAGCATTTCCTAGTGAATTATGATATAATGAGTTGGATACTCGTTTTATAGTTATAAGAAGAGATGTTATAAGACGTAGGATATAATTAAGAAGTAAGATGGCGCCATCGTTCAACGGATAGGACATAGACCCTCTAAGTCTACAATGCTGGTTCGATTCCAGCTGGCGCTACCAAAATTTTTGCTAGAATCCGCCATCTCGGCGGTTTTTCGCGCTCACTCGTCCATAAGACGCATTTCGCTTGAAGAAATCACCAATCTGACGAATTCTATCTAAAAATTTACGAATTATTTTTTGGTTTGTTGGAGGTAATGTCACTGGAGAGAAACAGGTGGTTCGAACTGGCGAGGATAGCGAGTAAAGAAAAAGTTTTACTTTTTCTTTCGAGCGACGCAGCCAGCAATAAAAACGTTTACGTTTTTATTATATCCAGCTGGCGCTACCAAAATTTTTGCTAGAATCCGCTATCTCGGCGGTTTTTCGCGCTCATACTAAAGAAAATTGGGCGTCGTCTCGCAATAAAAATGCAAGTATTTTTATTGTCTCGTCTCCTACAATTTGCGTCCATAAGATGCATTTCGCTTGATGTGGTGAATTTTGTTGTAATAAAGTTTCGCTAGATTGTGAAATTAATTTTACTTAGATTATTTTTTGGTTAATTTGTAATAAATTGACGGGGCGAAACGAATTGGCGCTAAAGCGCTTTGTGCGACTTTTTCTAAACGAACAAGATTATTGGTACCGAAAAGTTTTTTGAGTTTGGCGCTGCGGAAATTAGAAACCGAAAGGACTTTTTCGATTTTGAAGCCGGATTTTTTGAAAATGTCTTCAATATATTTAGGATGATAGTTGTAGAAACCGTCAGAATTAAGGTCTTTAAGATGTGCAACTTCGTAGCTGAAAGGGTTAATATCGGATTTTTTGAACCAATAGCGGAACATTTTGGGCAGGGTTTTCTTGTTGGCGACTTCAATAACAGCGGTGCCGTTTGGTTTGAGAATACGGTATAATTCGTCGGATACTTTTTGCATGTCTTTGAAATGATGAGTAGCGCGTACCATGATCAGAGCGTCAAAACTATTGTCGGGGAATGGTATATTATATATATCGCCGGCTTTGGTGTGGATTTTGTCGCCGTAGAGCTCTTTGGCTTGTTGTAATTCGGTCTTGGAATAGTCGAATACGGTGGCAGATTGGGAGCGGGGAATGTATTCTTCGGCTAGACGACCATAGCCGCCAGCAATATCGACGAATTTGTCGATTTTGGTGGGTAAAAGTTTGCGAATTGCCATTCGATCGGCGATGTCTTCGTATTTGCGATCGGCATCTTCCCAGAAGATTTTTTTGTAATCATAGCCATTGTAGTCGGCTACGACTGGCTGAGTTGTACTTTTGGTCTGGGTAGTCTTTTTTGTCATAACTCATTATATTGTAACATATTTTGATAAGGAGTAGAAGCTTTTGTAACTTTCCTATTTTTGGCGAGAGTGGATATTTTAGAAAATGTTGTAAAATTTACAACATTTGTAGGGTAGAATTGATGGTGGGATTATGATTGGCGGCGTTTTTGGCTAGTTAATTGATAACTCATGGCAATGAGATTTTTAAGTAGCTCAGATTTGGCACTGCCATCGAGCAGAGCGGTAATCCAGTGAGTCTTGTTCATATGATAGGCGGGTAGGAAACCAGGCTGTAGTTTTAGGTCTTCAATAAGGTCGGGTTCAGATTTTAGATTGATGAAATAAGTTTTGCCGTTACGATCAATTGTCAAAGTGCGGTAGGGGATTTCCATAATTAATGCAAGCCATTTGCGATTGTCGGTATGTCGGAAAACGCAGGCGTTGGGAGTGTCTTCCCATGGAAAATCCTGTTCGCATGCCGCGAAGTTTTCTAAAATAAATTGCACAGTTTCGTCTTTTCGCATGTATATATTATAGTATATTTTGTGCGAATTGGAGGTATGAGCTGTTTATGAGGTATTTTTTGGTAGGGGGCTGGCTTTTCTAAAGAAAAGCCTTGATCGCAGTCGTAGCGTCCAAAAAGAAAACAAGTTTTCTTTTTGTCCTACCGCCACTCCTGCGTTACGAACCTATGTTGATTCTCGCGCCTGCATAATAAAAATAGGTCCAAAGGGAATTTATGGAGGGGCGCATTTTATTTGCTGCGCAAATAAAACAACGCCGGGCGTCGGCTCAAAAGAAAATGCAAGCATTTTCTTCGCTCGCCTCCTACGGCGTCCGAACCCTACGGGTTCTAGCTCTCCATCGGATCTAAAACAATAGAAAATAAAACAAGCCCGTTGGGCTTATTCTATTTTCTATGGTGAGTCGGGAGGGGCTCGAACCCTCGACACCGGGCTTAAAAGGCCCGTGCTCTAACCAGCTGAGCTACCGACCCATCTTATTAAATTGCTTCAAATGTAGATAAACCACATTTGTATTAATTTGGTGATCTCTGCGGGAGTCTCGATTTTTGTGCCAAAAATCGACATCGTAGGGCGTCGTCTCGGAAAAGTTAGAGCAAGCTCTACTTTTCTCTCGTCTCCTACTACGAACGCACCCGTTCCGGTTTCGCCGCCGCAGATATCTTATTAAATTGCTTCAAATGTAGGTGAACTACATTTGTACCAATTTGGTGATCTCTGCGGGAGTCGAACCCGCGTTGTCGGGATGAAAACCCGATGTACTAACCGTTATACTAAGAGACCATAATTGTATTATATCAAAAATATAACATAAATCAAGATAAAAATTGGCACATTTGATATTTAGTCAATAGAATCGGGTTTGATGCAATCGGTGTTGTAAGTTATGGTATAGTCGCGAGGACCATAAGGCTCTTGGGGATAAAAACGTACATAACTATTATCAATATCACATTCATAATAAGTGTTAGAGAATGCTTCGCTGGATCCTGCATATTTGCCATTGTTGGATGAGAGTAATTGACGCAATTTTACTATTGGTAAACCACCATCCTTGTAGGTGGCGAGGATTTTTTCGGGTTGATTGAGATATTTACCTAGAATGCGAGGATAATAGTATTCAATATAGTAGGAATTGGAAATTTTTTCTAATTCTTTATTGCCACGTTTGACGGGATCAAAAATGCTTGTGTAGACAAAAGTGAAGACAATCGTAAAGGCGCAAACGCCAATCGAAGATAACAAAGTAACTTCGCGCCAGGTAAGGGAGCCCATGCTTTTGTGGGTACGGGAAGATTTGCGACGAGTAGTGTTTGTAGTGCTTTTGATGCTGCGATAAAGAGGTTGGTTTTTACTGACGGTACGTTTGGCTGGAGATTTTTTGGCTGAGGTCTTTTTGTTATAAGAAGTGATGGATTTGCTAGCTTTGGAAACTTGCTCGGAAAGTTGAGCACGTAATCGTGTAGAGGTTTTGGAAGAACGCAAAGCTGCTGCCCGCGCAGGGGCATAATCTTTTTTGAAGTATCGTTGTTTTGTTTTTGCGGTTCGACCTTTTACCATAACTATATTATAGCGCTTAGGTTTATTATTGACAAGCGGGTATTTTGAGGTGGGGTCGAGAAATTGGAAAAAGTTTTCATAATAATGGTCGAAGCTATATGATGAAGTAAGAAAAAGCTTAAAATATTGCTGTAAAGTGGGTAAAAATATGGTAAAATGAATTGATGAGTAAAATATTTAAGCGAACTAAAATCTTGGCTACAATTGGGCCGGCGGTCTCAAGTGAGCAACAGATTTACGAATTAATTATGGCTGGCGTGAATGGTTGCCGGTTGAATTTTTCTCATGGCGATAATGAAACGCGTGAGAAACAAATTGAATGGGTGCGTAAGGCTGCTCGCGAAAAAGGTCGCTCTGTAGCGATGATACAAGATTTGCAAGGTCCAAAAATTCGTTTGGGTTTGGTAAAGAATAATCATTTTGATATTAAGATGGGTGATGAGATTATTCTGGATGCCAGCATTAAAGAGCAGAAAAAGAATAATGTGTTGCCTGTGCAGTATAATTTGGCGCCAAAAGTAAAAATTGATGAACCGATTTATATGTTTGATGGCAAAATTCGTACGCACGTCATAGAGATTGTTTCTGATACGGCGATTAAAGTGGTAGCCGAAAATGATGGTTTTGTGATGAATAATAAAGGTTTGAATTTGCCGGATACGGATTTTGGCGGTGATATTTTGACGCCAAAAGATATGGCGGATATTGAATTTGGGGCAAATCATGACTTTGATTATGTAGCGTTGTCTTTCGTGCAAGGTGCAGATGATATTCGTAATTTGCGTCAAATTTTGCGCGAGCATGATTCGACGGCAAAAATCATAGCTAAAATTGAAACTAAAAAAGCCATCGAAAGTGATAAGCATCTTGAAGAAATTGTAAAAGCTTCGGATGCAATTATGGTGGCGCGCGGTGATATGGCTGTGGAAGCTGGTGCGGAAGTGGTACCAATTATCCAGCGCAAATTAGTTGCAATGTGTCGTCAACACGCTAAGCTTTGTATTGTAGCGACACAGACGATGGGTTCGATGGTAGACAACCCGGAGCCAAGCCGTGCTGAAGTAAGTGATGTTGCGAATGCAGTGATTCAAGGTGCGGATGTAGTGATGCTTTCTGACGAAACTGCCAATGGTAAGTATCCGATGGAAACGGTGCGCGCATTGAAGAAGGTGATTCTTTATACGCAGAATAATTCTACGATTACGCCAATTCCGCGTGATCCAGAGAGTGATAATCCGAAAAATGATGCTATTTCTGCGGCGGCAGCGCGGTTGGCGGAAAAGATTGATGCGGATGTGATTATTTGTCAGACGGCATCGGGCGCTACGGCTTTGTCGATTGCAGCACAACGTCCGAATTTGCCGATCATTGCAGTAACTGGTGACATTCGCGTGGCAAATCAGTTGGCTTTGACTTATGCAAGCTCGGCTTTCGTGCGACCTTATTCTGTGAGTTGCGGTATAGATATTGCGAAAGAATTGAAAGCTTCGGGATATCTGCAAGTACCAAAAGGCAAAAAGGAATTAGTAGCGGTAATTATTGCTGGTAATCGTGATTTTTGCGGTACTGATACGATTAAGATTCGTCAAATCTAAGTATCTCAAGTAATTTCTGGAAAATAAAATAGCTCTGTATCAAGAGGGCTATTTTATTTTTGGGTAGTTTAATATGATTTTGAGATTTTAATCATGCTAGTGCTTGCAACTAAAGCCTCTTTTGTGCTAGGCTGAGATTAGGACGAAAAGTCCCCAGGCATAGTGGCGCTTTTGCCTTTTTGAGGGTGGAGTGGAAAGGAGGAAGCATGAGCAAATTGAAACTTCGTTTTTATCTTTGGTGCTATTGCGCTTACTGGCGTATTAGAATCAAAATTGCCTCAGCTCGTAAGAACTGAGGCGTCACGCTTCTAAACCTATTCTATCAAAAATTTTGAAAATGTCTATACTTTTCGTCCGATTTTGGAATTTCGTGCTATTATAATAGTAAGTTTAATGAGGTAAGTATGTTTGACAAGAAAACTATTAGAGATGTTGATGTGAAGGATCAGATTGTGCTGATGCGGGCGGATTATAATGTGCCTTTGGGGCAGCGCGATGATGGTAATGGCGTGAAAATTATGAGCGACTTTCGGATTAAAGAAAGCTTACCTACTTTACGCTATTTGTTGGAAAATGGGGCTGCGAAGATTATAATTATTTCTCACTTAGGGCGTCCGCAGGCTAAAGATCAAAGTTTGTCGTTGAAAGTGGTGGCAGAGAAATTGGCAGAATTATTACCAGGGGTTCCGGTGAGCTTTGTAGATGCTTGCTATGGTGCGGAAGTGGAGCAGGCGGTGGCGGAATTGCCGAAGGGTGGAATTCTGTTGTTGGAGAATATTCGTTTTGAAGAAGGGGAGAAGAAAAATAGCAAGGAATTGGCCGAAGATATTGTAAAAAGTACGGGAGCGACACTGTTTGTGCAGGATGGTTTTGCGGTAACGCATCGCGCACATGCTTCGACGGTAGCAATTGCAGAGTTATTACCGGCGGTAGCGGGTCTTTTAGTGGAAAAAGAAGTTACTATGTTGCGTAAAGCTTTGGATAATCCAGAGCATCCGTTAGTGACTATTATCGGTGGTGCGAAGGTAGCGGATAAGCAGCCATTGATAGATAAATTTTTACCGATATCAGATCGTTTAATTATTGGCGGAAAAATTGCTGCGGATGGCTATAAGACGGAAGAACCGCAAGTGTATGTAGCGGAAGATTTTGACGAAGATAGTGAGGGCAATAAGCTAGATGTGGGTCCGATTACCGTTGGGAAAATTGTAGATATGATAAATGGTGCGAAGACGGTGCTTTGGAATGGGGTTTTGGGAAAAGTGGAAGACCCGGCTTACGCTACTTCTTCGGTAATTGTGGCGAAGACATTGGGCGAAAGTAGGGAAGTAACATCGATTATTTGCGGTGGTGATACTTCGGGTTTTGTGGAAGAAATTCAGACTAACGATCCGAATTTGACTTTTTCGCTGATTTCTACGGGCGGAGGTGCAGCGCTGAGTTTACTTTCTGGTGAAGTAATGCCAGGATTAGAAGTATTAGAAAAGAAATAGCAGAGAGGCTGCTTGATTGTAATTGTATTTAATAGTAGGTGATGGAAAAATGTTGTAATTTTTACAACATTTTTTCGAGGGTAGGGATTTTGGGCTATGGCATGACGCAAAAAATGGGCATATTTGCCCTTAATACTAAACCTAGGAATTTTGAAGATAAAATAAAAGAGGCCCCGGCTCCATAATTCAACAGTGCTGTACCTCTAAGCTATATATGGCCCCGGCTCCATAATTCAACAGTGCTGTACCAAATATCCACTTTTATTTTATCATGCGTACTTTTATTGCGCAAGTACTTTTTTGTGAAAAACGATATATTTCTAGCTGTTTTGTCACAATTAGTAAAGTTTTTAGTTTCCGAAAATTTTTAACGTGGTTTTGTAGGTAAGTTATAGTTTTTTCGTCTGGTATGGAAGTTCGGCGTAGATCAAGGATGACGTTTTCGGATTGTGTAAGAGCGGCACGAAGATTATTCTCGATTGTTCGGCTACTACACCCGATAGGGCTTTTGATTTCCCAATATCGATTCCAGAAAAAGATATCAGGAGTTTTGGTGGAACCAACAGCTATGAAATCTACATCAAATCCAGTGTGGACTAAAATTTCTGCTAATGATAACTCATGTTGTTTGGTAATGGCACCTTGATGGATGCGCACTTTACCGATTTTATTTTTTCGCATAGGGACCTTTCTTGTAGCATTTTATGACTTTACCTTTTCCTACTTTCTCCTCCCCGCCCTTGTATTATAACACGTCTTCGTGGGCTGTGGAAAACTTAAGAGTTTTTAAAAATAAAATATTAAGAAAGTTGTTGACTTGGCAAAAAGCTCGTGTATAATAATAAACATAAAAGGTCACAAACAAAAATACAATATAAAAAATAAGACAAACACGAAAGGGAAATGTTATGTCAAATATTACAAAAACTATTGCAGCTCTTGGCGTAGTCGCTGGTCTTGGTGTTGCTGCTTTACCATTAAGTTCTTATGCTGCACAAAGTAACGATGTTACTGTACGTGCTAATGTTGAAAGCAACATTGCTGTTTCTGCTGCTGATACTTTGGTTGATCTTGGTAATATCATCTCTGGTGGTCCTATTGCTGAAGGTAAAACGACTGTTACTGTTACTACCAACGCTAACAAAGGCTACACTTTGAAGATTGCTGATGCTGACAATGAAACTGCTATGACCAACTTGTCTGGTGGTTTGGATAAGATCCCAGCTGGTGCTCCTGCTGTTGGTAATACGGCTTGGGGTGTTAAAGGTGGTGCTATCGATACTTATACTGGTGTGACTACCGATGGTCTTACGCTTGCTACCGTAGCAAACCCAACTACTGGTGGTGCTGACGCTATCAATTCCGGTAAGACTGAAGTCACCTTTGGTGTCTCTGCTGGTACCGGTCTTGCTTCTGGTACTTATGAAGACGTCGTGGTCTTTACTGCTGAAGCAAATTCCTAATCTAATTAGACAGATGAACATCGCCTCGTTTCTGGGGCGATGTTTTTGTGTATTGCAGAGTAATTAATCATGAGTATATGATGTACAATTGTGCATGATAAAATAATGGTTAGTGGAACTATCGCAAAGGTATCTCTTTTGAGGAGGCCTTGCGGTTTTTATATGGTTTGTGACGGTACGAATATAATAAAATCATATGATAAAATTATCTTGTTATTGAATCGGTTGTTTGGTATAATAGGGTAAGTAAAATAAAGGAGGTATAGTGAGAATTTTAGGACGATTTAGGTCTGTGTTGGGCGTTTTAGTGTTGGCGGTGGCTGCTTTTGGCTTTGTTAATGTTGCGCCGGCTAGAGCGGAGGAAGTCCCTAAACAGCGTATTCAAGCATCGCCTGCGTTGCTGGATTTTGGCGAAATGAAGTCGGGGGGTACTTATGAAAAAGTATTAAAAATTCAGAATACTGGTAGCGAGAATCTAAAGTATGAACTAATTGTTTCACCTTACAATGTTGATGTAAAGGATGATAAATATGTTTCTGATTATACTAAAGAAACTCAATATAATTATATTACTAAATGGATAACACTTTCGCAGGACGGTGGTGAGGTAGAGCCTGGCAAGCAGGATGAGATTACCGTTACCGTAAAGGTTCCTAAAGATGTACCGGCTGGTGGTCAGTATGCAGTAGTACAGGCAAGGATGGTTAATGATGGAAATTCTTCGGACGGTAATTCGATTCTTGCTTTGAGTCAAGTAGGTGTAGTAGTATATAGTAGTATTGATGGTAATACTCGTAGTGAAGGTAAAGTAATCGAGAATAAGGTTCCATCATTCATGTTTAACCCACCAGTTTCTGCTACTTCTATAGTTGAGAATACTGGTAACGTCCACTTTGAAGCGAAGTATATATTGCAGGTTTATCCAATGTTTGGAGACGAAGAAGTATATACTAATGAGGAAAATCCGGATGTTGCTATTGTAATGCCTGAAACTCGTCGCTTGAATGTAGTGAATTGGGAGGGGGCACCACATCTTGGCATCTTTAGGGTTAAACAAACAATAAAGTTTTTGGATAAGAGTGAAGTGACAGAAAAAGTTGTATTCATTTGTCCAATTTGGTTCTTGCTAATAGTTTTGGCGGTAATTTTCCTAGCTATTTTCGGTATTGTAATGCATGTGCGTGGGAGAAAGGACTAATAATTAAATGAAGAAACTAGTTTCTGGAATCTTAGCTGGACTGTTATTGCTGGGAGGTGTGATCACCTCTAGCTATCCAGTGTTTGCTGAGGGAGAGGAGAATGAATCTCGTAATGCATTAGAAATAACTCCGAGTGGTGCGCGATTGACGTTTTCTCCAGGCGAAGTTTTGGAGGGAAATGCAGCGCATTGTCCGGTAGGAGACGGAGGTTGTTCGATTACCGTTCGCAATATTGGTACTGGCCATGTAAATTTTAAGGTTTACATTTCTCCGTACATTGTGCGTGGAGAGGAGAATGAATTAAGCTTTTCGGAAGAGGATTCGACCGATTATACGCGGCTTTATGAATGGATCACCGTAGAGAATAACGATGGTGAGTATGTTAAAGAAGCGGTCTTTGGTCTGGAGCCAAAAGAGTCTCACACCGTTAAATATCGCATTCAGGTTCCAGAAGATGCGCCAGGCGGTTCGCAATATGCCGTAATTTGGGCACAAATCGTCAATGATGGTACTAGTGGTGGTATTGAAACTGTTGGTCAGATTGGTGCCGTATTGACGGCTCGTTCTACAGAAGATTCCGTAGAAACGGCTGAGATTAGTGACTATGATTTTACCAAGTTTACTTTCAGTGGACCGTTGCATGCTACGGCGACAGTTAAGAACACCGGGAATGTAGATTTTGCGGCGAAGTATTATTATACTGCTAAAACTATTTTCGGTAAGGAGCTGTATAAGAAAGAAGACTTTGTGGCTGCGTATCCAGGAACTACTTATCATATTAATGTAGATTGGTCCCGTGATGGCGATAAGGAAAAGGATGGCGAGGACAAAGATAGCGATGGAAAAGGTAAGTTGCCATTTTTGGGGATCTTTCAAGTAGAATGGCGAGTGGTAGCGGCTGATCAGACGCGCACAGAAACTGCAGTAGTGATAGTAATGCCAATAATTGTGATAATTGCTGTAATTTTGCTATTGACAGTCATAATTATCTGGATTATAATCATAAGTAGAACGCGCAAAGAGCGCAAAGCACGTAAGCTAGTCTAGGCCGAGACAGCGTACGAGCCGTCATAATGTTGCATTGCGAGTGCATCATTCTGCGAGATGACAGCTCTGGCGAATTCAAAATAAAAACCAAATAAGAAAGAGTGTAGAGTATGCAAAAAAGAAAAAAGCAACTTTTAGGGTTGGCAGGACTAGCACTAGTAGCAGCAATTACTGCTGTGGCTTGTGCTACTCCGGTGCCTGAGGTAGCTGCGGTTTCCAATTCCAATGTTCCCGTGAGGGTTCAGGTTGGTGTGCCGGGCGATGCTGCTACCGTTAAGTTTTTGAATCTTAAAAGTAATTCAATAATTACAAATAAGATTTTTCCAGTACAGTTTGAGTATTCCAATGTAACGGATTTGGAGTTGACTCTAACTAATGCAAAGACGGGTAAGAAGTATGTAGTCCCAACAGATGAGTGTCCTGCGGGTACTAGTACTTGTACTGTTAATGTAGATTTGGAAGCTGCTGGTTTGTGGAATGATACAGTGCAAGGACAGCTCGGGATTGACGATCCGAATGGTGTAGGATTTTCGATAGAGCTTTCAGGGCGGAATGCTAATACTGGTTCTACCGCGGCGGCTGATACGATTAGTTTTCTTTATCGAGCAGCTTACTTGGAGTTTAACAAAGAATATGACGGTAAGAATCCGATAGTTTATATCAATATGGGTCCTAATGTGAAGGAGATCCTGTTGCAAGCTACTAAGGATGGTAGTGATAGTCCGCTATTTAATCCGGCATTGAAACTGAGTGATGGCACGAAGGTTAGTGATGGTAGATATCGTTTCGTCTTGCCATTTGATAAGTATAATTTACCGGCTGGTTTGTATGATGTGATCATGACGGCATTTAATAGTACGGATGTTAATGACGCTGCGGACATTGTAAGTATTGACCGTTTGGAGAATATAGATTACAATCCTAGTAGGCCGGTTAATCCAGGTGGTCCGTCTCGGCCAGATGACCCGAATGAACCGGTGAATCCAGATGATCCTAATCAGCCAACAAATCCAGATAAGCCGAATGATCCGAATAAACCTCAAGTTCCAGATACTGGCTCTAACCTGTTTGGCGGATTGAATATCTCTAGTGCAGATTATATCGTGACTGGCTTGGTAGCATTTGGAATGGTGACTGCGTTTGCGATTTTCCTAATCGTACGTCGCAGTAGACGCTAAAAGACTTAAAACTGCTAGTATATCGATTTAGGATGTGCGTGACCTTACATTCTAAATCCGCGTATATGCTGGCAGTTTTTTGTTATTAAAAATTTTCGATGATTGTCTGGGATTGATCTGTTTGGTGGTAGATAGTGGAGCTGAATAGTGTCGAGTAGAGGGAGAAGCCCGCTGTTAGATAGCGGGCTAATTGGTGGGCGATAGAGGGGGCGAGTCTTTTATTGAAAGTTTTTGATTGCGGTCGTAGTGTTTTTTAACAAGCAGCTACCGCCACTCCCGCGGGACGCACCCATACCGATTCGACACCGGCGCAGCCACACAGATTAAAAAATAAACCCTGACGGATTTATTTTCTAATCTGGTGGGCGATAGAGGAGGCGGATTTCTGACGAAATCCTTAGCTATCGGGCGTCGTCTCGGAAAAGAATATTTCTATTCTTTTCGCTCGTCTCCTACGATAGTTCGAACCTACGGTTCTCGTTCCTATATTGCTGCAATAAAAAAATAATTACCCTAAAGGGTATTTATTTTTTATGGTGGGCGATAGAGGAGCGAGTTTTCTATCGAAAACTCTTGATCGCGGTCGTAGCGTTTTAGAAAATAATTAAAATTATTTTCTAAACTACCGCCACTCCCGCGGGACGCACCCATACCGATTCGACACCGGCGCAGCCACACAGATTAAAAAAATAAACCCTGACGGATTTATTTTCTAATCTGGTGGGCGATAGAGGAGTCGAACCTCTGACCTCGTCTACGTCAAAGACG
>CAYUHY010000018.1:0-17085 GCA_964444615.1 uncultured Candidatus Saccharibacteria bacterium | reverse complement strand
CAAAAGAGGTCATGCAACGCAATCATGGTTTGTGCAATTAGAAGTAGAATGTAGCCTCCTCACCTTGAGATAATCTAGCTTTTGTGCTAAAATAATACCATGAAGAAACTCCCCATCGTCGCACTCATCGGCCAGACCAACGCCGGCAAATCCAGCCTTTTGAACCGCTTCGCACACAAAAACATCGCCATTGTGGCTCGCGAAGAGGGTACTACCCGTGACAACGTCGTTGCGAAAATCGACGATCGCTTTTTGCTCATTGATACCGCTGGTCTCAAAGACCCGACGGACGAATTCGAAGCCGGTATTCAAGATCAAATCGAAGATGCCATTGACAGCGCCGACTTAATTCTTCTTACTCTAGATAGCTCTAAATATCCCAACGACAAAGATCGCAATATCGCCAAAAAAGCCCTCAAATCGCGCAAACCTATTTTATTGTTACTTAACAAATCCGATCTCGGCGAATCATTGCCCACCGAAGAATTTTTGCGCCTCGGTATTAAAGCAAATGCAATCTTTCGGATTTCCGCTACCACCGGACAGGGAATCAAAGATCTCAAAACCACTATTTCCACGATTCTTACTGCCGTCAAAAATCACCCCAACAATATTAATGCCGCCGAAAATCTTAGCACCAATGACGCCGCCAGCCACGATCCCCCCGACGCGCTCAAAATTGCTTTGATCGGCCGCCCCAACGTCGGCAAATCTAGCCTTTTTAATTCTTTAGGCAAGAAACAACAAGCTCTAGTTAGCTCACGTCAAGGCACAACGCGTGATATTAATCGTGTCGAAATTCGTTATCACAATCGCACTCTAGAGATTCTCGATACCGCCGGATTACGCAAACCCGGCAAACGCGAAGTAGGCATCGAAAAATTTTCCGCCCTCCGCACTTTAGCCGCGATCGAAGAAGCTGATATTTGCGCATTATTAGTCGACGCCACCGAACCACATTCCAAGCTCGACCAATCTTTGGCCGGGCAAATCATCGAAGCTGGCAAGGGCATTATCGTGGTACTTACAAAAGCCGATCTAGTCGACGATACCGACGAAATCCTCAATAAGCTCGAGCAAGATTTTAATTTCTTACCCTACGCACCGGTCCTCATTACCAGCAGCGAAACCGGCCAAAACGTCACAAAATTATTCGAACTCGCTACCGAAATTGACGCCACCCGCCATGCCGAAATCAAAACTTCCGAACTTAACAAAATTCTCGGTGAAGCAATCATCGAACATCCACCTGCCGGTCTCAAAAATACTCGTCCCAAGCCCAAATACATTGTCCAGACTGACATTTGTCCGCCTTGGTTTGTGGTGCATGGTCGCGATCTAGGCTTATTACACTGGTCATGGAAACGCTTCCTCGAACGCAAAATCCGCGAAAAATATCCTTTCGTAGGCACGCCAATCTTTTTCTCATTCCGCAGCGACAACGACAATACCTCACAACGCGACAAAACCAAGAACGATTAATCCCCTTCATAGTATCAAGGGCGCGCAACAATACTAAAAGCAACAATCCTAAAATAGGCATCCTCACAGCCTAACGCTTCATCACGACACAGCGAACAGAATCCGCCCACACACACTTCATTGGCAAAAAATCAAAAGCTTTTACTCACTATCCATATCAACGTCATCTGACAATACTTCTGATTCTTCCGTCTTTTCGTCTTCGTCTTCTTCCATAATTTCTTTAATCTCTTCCGCCACTTCTTCGGCATCCAGATCCACCAGCTCAGCACCAACTCGATTAAAGAAATATGACAAAGTAGGATTAACTCGGTCGCTCACCAGGTATTCCGTAATCGTCTTGCCTTCAGCCTCAGCCTTTTTGCGCAGTTCCGCAAAACGCTCATCGTTTTCCAAAATTTCTAGCAATCTTTTTAGCGCCATAATCGCTCGCGTTGCTTCCGATGCAATCAAATTATCTTCCGCTGACCGATCAAAAAGTTCACCTTCACGCGTAATCCCCAGCCGCGAATTTTCATACAATTCCGCATCATTATTATACTGATTTTCGTACACTGTATCTTTTTGGATTTCTTTATACAAATACACCCGCTCATCAGCCGTTGGCGCAATCCGCTCATATATCGCTCCGATTGGATTTTCGGCATCACGACCAGTTTCGTCAGTATCTTCTACTGCTTTCAGCACCGTTTCCAAACCATACACCCTACTTGCCGTATCGAAACCATAACTTGTCAACTTATTCGCTCCACCAAGCTCTACATCATCCTCAACTTCTACCACTAGTTCATTTGCAACTTCCGGAGTATTCTCCGTCATACTTGCTTCTGCAGCCGCTCCTTCCTCTTGCTCACCATAGCCCCATTCACCCGCAAATTCCGGCGCATCGTCCATCGCACCATCCCAACGCTCGGCATACATGCCTTGTTTTTCTGAATTATTTTGCACGCCCAAGCGTTCGCCCGGCATTACTTTATCATCATCCATACCCCCCATTATAACGCATTAATTCTCAATCTTAGTATTATCCAAAATTTTTCGCACTTCCTCCACACTATGCGTTTCCATTAGTTTGGCGCGCAGAGCCGAAGCCCCGGCAAAGTTATTGATATAAATTTTAAAGAAATGTTTAAGCGGCTCAAAAGGCAAGCCTCGCACCTCACCGTTGTTTTTGGCAGCTAATTCCGGATACTGGCGCATCATCTCCACCTGCCTTGCACGATGCTTAGCATCCTGCGCTTCAAACAAATCCAAATGCAAAAATAGCAATTCCATCAGCTCCGCCTGTGTGGGCGAATGCTCAGTAAAACAATACGGATTCTCAAAAACACCCCGCCCAATCATAAAACCATCCACCTGTGGATATTTTTGCGCCAACTCGCGCGCTTGTTGCAAATTCTTAATATCACCGTTAATCACCAATTTCGTTTCCGGAGAAATTTGCTCACGCAATTTTGTAATTTCCGGAATTAGTTCATAATGCGCCGGCACTCTCGACATTTCTTTGCGCGTCCGCAAGTGCACCGTCAAAGCCGCCAACTTTTCTTCTAATAACAAACTCAGCCACTCCTGCAACTCTTCCAAATAAGTAAACCCCAAGCGCGTCTTCACCGACACCGGCAAATCCGTAGCCTTTTTTGCCTGCCGAATACAATCCAAAGCCAACTCTGGCGTCTTAATCATCGCCGCACCGCCACCCGCCGCATTGACATGACGATCCGGACAACCCATATTAATATCTAGACCCGCAAAACCCAAATTTTCTAATTCCGCCGCTAATTGTGCAAAATGCTCAGGATTTTTACCCCAAATTTGCGCAATAATCGACGCATCACTCGGCGCCGTCTCTAGACGTTCCAACGCATTAAAACGCCCTTTTTCCGACGCAAAACTAGAAACATTCGTAAATTCAGTAAAAAACAAATCTGGACGACCCGCATGAGCCACCACTTGACGAAACATCACGTCCGTCACCCCCTCCATTGGGGCCAAAACTGTAAATCCATGCGGTAACTGCGTCCAAATATTTGTCCTCATCTTACTATTATATCAAATAATCTCAATTTTGTCAATAGGATAAGCGGTTTTTCTTGGAAAATCAGGTCTGGAAGACTATTTTCCTAGGAAATGGGCCGCAAAATGGCTATTTCTGCCAAAACCTCATTTTTCGCAAAACGCTCACCTCAAACCAGAAAAATCTCACCTCACACCATCAAACCAATTCTCACCCAATCGCAACCAAAACCATCAGCTCCGAAACAACCAGGGAACTTCAATAAGCTAAAACGTCCTAATCGCATCAAAGGGATATAAGCGCAAAATCACTGGCCCGACAATCCGACATAGCGGTATCGTCCCCAAACCGGAACGGGAATCAAACGAATGCGAACCCTCGCGATTATCTCCCGCCACGAAAATCTCACCCGCAGGCACAATCGTATCTACATCTCCCGAAGAATAAGCTTTTGGACCGTTTTTTTCATCTACACGCGTCAGCTCGTCCGGATTAAAACCATCTGGATGCTCGTCATTATAAACTGTCAAAACGCCGTCTTTCACCGTCACCCTTTCCCCCGGGAAAGCAATCACACGCTTGATCAAATACTGATCTTTCTGTCCAGCCGGCACGCCACAGGTGAGCGGACCACTCGCACTACCATTTACGAACACAATCACTTGACCACGTTTCGGCATATATTCTTGACCCAAAAAATGCGCCCAACTCACCGCAAAACGATTCACAATCACTCGATCCTCATTATGCAAGGTATTCTCCATACTCTGCCCCACCACATCGTACGAACGATAAACATAGGCATTCAAAACAAAAGTACCCACTACTACCGCTAGTACAAAAAGTCCTAAACTTAACAAATCCCGTAAAAGTGGATGTTTTTTGAGAAAACTTGGCTTAACTTGCTCCATTACCCCATTGTATCACATTTATGATTTTTTGCGGATTTTTCTAAAAATCCAAACCAACTTTTTATGTTTACGACTAGGTTTTTTAGAATCCAGTCCCATATTATTACAAGCGCCAACCCGCCAGATTTTAAGTTTCGTTTATTGTCTATTTTAAAAGATTTTTAATTATTCTTTGTTATAATATGAATATATGGCAGATTATATATTTATACGCAAAAGCCGCAACGCGCTCAGTTCGCTCCTGCACATGATTCTCAATCTTTTGCTGGCAGTAGTTTCTATTGGCGTAACTGTAGTTACTGGCAATTGCTTAATTGGTTTAGTACTAATCGTAATTTCTAAATGGCGCATCTTTGCCGTCAACCACCGCTACTGGTGGCTTAATATCCGCTCTAGCTTAGTGGATTTAATCGTTGGCGTTAGCTGTGTTTTGCTAGCTTATGCTGCCGGCTCATCATTTTTGCCCGTACATTTTGTGCTCATGGCTTTTTACGCTATTTGGCTCATCGTCATCAAGCCTCGCTCTTCCATTACTTTTGCCACTATCCAGGCTCTCATCGCCGTTTTAGTTGGTACTACTGCCGCCACCGTTTTTGCCGCTTTGACTAATTCTATTGTCCTCGTAATCGCCGAGCTCATCATTGGTTACGCCGCCTCACACCACGTCTTGGTTCAGGGCAACGATCATGATAGCTCATTTATTTCGATCGTCTGCGGATTAGTGTGTTCAGAAATCGCCTGGCTAGCCCACAGTTGGCTAATTATCTATAGCTTCGGTAGTACCGGCATCTGTGTCTCACAACTTGCAATTATTCTCACCGTCTTAGCTTTTACCTACTTCAAAGTTTATGGCAATCTTAGCAAACACGAAGGTAAATTACAATTGCAAGAAATCGCCGTACCGCTCACTTTTAGTCTTGTCATAATCGCAGTTTTGATCATTGGGTTTAGTCAGCCAATGTTTAATATTCATTAATTAGTTTGAGGAGGAAAATGTCAAAAGAAGAAACTAAAGCCACTACCAACCAGCCTACCGCGCCACAGTCCACTGCGCCAGCCGCCAAACCGGCTTCATCGAGCAATAAAGCCGCGACATCTGCTGATAAGGCACCGGTCTCTACCAAACCTGCCGATAAAACACCAGTTCCCCCAGCACCAAAAGCTAAAAAAGCCCATGCAAAAGGCTCTCAATCCGATGCCGGTTTCAAAGTTACAGTTGTCACACTTCTGATGTTATCTTTCTGTGCCGCCGGCGCTGGGCTTACTCTCTCCGTCCTCAATTATCTCGAAGACGACCCCTCCATCACTTGGAATTATGGCAATGATGGCAATTCCGCCAATTTTACCGAAGGATCCATCGCCGAAGTCGCTTCCAAAGTCGCCCCTGGCGTAGTCTCTATCGTTACTGAATCCCGCACCACAGGTTGGTTCGGCCAATCTTCCACTCAGACTTCCGCCGGCACTGGCATGATTGTCACCAAAGACGGCTATGTCTTAACCAATAAACACGTCGTCGAAGGCGCGAATTCTATCAAGGTCGTACTCGACAGCGGGGAAACTTACGACAAAGTCAAGCTAGTCGGTACCGACCCCTCCAATGACGTCGCCTTCCTTAAAATCAACGACGTCGACAATCTCCCCACTGTCAAACTCGGCGATTCTAAAACTCTTTCTGCCGGCCAACAAGTCATCGCTATCGGCAACGCTTTGGGGCAATATCAAAACACCATTACTTCTGGCATTATTTCTGGCACCGGACGCTCTCTTACCGCCTACAGCAGCGATTACAGCAGCGCAGAAAATCTCACCGATATGATCCAAACCGATGCCGCCATTAACGCTGGCAATTCCGGTGGCCCGCTCGTAAACGCCGCCGGGGAAGTGATTGGTATCAACACTGCCACTAGTTCCGAAGCCGACGGAATCGGTTTCGCCATTCCTATTTCTAGCGTCAAAGGTATGCTCAAAAACATCATCGACAATAATTCTGCCTCCCGGGCCTATATCGGCATTTATTATATTAACATCACACCCGATGTCGCTGTCACTTATGACTTACCGGTCTCTGCCGGCGCCTACATCTCTAGCTCGTCTAATCAAAAATCCGTCATCCCTGACGGCCCTGGAGAAAAAGCCGGTCTCAAAGACAAAGACATCATCACCAAAGTCAACGGCGTAGAAGTTGGCAAAGCTGGTACCGTCTCTAGCTTAATTGGCGAATATGCTCCTGGCGATACCATTCAGCTCACAATTTTGCGCGACGGCAAAGAGCGCAATGTCAATCTCACGCTCGATGAATTCCGCGTCAACAACACCCAAAGCACCAAGTCATGATACTACCTCAGAGTATAAGTAACGGAGCTCCTGGGTAATCCTGAGCTTCGGTGAGACATCAAAAGCTGTTGTAATTATTACAGCAGCTTTTGTATATTATTATAAAGATTTTGGATTATCTATAATGTATTTATAGATCTCTCAGATTATCGGGGAATTATTTACAAAACCGTCGTCGCAACTTATAAGCCTTAATTCGTAACAACATCCCATTATTACCATTCGTAAGCCTTGATTCACAACACCCCTGCCATCACCACTCATAAGCTCAAGCCTAATCTTCGTCCGGCACAAAACTAATTTCGCCACTATTCAATTCGCGCGTGATGATATTCTGAGGCTTATGCACATAGCTACCTTGCCGATAATCCCACCAATAGCGCCAAATATCTTCAAACAGCAAACTATAGCCATTCGTAGCCAAATATACAAAACCCGCTCGGTCCGCAATCTTAATCAATTCGCTATGCTGACAAGGATCCGCCTCCACTACAGCGTAATCCATCCACAATTTACCCTCATTACGATAATGAAAAAGCTCCTTAAAAAACCGTCGGTACACCGACAAACCATTACTCCCCCGCGCATACAGAGCCGTCGCCGGCTCGTAGCTCAAATTCTGCTCATCCACCCAGTCCCACTCTTTGTTTACATAAGGCAAATTCGCCACCACCACATCAAAATGTTCATGCGGATCAATTTCCAAATCCTGCAGCAAATTAGCTTGCACCAAATCAATCCGCCCCTCGTGACGAATATCATTGCGCTCAGCCGTCTCCAGAGCTTTCACAGAAATATCCGACGCTAGGACATAACTTTGCGGATATTCCAAAGCCAAGGTGATCGCAATACACCCACTACCCGTCCCCACCTCTAGAAACCGCGGCTGTTCCGGCAAATGTAAAGTTTTAATCGTGTCAATCACCAGCTCGGTCTCCGGACGGGGAATCAAAACTCCCGGACGCACCCAAAATTTCCGCCCGTAAAATTCTTTTTCTTCTAGTACATAGGCTAATGGCACGCCACGCGCACGTCTCCGCACCAGGCTATTTGCTCTCAGCTGACATTGACGCTCAATCGACAAATCACCATGCGCCACCAACCAGCTCCGATCCGCCCGCCGCGGCGCAAACATCCGCGTCGCAATCAGCTCCGCATCTAGCGCATCAATTTGGGTCTTCGCCCATTTCAGCCAATCATCTATCATCATATAATAATATTATTCGCTCAACTTTCTCTCGGCCAAAGTCAATTCCTTTATCAGATCGTCAATTTCGCCATCCATCGCCGCACCGATGTTTGACCGCGAATAATGCACCCGATGATCCGTAATCCGATCTTGCGGAAAATTATACGTCCGGATCTTCTCGCTGCGATCCCCCGAGCCAATCAAAGATTTACGCGCATCACTAGCCGCTTGCATTTCTTCTTGCTTCTGTTTTTCCGCCAAACGGCTCCGCAAAACCGCCATCGCTTTCACGCGATTCTGCTGCTGCGAACGCTCATCCTGCATAGCCACTACAATTCCGGTCGGCAAATGCGTAATTCGCACCGCCGAATCCGTAGTATTCACACCCTGACCGCCATGTCCACCCGAACGATAGATATCAATTCGCAAATCTTCCGGCTTGATCTCGAGATCAGTCTCGCTGGCCTCCGGTAGCACCGCTACGGTAGCCGTAGAAGTATGAATCCGTCCCTGCGATTCTGTCACCGGCACCCGCTGCACCCGATGCACGCCGCCCTCAAACTTTAGCTGACCGTACGGTTTCTCACCCGTCACCCGGAAAATCACTTCTTTCATACCGCCGGCTTCGTTCTCGTTCTGAGAAATCAATTCTGCTTTCAAATGATGCTTCTCCACATAACGCAAATACATCCGGTAAAGCTCGCCCGCAAACAGGGAAGCTTCGTCACCACCCGCACCGGCGCGGATCTCCATAATCGCGGGCTTATCATCCGCCGGATCATGCGGCAAAAGCAATTCTTCTAGCTCAGCAGTCTTGGCGTCAATTGTCAAGCCTAACGACCGAACATCATCAGCCGCCATCTGGCCTAATTCGGGATCGTTGATTAATTCTGTCGCTTCGGCTAAATTCTGTTTTGCCCGTTCAATTTCTTGGTGCAAAGTAATAATATTGTTTAATTCGGCCAAGCGACGCGATTTTTCCGCAAAATCCGCACTCGCATAAGCCTCTGGTAAAGCCAAAAAGTCCTCAATTTCGGACTTTTCTTGTAAAAACTTCTGGAAATCAATACTCATCTATGCTATTATATCATATATAGGGCTAGAACGTGAATTATCACGATCTCTATTTACGTTCTTGGCTCTATACTTAAAATCATCTTTTGGCCTCTTGGCTCAGTGGCTAGAGCACTCCGTTCACATCGGAGGGGTCGCTGGTTCGATCCCAGCAGAGGCCACCACGATCTGTCTCTTTGTAGCAGGCTTAGAGCGGGAAAACTCTTGACTTTATTAATTCGGTTCTGCATAGATAATTCTGCTTTTTTAAATAATGATATTCAAATGTGGGCGTATGACTTTAATTCAAGCCACAGTTTTTAACAAAAACGCTTTACTTTGCCGTAAAAATACGGTACAATTAGAGTAGGTTTTGTTTAATGTTTCCTGATCTTGATTAAGATATCTATTTTATCACCATCAGGAACATTAATTTTTTGTTCAATTATCGGTGATTTCTTACGACAAAACCACCACCTTACGAACCGAAAAAGATTTGATATGATTTTTTGTTTCATAATTACTCCTTCTTCCGCCTATTCCAACCCCACACCCTACCGATATTTTAAAGTTCAGCCGCCCACCACCCCAATTTAGCACAAATCGTCTCAAAATTGCAACCTCTAGCATTATTTTTTCGCCAAAATCCAATTAGAGCCCCTCTAGAAGCTCTACAAGCGATTTTATACTAAAAGTGCGGTATGACCAAGGTCTAAAATTTACATGCCCCTCTCGGCCATTCTCGCAAGCCATTATTTTATCTAATTTAGCTAAAATAGCAAAGACATAATAATAGGCATAGGGATAGCTTCTCGACAGACCCGGTTAGCTAAATATTGCGTAAATTTTACAATTATTAGCCAACTTAAGGGTTCTTTTAGTCTGTCTCGAAGCCATCCCTACGCCCAATTTTCATGCAACGATCAGTTTATTTGAATGACTATCTCACTTAGTTAGATATCTAGCCAACCTACTCAGCGGAGTCATAACCACCCACCCGCCCTGCAATGATAACCCTGTCATCACCCGCTCCCCTCATGCTCAGAGTGTACGGTGGCTTACGTCCGACACCTCTCAATCCGCATGGGGGAAGTGGATGATGAAGAAGTGATATTAAGGTAAGGACCTAGGTGTTGGAGAATACACGCAGGTGTATTCTCCAACCCGAGGGTGCTTAGGAATCGCGGGCGATACACCGCACAGCAAATCCAAAGTGACGCGTGCCATAATTATACATGACATTAACAACTCCAACATAGGGTTCGTTTACCCTAAAATAGTTCGCATTGTTGCCATCATGCACTGTATTAGTCCACCAAGCACCTAAGCTAGTGCCGCTATAAAAGCGACCCTGATAAAAGGCGCCAGTAAATTTAAAATTATAGGGAGCAGCTTGAATCTTAGTGGAACCAACGGAAGAGTCTTCAATAGATTCAGCGGCGGTGAACTTACTAAATTCATCATCAGAAGACCATCTAGCACCTGACGGAAGTTTCCAACCTTTAGGACAAATGGAAGTATCTACATCTTGACCATTTGTGTTTACAGAAGAGTCTCCAGCACCAGCAGTAGCTGTGTACCAGTTATAGTAGCCCGTAGAGCCAGCAGAAGATTCACTAATAAGAATTGAGCGATAAGAAAACCTATTATCACTTACAAAATCACTTGCGCTAGAACTTGGTAGAGTAATAGAACCAGAAGCAAAGTCTGATTGCGATGCTTGGATAGTAGTATTATATATTCTGAGGTTTTCTGTCATCCAACAACGACCATCGGCAAACTTACGAACTTTGTAAGTTTTATCGGTACCACTTGGATAAGTACGATCATCTGTGAGAGTGTATTCAGCACTGTATTTTTGGCCAGAAATTAATTGCGTATTAGTACAGATTTCTGGATGTTGATAGAGTTCTTGCATAGTGGTAATATCAGCTAAAGTTTTTACTCTCCATACTGCATATAATGTCGTATTACTGGAAAGGGTGATGGAGGAGCCGGGCTGGTAGGATGCGGAAGTGGCGCTACTAGATGTACTCCAGCCAGCGAAGACATAGTTGGTCTTAGTTGGTTTAGTACTACTGATAGTTATACTACAAGATGTACTGGTGCTACTACAACTCTGGCTACTTGGACCGTCAGTACCACCATTCATGTTGTAGCTGAGAGTCCTGGTGTAGATTTGGGCCCATTTGGCGTAGAGAGTTTGGGTTGGACTAGAAGCACTGAGGGTGATAGTACCACCTGGATCGTAATTAGTACCAGTACCAGAACTATTGGTATTCCAGCTGGAGAATTCGTAACCAGATCTAGTAGGTTTACTAGAGCTAATGGTAAAGGTATGTGAGCCGGCTTCGGTATCATCAGTATACGTCTGTGCGTCAGGCGCATTACTACCACTATTGGCGTTATAGGATAATGTATAAGTAGTAATTACTTTTGGTGTAGCAGTGAGAGATAGTTTTACGGTAGCTTGGTAATGTCCAGCTTCGGCATTATTGTCAAACTTCGCTGCAAAGACTAGGTTCTTGGTAAAGTTAGGACTACTACTAGCTTTTTCTAGTTGTTGGTTGCTACCGGTGAAGGAACTATAGGTCATTGCGCCATTATTGCCACTTTGGTTATAAGCATAACCCCAAGAATTATTAGCCATATTAGTGGGAGTTTTACCTCCGGCTCCGGTGATTGTATTATTACTGGTAGTGCTTGAGGCATTAGCATTCTTTAGCCCTACTGGACCATTAATGGTAAGCGTGTAGGACTTAATATTACTAGAAGTTACTTTCACAGTATGCGCACGATAAGCTACTTGGCCAGGGAGAGTCTTTACCGCTTCGTTCAAACCTTGCCCACCAATTTCTAGACTTAGATTGTTATCGGCATAAGTAGTAGCGGTATCTGCCAGCAATGCAAGGTCGGAATCTGATAAGTTGTAGCTAGGTAAACTTACATCATCGTTATTTGCATCCTCTAGATCATTAGAATGATTTAGAGTTAGCTCTCGATTTAATAAATCTGGGCTGATAAGCTGACTTCTCAATTCACGGAAACTAACCGGAGTAGAGATAGCACTAGTGTTATTAGAAATTACACCGCCAAGCACAACGCCTATGACTAACGCCAAAATAGACAAGAATTTATATTTACACATCATTATATTCATCCCTCCTTACCATTTCTCGCAATACACCGCACAGCGAATCCGACATAACGGCTACTGCCGTTCGTACCAGGGTCGACGCTGTTACTGTCTATGCGCAGGCGGTATGCGTTGTTAGCATCGTACGCCGTACTAGACCACCAGTAGCCGTAGCTAGTACTAGCGCCGAGGGAGCCATTGTAGACGTCCCCGGTATACTTGAAATTATAAGGAGCAGCTTGGATCTTGGTAGAACCGGCGGAACTATTTGCAATCGATTCAGCGTTAGCGAATAATTGATATTCTCCACCGGTGTTACCTGGTGGAAGTTTCCAGCCCTTAGGACAAATGGAAGTATTTACAGTACCTGAAGTTACACTACTAGTTCCTGCACCAGCTGTAGCAGTATACCAGTTGTAGTAACCGGTAGAGCCTGCAGTTGCTTCACTCAGGAGAATGGAACGATATGTAAACTTATTGGCATCAGTGAAGTCAGATTTAGCAGAACTGGGGAGGGTAATGTCACTACCAGAGAAATCAGACTCAGCAGCTTTGATAGTTCGACCAGTAATTCTAAGGTTTTCTACCATCCAGCATCTACCATCTAAGAACTTTACTACACGGTAAGTATTATTATCTCTCGTGTCACGTAAATCCTTATAATTCCAATACTTAGCCGCAGCACAAATTTCTGGAGTCATTTCCTGCATAGTCGTAATATCTTTAAATCCTTCTGTTAGTGTCAAAACTAACTTTGGTCTAGCTACCATACTTAGCTGTACTTTGGTCTGGTAATGTCCCGTATTGACATTATCTGAAGCGAATTTTGCCGCAAACACCATGCGCTTCGTGGTGGAAGGAAGCGTACTACTAACACTACCAGCCTCTAATCTGCCCGTACTCAGGTCACTGCCACTAATACCGTATCTTGGCACCGTATAATAAGTCAACCCTGCATTAGTACTCGCATTGTCGGTAATATTATCCGTCCAAGCAAAGCCCCACGAATTATCCGCAAGGCTACTTCCAGTCTTACCGCCTGCTCCAGCCAAAGCAGTACTAGTTCCATCCAGTTTTAGATTATTATAGCCATTCGCATAAGTTACCTGAAGCGTATAGCTCTCGATATCCGTAGCGCCATAAGTCACATTACTGCTGAGATATGCCATGCCACCTGGAGCCGCCGTAGTCGATAAAGTAGGCTTGCTCACACTAAGAGTAGTAGTAGGACTCGCAGCAAAACAAATATGACGGTTCAACACCAATTCAAAGACAAACAAAAAGAGTGCTACGATACTATACGCAAAAGTTTTCATCCTTAATGTTGGAATACCACGAAGATTGGAGATACTTCCCGGTGAATCCGGAAAATCCTTACCGTTAAACTTACGTCTTTTGCGTTGCATCGAGCCCTCCTTTTGTAGGTTTTTTGAGATCTTCGCCCTAGGTAACCTAAAAATCCACTAAAAGATTACTAGGGCGGAAGATCATTTGTATATATACCGGGCGTCATTCTTGCATATTAATATCACATACGCATCAGCGGAGATTGCACTATGATATTTTTGTATAAGTAATCGAGGAGATTCTCTATGGTAGATAGACAACTACTCCAAATACAAAAATGGCACCACGAGTGGTGCTTAAACCTTCACTATGTTGCCAGGAAACCTGCTTTTTAGTGGCTCGCGGTGCCATCAATATGCAGGTTTAAGGTTGCGCTCTATGGAGCAACCACACCCGGCAACAACATGATAATGAAAGTTTAAGCATTCTTATTATACTACACTTTTTCCTGGTCTGTAAACCCATTTTGACACTAAAAACTGCAAAAACTCATTCCTCACCAAATCACAAGATAACAATTTCCAAAAACGTTGTAAAAATTACAACACTCACCAAACTACGACAAATAATCAAAAACCCTAGATGTTGTAAAAATTACAACATTTCTCAAACGACAGTAAAACACTAAAAACGCCAAAACCGTATAATATTTCAACCCCACCAAAAACTAACCCAAAACCAGAGCCTTACCCTCGCACATCAATCTCATGCGCTACTCGCTGCAAAATCTCCGGCAACGCTGCTTTTTCTGCCGCCGTAAAATGCCCTAATACAAAATCTACATCGCCAATTTTCTGCCGTACCGGCGCATTATTGGTCCCTAGACGCAAGCGAGGAAAACAATCCGTACCCAAATGTTGCGTCACGGATTTGAGACCGTTATTACCGCCGCTAGAACCATGCTCACGATAGCGCAACTTGCCAAAATCCAAATCAAAATCATCGCACAGCACCAAAATATCCGTACTCGCCAACTTATAAAATCGCGCAAACGCCGCCACCGCCCGCCCCGATTCATTATAAAAATCTTGCGGCTTCACCAAAATCCGCTCGCCATCTTTTAGCCAAATCGCCCCAAATTTCGGCTTTTGCCAAGTCAAACCATGCACCTTAGCATAAAAATCCAACGCCAAAAACCCAAAATTGTGCCGCGTAAAATTATACTCGTTTCCCGGATTACCAAGCCCAACAATCAACTTCATACCCACATTATACCAAAAACCACCCCATCCGACAAACTACTGTTATATCACATACTCAACTAACAATCACAAAGAAGTAAAACTAGCATCATAACACATACCCGACCAAAAATCACAAAGACGTAAAATAACTATACGCCGCAAACATCGCTACAATCAACCCCGCCGATACCAAAATCGTCAAAATCACCCGCAGAGCATTACCACGATTCGCATCCGTACTCGGCTTCAGCGACGGCTTTTCGCGCAAATGCCGCGTCGCCATAGCGTAAATACCACCTACTAGTATTACCGCCAAGATCACTCCCATTACTATCAGTACTGTATCCATAGCTCCATTATACCACATAACCAATCTTCCATACAAACCCACCAGTAAACCCCACAATATCACACCCCCAAACGCCGCTCGGCCATCTATACCCTTGACTTTATATCATATTAGTGTTACAATCTATGCTAGATAAGCTTGGCTTATGTACCTTTTAGTTTCGTCATGGTATAAAAAGCCGGTTTGTCAATTCTGTAAAGGGGAATGCATATGAAAAACCCGTATCCGATCCTGCATAGCTATGGCATTTTTGAACCTCAGTTGCACAAACTCTACCGCTGCCGCCTCACCGGCGTGCTGAAGGATCTGCCCGGCATCAACACGGCCAGTCTCCGGGCTATCGAGGACGACCTCAGCCATCAGCAGCTCACGCAGCGCGCGCCCGAGGATTGCGTCTGGGCTTACGATCTGCTGTTCGACGTCTTGAAGATCAGCAAAGATCCGGAAATTATCTGCCAGCCTCTGGGTGGCCATCGCTCGACGCTCAGCCGCCTCACCACCTTCCAGCACCAGGAAATGTCGCAGCTGAACAAGTTCCTGACCAATGCCCTCACGACCAAGCTGCAGCTCGGGATTATCTACGCGCAGTACCGCGATCACCTGAGCGCTATCGATATGTCCTGCCACTTCAACACCCCAATCAAGCGAATCCGCCAGACCAGAAAAGCCGCTATCTACATTCTGCAGGAGCACGCCAACCACGCGCAGCTGGAGCACATCCTGCTCGATAGCGATACCGACCTGCCCTAAGCTCCATGACGATTACAGCTCATTTGAGCCCCAGCGCCCCCTCGTGGGGCGCTTTTTAATGGATTTTCTATAGCCCCTGAGATTACTAAGTAAGTGTTTTTGGTAATTACGCCAATTTCCAGACCTACCTAATCCAATACCGACATCTCACACACTACTTCAAAAGCCCATTCAATACTTTTTATGCTCAAACACTATTTCAAAACCCATCTATTCATGCCAAAACTCAAACATCATTTCAGAGCCCACTTGTTCATTCCCAGAGCCACCACACACCCTTTTATCTCCAGCATCGTCATATTCTGATTAAACACCGCCGCCTCTAGGCCCGTCGCCGCCAAAATCTCCTCTCCGCTAGCCAAACCCCGCCCCAAAGCCTGCAAAATCGCCGTCTCTGCCGGAGTATCCCCCAGCAAAAGCTCCGTCTGCACCGCCCGCCGCCGCTTCTTCACGGGAGGGAACAACAAATCCAAAACATCTTCCGGTCCCAAATACGGCGTCGCACCCTGCTTGATCAATTTATTACAACCCTGCGACATCGGCCGCGTAATATCCGCCGGCACCGCAAACACATCCTTACCCTGCTCCAAAGCATGCGCCGCCGTGTTCAGCGAACCGCTGCGCTCCGCCGCCTCCACAATTACCACCACATCCGCCAACCCAGAAATAATCCGATTCCGCTCCAAAAACGAAGTTTTAGGATAAAATTCCGCCCCTGGCGCCAACTCGCTCATAATACAGCCACCCGTGCGCACAATTTCTTCCGCCAGCCCATAATGCGAACGCGGATAGATCTGATCAATCGGCGTCCCCAGCACACCTACTGTAATCCCACCCGCCTCCAGAGCTCCCCGGTGCGCGATACTATCAATCCCGTACGCCAGCCCCGATACCACTACTGCACCCCGTTTCGCACATTCATACGCCAATTTGCGAGCAATATTCGCTCCGTAATCAGTCGGCTTGCGCGTCCCCACAATTGCCACGGTTTTTGGCCTCTCTAGCGATTTTTGCGCCTCTGCAGACATCATTTTTCCACTTTTTACGGCTTTTGTTGTAATTTTTACAACATTTTCTGCATTTTGAGGGTTTTGGTTGACTTCTTGGAGATTATCATAGTCTACACCACCACTATTTACCTCTGTAGATGTCGCAGATTTTACGCCCAGCGAGACCGATTTTTCTGGTATTTTTCCATAAAAATACAATGTTTTAGGCTTAAGCGCAATAGAACATAACACCTCTGTAAATACCGTCTCTTGGGGTGAAATTTCATTGTTTTTTGAAAGAAAATGTGAAAAAAGTATTGACATTTATTACTCCGTGTGCTATAATG
>CAYUHY010000017.1:0-18326 GCA_964444615.1 uncultured Candidatus Saccharibacteria bacterium | reverse complement strand
AATACGACAAATATCGTAAAAAAGAACTAGCAAATTACGAAAGCGATTTCGACAGATCAGTAAAAGAACTAGAAGATGAAGTCAAAAAACTTGCTCGTGGAGGTAGTAAATGAAACTCAGATTCAAACATCAAAAAATTCCAAGAAGATGCTGTCAAGGCTACTTGTCTAATCTCCAACCCAAAACGCGCAAAAAACATTCGGATGATTTTCGGATATAATTATTCTTGCTACATACATAGTTATAAGAGAAATACTAATGTCTTACCAAAATTTCACCATGGCAAACGAGGAGAACACTAAATGCGTATCCTATTTGAGCTAGATAAAAAGGACTATACGCAGGGCGGCACTATTCGTAACCGGCCGTCGGCCCGCGCCGTCATTATTAAGGACGGCAAAGTGGGTATGATTTATAGCAAAAAATATAATTACTACAAATTTCCGGGTGGCGGAATAGAGCCAAACGAAGATAAAATGGATGCATTAAAACGGGAAGTTTTAGAAGAGACTGGTTTTTCTATACTTGCGGGCTCTATTCAAGAATACGGATCCGTCCGTCGTATTGAAAAAGGTAAAGGCACTGGTATTTTTGTCCAAGACAACTATTATTTCCTTTGTGATATTGCCACTCAGGGCGGAGGGCAGGATCTAGACGATTATGAAGCTGATGAAGGTTTTACATTTCTATTTATAAAACCGCAAACCGCCATTGACACAAACCGAAAAACTGCAATGGGTTTAGACGAATTTCGTCAATCTATGCTGGAACGCGAAGCACGAGTGCTAGAGATTTTGCTAAGCGAAGGATATTTTCCTATAAAATAAATTATGTGACAAAACCTAAAATCCGCAAAGGCTTGAAGTTGGTGATTATGCACCTACGAGCGACTCCTTAAGACTGCCAAATTAAAAGATATGACAAAAAGTCTAGACTAATATCACTCTATGCTGTATATTAATAGTATTAAGTGATAATTTCGGGATTTTAAAGCTATGGCAACTCTCAGCGCGCTCGCAAAACAACCAAAGTGGATATTGTATGAAAAATATTTGCGCTTGATCTACTCGCCGGCACAGTATGAACAGATTACTAGATCTCAGATGCTGGAAGAGATTGTGGCGGAATATTCCAATGACGATCTTTCGTTATATCATCTTTGCACGGCGCGAGAATTAGAGCTTTTGCAGAAAATATATTACCATCCAGAGAAATCGATTGATTGTTGTAAATATTGTTGGGAGATTAACGAGTTATCGAGAAAACTAATTATTGATTCTTCTACAAATGAGATTTATGATGAACAGCGCAAAAATGTCAAAAAGGCGTTGCAAAAATATAAAATCCGCCCACAAAAAGGCGAGGATGATGTTTTGGCATTTATGATTGGAGCAGTGCGGCTCCACGGTGATTTGCCTGAGGATACTGTGTGCGGTTTTACAGCTGATGTAACTGGGCTTGAGCCTCAGCGCATAGCGTACCTAGCTGGGCACAATCCGATGTTTCACTTTTATTGTGGCGTTAGCATTTGCAATATCGAAGAGTCGATTTTTTATAATAAATTTATTTTTCACTATCAAGATTACGAAAATCGCGACTTGTTGAGCAAGGTAGTAGATATCAAAAAGCGCCACAATGTCGTGCCAGACGTCCACGAGTTTTGTCCTCAAGATTATATCGATATGTTTTATTGTGGTATGCCACTAAGCAAGGCGTCTGTCAAGAAGTTTTACGATTCAGTCAAAAAGCTCAAGCGCGAAGATCAAAATCTAATCCTTTCTGTATTTGATGATGCACGGGTTTTAGCTGACCCAGAGTCTCTAGATGATCCTATCATTCCGCAGCACCTATCGGCGGTTCAGGAATTGATGAAAAAAGCCTGGGATGATACTCCCAGCTCCGCTCTGCAGGGAATTTCTCCACGAGAATGGCGCAAGCAGAAGAAAATTCAAGATGCAGTCGATGCGCAATTTATAACCCATCCCCAAAAACATGCTAACCTTAGCGATGCTGACGCAGACGAATTTTATGAGTTATATTTTGCACTATTGGAATACGTTAATCAAACCAAGCATATCAGCTCCCAAATTCAGAGAATATTTCGACAAAAATTTCTTGACCCGACTGTACTGCAGCCAATTGATGAATATTTATGGAGTCATAAAAAACTTATTGGTAGATTTGTTACCGAAAATCCTTACGATTTTACTTCATCAATGCTCGAAGCAGTTACTGAGTTTAAGAAAGCTATCTCTAGAGACATGTTTATCGTAATAGGCTACGAAGAAGATTATGCGAAAATTTTTTCTCCGCAGGATCATAAAATTTTCATGGTTAAGGGTATTCGAGGAAATTTTGACGAGATTTTGCCCAAAGAGCATATACCAGCGGTCATTAAAACTACATTACTTAATTTCCGAGGGCAGATTATTTATAATGGATTCTACCAGTCGTGTGGTCTTATGTTCGGAGCAAACTGGAAGAAGCAACTTCTCGAGGATAGTGCAGAGGCGCAAGTCTGCTATCTGATCGAATAAGTTTCCAAAACCACGAAGATTTTTCTTAGTAACTTTTTGCGAGAGCGAACTCGCCAAAACACATTTATATACTATGCGGTCGACCGATTTACGAAAAAAATGACCAATGTTTTAACGGATAAGAAAAAAATCGTTCGTTCCATACGAAGGGCTAGAAAAGATTCAAAATGGGTCAAAAATTCTCTAGAAATCGAAAAGCTTAGAACTAGCTCTGACCGAATAAAAATGGGTCTTTTCAGACCCTAAGTACATTATGGTCGGGGCGACTGGACTCGAACCAGCGACCTCACGGTCCCAAACCGTGTGCGCTACCAACTGTGCTACGCCCCGATAACAAAATCTACGACAAAACTGACGCAAGGAACAATCTTGGTGGTTCCGGGCGGACTTGAACCGTCGACACAAGGCTCTTCAGGCCTCTGCTCTACCAACTGAGCTACAGAACCATGTCTACATTATAGCACACTTTTGAAGATTGTACAGATTTTTTAGTCTTGTGGCGCTGTTTCCGTAGTTTAATTCTTATTTTAATAAATATATTTTAAGCCAGCTTCCTTTGCAGGAGCACTAGATTGATTATGGAACCAGGTCATTGAATAAAATTGTTAACACAAAAACAAAAAAGTAGTGTATAATAAAAATGTTATTAAATCCAGTATTATTTAAGGCATTATGGTTTGTCCACGATGATGTTGGCACCATGAGGGCTACTTTCGGTATTGTGGACACTTGTGTCTTTTAATACTTGGATTTAATAACACCACTCGTGGTGCCATTTTTGTATCTATGGTAACCCCTATTACTTATATCATATATCAATAATCTGGCACTCGCGAAAGTATATATACCAAATCAAAGATACTAGGTCTTTTGTAAAAGTTTAACATATTATTTTAGTGGATTTTTAGAATATGCAAAAACAAAAGGCCTAGTATCAAAACCTACAAAAGGAGGGCTTACAGATGCTACATTATATTAAACCTAAGATTTTAGATATACCTATACTATTGCATCATAAGTATACTAATATCTTTCTTATATCTTTATGTAGCATCTGCTCCTCAGCAGTAGGTGGTATGTTAATTCATAATAATGATTGTTACGCTGCAGTGACTTCTAATGCTACAGCAGCAATTACACTTGGAGAAAGTAAACTTTATACTACGGTTACGCAAGGCGATGTAGCCTATCTCAGTAGTACTATTACTGCTACGGCTAGTGATATAGAGAACTACACTCTAAGTATCACTGGACCAGTAGGATTAAAAGGAACTACCGCTATTACTGGCGCAGGGAATAAAACTCCAGCCAATATGGCAAATAACAGTTGGGGCTATGCTTATAATCAAAGTGGCAATAATAGTAGTAAAACTTATAGTTCTTTTACGGGCTCTGCACAAACTCTAGAAAGTGGTACTACACCAAGTGGTACCGCTAAAAATATTACCTTTGCAGCCAAGTTTGGCGATAATGCAGTGGCAGGGCATTATCAAGCAAGCGTAACCGTCAGCCTAGTAGCAACGCCAAAATTAACTCTCGTCTATGCAGAGGGATTCCCTACGATTACTAATATGCAGCAAATGACACCAGCAATATGTAATGCTGCAGACTATTGGGATTATAAAGATCTTAAGGATACGAGAGATAATAATACTTACCGTGTAGTAAAATTCCAGGATGGTAGATGCTGGATGACAAGTAACTTAAGGATCACGAGTAGGACTATCCAAGCTGCAGATTCCGACTTTTCTTCCGGTTCTATCACCCTCCCAAGTTCTAGTAAAGCTGACTTCAACGATGCCAATAAGTTTACATATCGTTCCATTCTCCTGAGTGAAGCAAATTCTGGTTCCACTGGTTACTATAACTGGTACACCGCTACCGCTGGTGCTGGGAACTCTTCATTTACTGCGAATAATCAAAGCGTCAACACAAGTATCTGTCCAAAAGGTTGGACTATACCGACAGGTGGAACTACCAGTGATTTTAGTACGGTAAGTACATGGACAAATTTCTACGGACTCTTCCGTAATATGGGACTTACTATTAGTAATTCATTATATACTAACAGTTATACCCTATGGGGCACGGGTGATTTAGCTATTGTCCAGAATAACATTTATAATTTTAAGTATACTGGAGATGTCTACGATGGCTCCCTTCATGAAGGTACTGCTCAAGGTTTTTGGTGGTCCCGTACTGCTGGTGATACTAGTGACAGTGCATATTACCTGGTCATGAACGGCAGCCTCGTTCGTCCTGGTGGTAACACCATCAGCCGTTATCGTGGATTCGCTGTGCGGTGTATCGCCCGCAACTAATTTCTAAACCCCTCGAGAGTAATAAAATATCCTAAAGGGGCGTAGGGATGGCTTCGAGACAGACTAAAAGAATCCTCAAGCTAGCTAATACTTGTAAAATTTACATAATATCTAACTAGCCAGGTCTGTCGAGAAGCTATCACTATGCCCGCCATTATATTTAAACTTTTCAAACAAGGGTGGGCGCAGAAAGTCTTGTTTGAGGAATTTTTACAATATCTAGCCAGCCAGGTCTGTCGAAAAACATTGGTATGACCCTCCAGCATTACAATAACTAAGTCTGTCGAGAAACTCATTAACGCCCCACTTTTTTACTATAAATCATCGATGCCCCTACAGCGATACCTAAACCTCACTCATGGATTTATTCCGCACATGCTATAAATATGCTACAATATTAACATATGCAAAAATTACATTATAATGGTCCGGTGGTATTGGTTGTAATGGACGGCGTTGGCCTGTCGCCGCGTCGCAGTGGTAATGCTGTCCGTCAGGCGCATCTGGACTTTTTGAATAATGCAATGTTGAAATATCTTAATATCCCGCTGGCCGCTTCCGGTGAGGCGGTGGGAATTATGCCCGGGCAAATGGGCAACTCCGAGGTGGGGCACAATGCTTTGGGTTCTGGCCAGATTATCAAACAAGGCATCGCTCAGGTGGAAGAAGCTTTTGCCACGGGCGACATCTGGCAGTCAAAAGCTTGGCAAGGCGCCATGAAATTTCTCAAATCTCACGCTCAAGTCCACCCCACTCTCCATTTCGCTGGGATTTTTTCCGACGGTGGGGTGCATAGCGATATTCGCCACTTGGAGAAAATGATTCAGCAGGCTTACAACGAGGGCGTCCGCAAGATTCGCATCCACTGCGTCTTTGATGGGCGAGACGTCTCTCCGCAATCCGAGCCTAAATATATTGAGCGCCTGGAAAAGTTTTGCAGCAAGTTCCCAGATGCTGATTTTCGCATCGCCTCTGGCGCAGGGCGTATGGTTGCCACTGCCGATCGTTACGAAAGCGATTGGGGCATGGTCAAACGCGGCTGGGACATGATGGTGCATGGCAAGGCCCCGCGTCAATTCAAACACGCTACTGAGGCCATCCGTACTTTGCGCGCCGAGAATCCCCATCTCCAAGACCAGTATCTGCCACCCTTTGTAATTGTGGAAGATTTGGCCGCTCGTACTCCGCTGGCTTCGCGTGCGATTCTCGCTCGGGCGACGGCCGGCAAAGCTGGGCGCAAACTCCTGCCAATTGGCAAGGTGCAAGATGGCGATGCTTTTATCTATTACGATTTCCGGGCCGATCGTGCGGTCGAAATCGCCCAAGCTTTTACCGAGAAGAATTTCGATAAGTTTAATCGTGGCAAAACTAATGCTAAAATCTCCTCTCCGCGCCCCAAAACCACCGCAGCAAAAGTCGAAAATGGTAAATTATCCATCCAGGGTCGCACTCGTCTCAAATTCGCTAAAACACCCGCAGCTTCATCCGCCAAAACATCTGCCGCCACTACCACTAAGCCGAGCTCCGGCTCGAAAACCACCAAGTCTAAAGCCCCTGCTCTAGACGCCAAAGCCAAAACTCAAGCTCCAGAAACTAACACTAAAACCCAGCCTCAAAACTCAGAAGAGAAAACCTCCAACTGGCTTCCAGATATCTACTTCGCCGGCCTCACAGAGTACAATTCCGACCGCCACATTCCCAAAAATATCCTCGTGCCGCCGGTCAAAATCGAATCTCCGCTCAATATTTTCCTAGGTCAGAACCAGATTTCTCAAATGGCCATTTCCGAAACCGTCAAGTTTGGCCATATCACCTACTATTTCAATGGCAACAGCTACAAAAAAGCTCCTCGCGAGGGCCAAGTGGAGATCGTTTCTGATTCACAGCCATTCAATACGCGCCCCTGGATGAAGTCCGCCGAAATTACCGACGCCACCCTCATGGCGCTGGACAAATTCCGTTTCGTGCGCCTCAATTACCCTGGTGGCGATATGGTGGGGCACTTTGGCGAGCTTGAGCCCACGATCGTGGCAATGGAGGCTATCGATCTTCAGCTGCAGCGCCTCGCCGCAAAAGTCGACGCCCTAGGCGGAATCATGCTAATCACGGCCGATCACGGCAACGCCGAAGAATTACTCGACAAAAACGGCACGCCTCGCACCGCCCATACTACCAATCCTGTCCCCTGCATTTTTTACGACAACACTCCCAACGCCAAAAAATACCGCTCCGCCAATCTCAAAACCCCCGGCCTCGCGAATCTCGCCGCTACTATTGCGCTCTTGCTGAGTCTGCCAGATTATCCCGCTTCCTGGCAACCACCTCTGATCAAAGTCAAATCCGCCTAGCCATTAAACGTAAGAAGAAAATCAAACCAAAATCCGCTTAGCCACTTACCACGATTAAGGAATCAAATCAAAATCCCTCTAATCACTAAACACAAAAAGAAAATTAAAACCAATCCCCCTAGCCACTCAACAAGACCAATACATCACGAGAATGTGGTATAATAATATTAATTATGTTAATCAATGGTTCCAACCTCGTCAATTGTCCGATTCTCAGCCTCCACGTTGGCGGCGAAATTGCCCGCGTTGCCGAGCCCATCATCGACCCGAACAATCTCAAAATCATCGCTTTTCGCGTGGAGGGGAAACTCGTCGATGACGACACTGGCGACATTCTTCCTATTGAGAGTGTGCGTGAATTTTCGCGCATGGGCATGGTCATAGATTCGATTGACGAGCTCGCCCATGCTGACGATATTGTTCGCGTCTCCAAAATCCTCCAGCTTAATTTCTCTCTCGTCGGTCTAAAAGTCGTCACCACGCGCAAAGAAAAGCTCGGCAAGGTCCTCGATTACACAGTCGATATCAGCGGCTGGGCCGTGCAGCAGATTATCGTCCAGCGCCCCGTCCTCAAAGCCTTTTTTGACCCCGAATTGATCATTTCGCGCCGCAAAATCGTCGAAGTCGACGATTACCAAGTCATTATCAAAGATGAGCACGACAAGGTCAAAAGCAAGGTCGAAAAGGCTATTCCCGCGGAATTTGTACCTAATTTTGTCAATCCTTTCCGCGAACCCGATTATGCCAACGAAAAAACCACCAAAAACGACCAAAAATAGCCTCAAACCAACAAAAATCACAAACTTCTAATGTTTAATTTGCATTCTAAGGCTATTTTTAGGCCCGCTAGCGAATTTTTACCTCAAACCGCTGTTATACCAAGCTCTCACCATCAGAAGGGCCTTAGCGGGCTTCTACGCACGTCAAAATTTCCCACCAAACTCTAAAAAGCAGGCTTCCAAAGTACAAATACCCATTCCAACGAGCTCCAAAATCCGCCTACCAGACTCCAAAACCTAACTCTCCAAAGTATAAACACCTCTTCTTAGAAAAACTAAACACCCAGCCACTAAAACCTAAACATCCAATCATAGTACCCCACCCTCCAAATTCCCAAAAAACTACTTGCCAAAAGTGCTAAAGTTTAGTAATATAAGAGTATATAAGGTCAATAGTAAAAGAAACAACGCTAAAAAGGAAATATTAAAATGAAATTGGAAAGCATCGTTAGAAATCTTTTCTTAGGAGGTACACTCGCTGTGGGTTTAGCTGTATCTCTAATTACGGTCGATTCCCACGCACAAACCATTAAACCTTGTACGGGTGACTGCGTGGAGAATGGTGTTACCGGTCAGACCACCTTTAGCCTCAAGGTCGATAAGGTTTTAACCATCACTTCTGACCCAACCGCCGGTACTATTACTGCCACGCCGGGCAGCGTTGCCACGGGTACGCTCGCTGTCACGGTGCAGACCAACTCACCATACACTATCCAACTCAGTGCTGCTCAGCCAAACCTTGTCAATACGGCTGATAGTTCCAAGTTCATCAAGGCCTCTAGTAGTGTTTCTGGCTCGGATAATACCTGGGGTATCAAGAAGATGACTTCAGCTAACGCGCCAACCGGTAATTACGTTGCTCTCACTACTTCCGGCGTCACTTTTCTTGATAGCACCGCGGCTGCGCCAAATGGTGTCACTTCTAATTTCGCTATTGGCGTTGGCACTACCGCTACTTTAGCCGACGGTACCTACAGAACTCCCGTAACTGTAACTGCGACGGTCAAATAATCTTCGATGAAGCGTAGATTTCTTTACTTATTGACATTACTCTTAGGGTTGGGTATTTATGCCCAGCCCGCTTCGGCATTATTAGATAATGACATTGCTCTATCAGTCTATCCAGCCTCTCAGACTATCGAACTTTACCCCGGCACCGAATACCGCGGCAAGATAGAAGTCGCCAATAGCGGTCAAAAACCTTTCGATTTTTCTGTCAGCGCCGCTCCTTACAGTGTGGATAGCGAGAGCTATGAGCCCGATTTCGACTCGCGCGGTAATTATACCCAATTGTTTGATTGGCTCACCTTTACAGAGACCAATTTCCATGTCGAGCCGGGGGAGTCTGCGCAAGTAGAATTTATCGTCAATGTTCCTGAAGATGCTGTGGGCGGCGGTCAGTATGCGGCCATCTTAGCCAATACCGAAGACAGCGTCGATCCGAATGCCTCGGTCCAAATCATCACCCAGGCTGCAGCTCTTCTTTACGGCCGCGTCAATGGCGAAGCTATGAATCCTGAAGGTGAAGTCGTCGAGCAAAAGATCCCCAGTTGGATTTTCGAGGGCCCGCTCGAAATCTCAGAAGTCACCTATAATACTGGCAACGTTGATTTTCAGGTCGCGCATTCCGTCACCATTACAGATTTCTTTTCCGGCGATGAACTATTTACTCCCGAAAGCGAAGATTCCGAGGGGCACATAATCGGTGCGCAGACTCAAGTTGTTTATCCCAAAACCTCCCGTGGTAATAAAATCATTTGGGAGGGCGCGCCCAAGCTAGGCGTCGTAAAGGTCCACCAGAAGATCAGTTTTCTTGATCAAGAGATTAATACCGAACAGATCGTTATCTTCTGCCCGCTTTGGCTCATCTTCGCCGCCATCGGCCTCATTGTTCTATTGATTTTGTGGATTATCCTCATCATTCACCGGCGCAAACGCAAGCAGCCCCAAGTCTTCTAGTAATTAATATAGGAGGGGTAGAGCCCAGGGAATTAAACCTAATCAATTATCAAAAATACTTCAGAAAAGGGCTTGTCAGTTACATTTCTGTTTGCTATAATTAAACCATTAAGGTAATGTATTTTATATCAAAAATAAAAAGGAGAAAAAATGAACAAAAGAATCAAGGGCATCATGATAGCTGGCGGGACACTAGCTGCACTTGGCTCACTCGTACCAATGAGCTCATATGCCGCGAGTAGTGCTACCAAAACTGCCAATATCCAGGTCACGGTTAGCCCTACTATCACCGTAGATATCGTTAATGACGCAAATATCGGCGAAATCACTCCAAATACTACAGGCACAGGTAGTTTCACGACTAAAGTGACTTCCAACAAGGGCTATACTTTATCTCTTAGTGCTCCTACGGCTGCTGATACTGCTTTGCGTCAGGAAGGCTCTACTTCTAGCGATACGATTCCTGCCATCCCAAATGGCGGCACCAGCGCTCTACCTAGCGGTACTACCGCCTGGGGAATCCAAACTGCAGCCCAGAATGGTACGAATAATTACACTGGCATTACTACTTCGCCTGTAGTTTTCTATACTTCCGCTACTGGTGGTGCTGACCTCAAGACTACCTTTAATGTCGGTATCATGGTTGCTCCCACTATTTCCTCTGGCACCTATAAGACCACCGTTACTGTAACCGCGAATACCGCCACCTCCTAATCTATCATGCTGAAAAAACTTTTCTTCTGCTTGCTGACAATTGCCTTTGGGTTAAGTTTTTCGACGAATTCTGTCGCCGCGCTCGAGCCCGGCGACATCGTCATGTCTGTCACTCCCTCCGAGCAGGATCTCGAGCTCAAGCCAGGAGAGACCTATGAGGGTAGTGTCAATGTTACGAACATCGGCCGTCTGCCGTTCGACGTCAATGTTTCCGTCTCGCCCTTCCGCGTCGCTAATGACGATTATACCCCCGACTACGTCACCGAGACTTCTTATACTCGCCTCAGCAACTGGATCAAGCTAGCCCAAGACCGATACCATCTCGAGCCGGGTGAAAAAGCCGTCGTCGAGTTCACTGTCGACGTACCGGAGGGACTGGCGGGTAGTGGCCAATACGCTGCCATTATGCTACAAAGCGATAGTGGCATCTCGGACGAATCCGCCGTCAATATCAATACGCGCATTGCTGCCGTCTTGTATGGCCACATCGAGGGTGGGGAAGTCCGCACCGAGGGCGAGCTTGTCGAGCACTCTCTCCCTACATTCATGTTCAACAAAGATTTTTCGATTTCTCAAACCGTCCGTAATACCGGCAATACGGATTTCAAGGTCGCTCAAAAACTCACCGTCACTAATTTTTTCACTGGCGAAGAAATCATTCATCCTGATTCGGTCTCCGAGACCGGCGAGACTTTGGGGTACAGTATGTACACCGTCTTGCCTGGTACTACTCGTACCGGCATCCTCACCTGGCGCGATGCGCCTCAGCTCGGCCTATTCTGGGTCACGCAGCAGATTGATTTTCTCGATCAAGCGCTTACTTTCCGTCAGCTCGTCTTCATCTGTCCTACTTGGCTCTTAGTGCTTCTCATTGCCTTCATTATTGCTCTCATCGTCATGATTATCTTTAAGCTCACGCACAAGAAGCGCACCGCCGACCTCCCTCCCGACGTTCTCTAGCTCCAGTTCTGACTCTTGTCATTCTCTAGTTTTATTGTAATAAGTCTGCTAACGTCCTCTAGCACTATTCCTAACCCCCTGTCCTTCTCTAACTCCATCGTAAATCTACTAACCCCACCCTATTACTACTCTCCCGCCATTCTCTAGAGAACCATTTGATTCGTAAAAATTTTAAGGTTATTTTAAGTTTTCTCACCAAAATCGCACAAATTAGCCTCAGAACCATTGCAAAAAATGATAAAGTGTGGTATAATGGTAAGATATGGTAGAGAAAATTCGTAACGTTGCTATTATTGCTCACGTCGACCATGGTAAGACCACCTTGGTAGACGGTCTTTTGAAACAATCCCGCACTTTTCGTGACAATCAAGCCGAAATGTCTCAGACTTTGATTATGGACTCCATGGATCAGGAGCACGAGCGGGGAATTACAATCACCGCCAAGCAAACTTCTGTCTTCTACGACGGTTACAAAATCAACATCATTGATACTCCGGGCCACGCCGATTTCTCCGGTGAGGTCGAGCGCACTCTCAATATGGCTGATGGCGTGCTACTTATCGTTGATGCGCAAGAGGGTCCGATGCCTCAGACTAAATTCGTCCTCCAAAAAGCCCTTAGCCTCAAGCTCAAACCCGTAGTGATTATCAATAAAATCGACAAGCCCGCCGCCCGCATCGACGAGGTTAAAGACGAAATTTCTGATCTTTTCCTCGAGCTCGCTACTGACGAAAGTCAGCTCAATTATCCGATTTATTACGCTATCGCTCGCGACGGCAAAGCTGGCAAGACTACCACGCTCGACGACGATCTGCATGTTATTTTTGAGTCCATTATTCACGATATTCCCGCGCCCAAAGTCGACGAAGCCTCCGAAAAAGGCGCTCAGCTCCTCGTGGCTGCCTTAGCTTCGGACAATTATTTGGGCAAATACGCCATCGGCAAGATTTTCCGGGGCAAATTGCACAAGGGCGAAGCCGTGAAAGTCCTGCATACCGACCACGATACTGGCGACCTCAGTAGCACTAATGCTAAGATTGATCGGGTTTTCACCTATCGTGGCCTCAACAAGGAAGAGGTTGACGAGGCTGTCGCTGGTGATATTGTCGCCCTCTCTGGTGTGCAGCAAGCTAATATCGGCGACACTATTGCTACTGGCGACCATCCCGACGCTCTCCCCACCATCGAGCTTGAAGCCCCTACGTTGAGCATCTATATTGGCCCCAATACTTCACCGCTCAAGGGTCAGGAGGGGGAATTTACCACTTCGCGCCAGATCGCCGAACGTCTCGAGCGCGAGCTAGAGACCAATATTGCTCTAAAAATCGTCCCGGACGGTCTCGGTTACAAAGTTTCTGGTCGCGGTGAATTGCATCTCTCCGTCCTTATCGAGACTATGCGCCGTGAGGGCTACGAGCTCGAAACTGGTCGCCCCGAAGTAGTTTACAAAGAAATCGACGGTAAAAAATGCGAACCAGTCGAGGAGCTAATCATCGAAGTCGAGCCCGAATTTGTCGGCGCCGTCTCGCAAGAGCTTGGCGTGCGCCGTGCTGACCTGGTCAGCCAAGAGCTCACTTCTACCGGTAGCACGCGCTTCACTTATCATATTACTACGGCCGCCCTCATCGGTCTGCGCAATAATCTTCTCACTGCCACTAAGGGCACGGCGATTATGTCCTCCTTGCCCGCCGGCTATCGCCCGGTTGAGAGCAAATACAAGCCCGAGCGTAATGGCGCCTTGATCGCTTTTGAAGCCGGTACTAGCACCGCTTACGCTTTGGATGCGGCTCAGGCTCGAGGTACACTCTTTATTCCGCCCCAAGTTCCAGTTTACCAGGGCATGATTGTGGGCCTCAGTAACAAAAAGGAAGACATCGATATCAATATTTGTAAAGAGAAGCAGCTCACGAATATGCGCACCCACGCCAGCGATGGCGCCATCCAGCTCACGCCGCATACTCAATATTCTCTCGAGCAATGTATTGACTTCCTCCTTGACGACGAATTACTCGAAGTTACGCCCAAATCTCTCCGTCTGCGCAAGCGTCAGCTCGACCCTATCAAGCGCAAACGCGAAAATAAGCAATAGTCTCGTTAGCCCCATTATGATAAACCCCTGTCCACGCGATAGGGGTTTACGTCTGTCGCGTTATCTGATATGTGCTAGGGGATTACGTCTTTCGAGCCGTCTTACTCGCGAGGGTTTACATATGCTAAGACATCTTATATAATATTAACCATGTTTAACTATCTTATTGATTCTCATTGTCATCTGCACGATCGAGAGTTTTTCTCGGCAGAGCAGGCGACCGAATTCCTGCAAAACGCTCACGATGCCAACGTGCGTCAGATTATTTGCATCGGCACCGACCCCACTGATTCTGCACATGCTTCCGAATTCGCCGCGCAGAACCCCAACGTTTTCTGGACTTACGGTATCCATCCCGAGGGCGCGGGCAAATACGATGCCTCCGTTCGCCCACTCACCAGGGAAAAATTAGTAGCGATTGGTGAGATTGGCCTGGATTATCACTATGAGGGCTACGATCGTACGGCGCAGATTCGCCTCTTTGAGCAAATGCTTCAGCTAGCGCAAGATTTGCAGCTCCCCGTCTCTTTGCATATTCGTGAAGCCTTTGCCGATGCCTGGCCAGTGCTAGATAATTTCCCCGGTCTTACCGGGGTGGTCCATAGCTTCACGGGTAGCAAGCAGGAGCTAAAACGGGCTTTGGCGCGTGACTTCTATGTTGGTGTCAATGGCCTAGCTACTTACACTACGCCCGCTTTACCACCATTAGAAAAAATGCTTTTAGAAACCGACGCGCCGTTCTTGACTCCAATGCCTTTCCGTGGTACAATAAATCAACCAGCATATGTACGCGAAATCGCTACATATCTAGCCGGGAAAATGGGTGTGGCAGAAGAAACTTTAGTGGAGCAAACGACCCAAAATGCGAGAAAATTATTCCAACTCGGAGATGCCATCGTTTAGACGGGCGCAAGTTTATAATTTTGCTAGCAATGATTCCTATAATGTATATAATGAAATCATGAGCATAGCAAGGGAGATTGAGCGATGCCGTGCGTCTGTTTAATTAATACTTTTGCGCGTCGGCAAAGTCTTAAAGCACAAAAATACGCCTCGCGCAACTATCAACCACAACACAATCCTACTCCCTCCGCCACTATGGCGGCTGGCGAAAGCATCCATATTGCTCACCCCCGGCCTACGCGTTCCGCTACTGAGAGTCACGAACTAGAAGATCTGATTGCTCAGCGTCAGCAGGAGCAGCAGTCAAATTTCCGCTTCCGCCGTTCAGCAGTGCATCTCACTCGTGCCGACCTCATCAATGCCGAATCTCGGCTCGGTAGTACCATTTTTGGTCCTATCCCAGCCGGTCATCGTCGGGAATTTTTCCATGACCAGAACAATGTATGGATCTGGCACGAAGATTGGTATGACGGCCAGAACAACCCTCATCAGCTCACTGTGCGCTACGAAGTACGCACTTCCGGTATCTACAAAAAGGTTGCCACTGGCAAATACTTCAAACTTGAGGGCGAAGAATTAGAAAACTTCCGTCGTGCCACCCACGTCTACCTAGATGTTGTGAAGAAAAACCTCTATAATCACCCTAAACTTGCTCCATTAAAGTAAAATTGACATTTTTCCGGAAAATATCGACCCATAGTTGCATTAAATACGCTCATGGTATTGACTTTTTAGGATAAGTGTGCTATAATGGTAGTATAGCTGGGTTTTTGATAGGCTATTCCCGTAGCAAGAGGCAAGAATTCGGAGTACATTAAGGAGGAAAGAAAATGCTTGTCTTACTGATTCTTTGCGTTATCCTGGTCGCGCTCATGTACCTGCGCATCCCAAAACGCGTCTGCGCCTTTTTCAGTCTCTGCCGCAAAGTGCGCAAACGTCGCCGCAAAGGCAAAGCGTCCGAGCGTAAGCTGTATGCCGCCGTCCTCAGTAAAGAATTTTGGGTTGCGGTCTCCGCTCGCAAGGGCGCCAGATGGGAACTTCTTCGTACGATCCTTATGGTCCCTCTCATCATCGTCATGATTCTGCTCAATCTCAACAACTTTTTCATCCATCGCGCCAATTTCATCATGCGGTATTTCGGCCTCATCGTCCTGGTAGTGATGATCGCTATCGAGGTGACCGACCTGGACTTCGTGGCGGGGTTACTGCGCATTGCAGACGAAAGGGCCTTTCAGGCCGTCTGGAAGAAACGCGAAGCCGATGCGGCACTTGCGGCCACGCCCACCACTACGCGCACTAAACCCTAAAGACCAGCGCAGGTGGATTCTCGGCGCCCAGACCTTATCACCAAAATACTACAAACCTTTCCTATTTTGCCCTTTTGCTTCATGCAGGGGCAACGTGCCACTCCTCAGGAGTGGCATTTTTTATGGCTGTATTTTTACGCCAAAAAAGATTTTCCGCACAAAACGGTCAAGGCATGGTATAATAAAGATGTTTTAACGATTTCATCAATTAAATTTACATAGGCTAGTTTTAGTTCTATATATTCGTGAGTATAAACGGCACCGTAAGGGACCCATAATTCACGAGTATATGGCTAAATGCCTATGTCGATGGATCGTTAAAACACCCCTTGCGGTGTCGTTTTTATATCGCCTCTATTACTTTTTAGATATAATTAACTGACGCCCAAAAGTATATATACATAAAATCCACAAAAAGGAGGGCGTGATGCAACGCAAAAGACGTAATATTAACTTTGGTAACTTTTCCAAATCTCCAGGAAAATACCAAAAGAAGTTTAATAATTCTATTACTAATACAACTCTTCATAGTATTCCAACTGTAAGAATGAGTGAAATAGGTAATAAGAAGTCTTTAGTTGCAGAGCGTAATCCTTTTTGTGGACAGTTTCCTAAACGATTTATATGTTTAGGTTTTGCAACTTTACTAATTTTTGGATTAGTATTAACGGATATTAATCTTTTGAGTGATCACGCCTATGCACTAGAGGAGGTGCAAGGTGATGAAAGTAGTGTTTTTACGTCGGAATTATCAGATGCGTCAGAAGAGCCGGAAGAAGAGGAAGCATCCGTTTCAAGTATAAATAATGATGATAACGCAAACGATACTCCCGTAACTTTTAGTACACGCGCGGCGACGGTAGGGTTGACTATTGATGGTAGTACTAGTTCTAGTACAGAAAGTGTCACCGTAGCGCCAGGATCGGTAGGCTATAGTAAAGAACATACTGTTAGCGTGAATGTTACCGATGCTTCAGCCTATACTTTGAAGATTTCTGGCAATACTAACCTTTCTGGTCCAAGTGGTGCAACTACAATTGGTGGAGCAGGAAATAAAACTCCTGCTAATATGACAGATAATACTTGGGGCTACGGCTGGGGAAGTACTGGCACGGCTAAAGAAAGCTTATATTACCAAAGCTTGAGCACTGGTGGAGCTAATCTCTCTGTTGATAATCTATCCACAAGTGGCAGTGCATCGTTTTCTCGTAAACTAGTCTTTGCCGCAAAGTTCGCATCAAATAATACTAATGCGGGTACTTATCGTGGTAACGTAACCCTAAGCCTTGTAGTTACACCCAGAAAAAATCTAGGTGAATGGCGTACTAGTAATGCTACTTCTGATGGCTATAATTCTGGACCTACTATCAGAGACTCTGGTATTACTACTATGCAGCAAATGACGAGTAGTATTTGTAACCAAGTCTCTACTCCAGCCGCAAGCTCCACTACCGTACCCACCATGCGGCTCAAAGACTCTCGTGATGATAATGAATATATTATTGCTAAGTATGCCGATGGCCGCTGTTGGATGACGAGTAACCTCCTTCTCAAAGGTCGTCGCACTCTTACTCCTGCTGATTCTGATGTAAAATCTAACTATACTCTTCCAGCTCCACTCACTTCATTATCTAGTACAGATTTCTCAAAGAGTAATTATTATCTTGCTCAATCATATAGTGCAAGTTCAACAAACTCTGGAAACACTATATACTATTCTTGGACTGCCGCTACGGCTGGGACTGGAATTAGTGGTACAACTTCAGGTAACGCAAGTTCAAGCATTTGTTCCAAAGGCTGGAAGCTTCCGTCAGGCGGTAGTGACGGAGAACTTCTAAAGTTTACTAAGGCCGCAGCCATCTCCACTTCTTCTTCTGGTTCCACCAAAATCCAAGCTGCTCCTTACAATTTTAAACTTACCGGGTACATCTACGAAGGTTCACTCGTAAATACTGACGAAAGCTGCTGTTGGTCTGGGACTAGCACGCATGAAGTCAATCCCCACGACGTATACCTCATGCGTATTAGTACCCTATTATTCCCTGGTACAGCTACCTTCGACCGTTACATGGGATTTGCTGTGCGGTGTATCGCCAGCAACTAATTTCTAAATCCCTCGAGAGCAAAAAGCAAAATGGGGCGTAGCGACGGCTTCAAGGCAGGCTAAAAGAACCCTCAAGTTAGCTAACAATTGCAAAAAATACGCAATAAATAGCCGGCCAGGTCTGTCAAAAAGCCATCACTGCGCCCGCCATTATATTTGAACTTTTCAAACAAGTGCGACGCAGAAAGTCTTGTAAATATATACCCATCGATAATAGCTAAAAGTGGGGCACCAATAGTTTTGAAATACGCTAAAACTATTGAATAAATATAAGGTGGGGCGTTAGCGATTTTGAGACAGACTAA